>DATFGK010000122.1:0-6614 GCA_035249485.1 Actinomycetota bacterium | reverse complement strand
GAGATAGTTCTGGATCCCGCCGACGCGCGGCGGGAAGTCGTTGGTGACGAGCAGGACGCGCACCGCTCAGCCTCCCGCCGTAGCGCCTTGCAGCCGTGTCTTCGCGTCGAGCGCGATCTGGATCCGCTCGAGCACCGGCGGGTGCGTGTAGAAGGCCCATACGATTGCTGCGTTGGGCTCGAGATCGGCGATGTTCGATCGCGCGAGGCTCACCTCGACCGCGATCGCGGTGTCGGGGTCGCTCGTGTACGCGATCGCGGCGCGGTCGGCGTCGGCCTCGATCCCGCGCGAGAACCAGTTCTGCAGCGGAAGCGTGACGAACGACGCGACCGCCAGGAGCGCCGCGAGGAAGGGGAGCCACCGCGGGTCGCCGGGCCCGGACGCGCCGATCCACTCGTGTAACGCCCCCCAAGACATCAGGCGCCAGATGACCAGCACGGCGAGCGCAGCGCCCGCGCACCCGATCACCGTGCCCTTGAGCACATCGCGATGCGCGACGTGCGCAAGCTCGTGCGCGACGACCAGGTCCACTTCTGCGGGCGACGACTTCGCGAGCAGCGTGTCGTAGAGCACGACGCGCTTCGTCGCCCCGAGCCCCGACACATAGGCGTTCTGGCGCGTCGTCCGCCGGCTCGCGTCGGCGACGAGCACTTCGCCGACGGGAACGCGCGCGCGCTCCGCGATCGCGAGCACCCGCCGACGGACGTCGCCCTCCACAGGCGTGAACTTGTTGAAGAGTGGCTCGTACACGACCGGCAGCAGATAGACGAGCGCGACGGTGAGCGCGACCGCGAACCCGGCAGCCGCGAGCGGCCAGCCCCGCGGCAGGAGGCGAACGATGCCGAAGAACCCGAGCGCGGTCACGGCCGCGAGCACGAGCTGGAAACCGAGCCCCTTCGCCGCGTCGGCGAGGTAACCGGAGAGCGGCTGGGTGACGAGCTCGAAATTCCGGTCGTGGGTGAAGCGCGCGATCCCGAACGGCAGTTCGACGATCGCGATCACCGCGGTGACGACACCGGCGAGGATCAGAGCCTGGAGCCACCAGCGACCGCCGGACACCGAAGCCGACCAGCGCCCGAGCCGGCGCACGCCTGGCCCGAGCCCCATCGCCGCGCCGGCGACGAGTCCGGTAGCGATCGCTGCGAACGACAGCGCGTAACGCGGCCCGTTGTAGCGCCGGGAACGCTCGATGTCGTCGCCGGTGAAGTGGTCCTCGAGCCTCGCTCGAGATCGCTGCGCCTCGGGAGCCGCGGACGCCGAGCCGGCCGCGAGGCCGGCTGCGCCGACGAGCACGGCGACGATCGCCAATCTCAGCCGTCGGCGACTCATCGCCGCCATCCTACGCACGCAGTAGGCTTGCCCGGCGATGGACGAATCCCGGCCCGAAAAAGGCGCCGAAGGCGCATCGGAGCGCACCGGTCCCGCGTGCGAGACGTGCGGGGAGCCGACGCGCTTCGCCGGCGGGATGTCGACCCACGATCTTTACGCCGAGCGTTTCGTGTGCGAAGCAGGCCACGAGTCGTACCGCTCGTTCGGCCGGGGGTCGGTGTCGTGAACGCGCTCAGGTGACCGCGACGAGCTCGCAGCCGTCGGGCACGCGGACGAGCATCGCGAGATCGGGCGCTCCCGTCGGAGTCGGCCGGGTCGCCAGGACCACGACCGCGTAGCCGTGCGATGCCTCGTCGGTGATCACCGTCACCGGCGGGCCTGTGATGACGCGGCCTTCGGAATGGATGCCGGCCTCGCCGATCGCGAGCCGGGCGCGTCGGATCTGGTCGTGAGCGAACTCCTCGTCGTGCTTCTCGGGCGGGATCACGAACTGACCCTGTTTCGCTCGCC
Organism: Actinomycetota bacterium; assembly: GCA_035249485.1. Classification (GTDB taxonomy): domain Bacteria; phylum Actinomycetota; class AC-67; order AC-67; family AC-67; genus DATFGK01. Next base: position 4,775 of record DATFGK010000122.1, on the reverse strand, counting down.
AGAGCCGCGGCGGAACGACGCCGAGCACCGTCACCGAGGCCTGGATCGCCAGCGCGCGCTCGATCGTGACGTGCACCGCGCGATCGCCGACGGACGATCCGTCGTAGACGAGCAACACCTTGCGGGAGTCGTCGGCCATCGCGCGGGAGAGGCTAGCGCGTGCGCCGCTTCGGGGTGCGCCGTCGCGAGGCGGTCCGGCGCTTCGGCGCTGCGCGACGGGCGGTGGTGCGACGCTTGGGCGTCGCGCGCTTGGTGGTGGTGCGGCGCTTGCTGGTGGTGCGGCGCTTCGGCGCGGTCCGCGGCTTTGCAGGAGCGCGACGTTTCGCGACCTTCTTGCGCGCGACCTTCTTGCGCGCGACCTTCTTGCGCGCCACCTTCTTGCGCGCCACCTTCTTGCGCGCGGGCTTCTTCGACGCGGCCTTCTTTCGGCCGGTCTTCTTCGCCGGCGCCTTCTTGCGAGCCGGCTTGGCTGCCGTCCGCCGCGCCGACGGTCGGGGGGAGCTCGGGGCCGAGCGGCGGTCGGCCACCCAGCCGACGTCGCTGCCGAGCCGGTTGGCCGCGGACACTTCGCCGGTCCGCGGATCGAAGCGCCACATCGCGCGTTGCTCACGCCCCCGGTACGAGAACGTCAGCGTGATCACCCATGGTTGCGAGTCGGAGCGTGACGCGTCCCACGCCGACTTCAGCTCGTCGTCGGTGATCCGAACCCGGCGCGCGCGGAGGTTCCGCGCCACGGCCTCCCCGAGCGGCAAGCTCGAGAGCCCGAGCCGCGGCTTCTCGAGCCGCGCGCGCTGGGAGTCCTGGATCGCGACGGCCCGCTCGTCGAGTACCGGTCCGAGGAACCGCTCGATCCATGGCGCGTCCACGCCGGCGAGCCTGGCGACCTGATCGACCGGTTTGCCGGCGCGCAGAAGCTGCTGGATCTCGCGGGGCGCCAGCTTGGGCCGGAGGTTCGCCCGGCGCACCTGCTGCTCGCCCTTCTGTGCGGCCCGGCGCTTCCGGACGACGTCCTCGAGCGTTCGGAAGAGCTTCTCGTCGATCGCAACGACGTGGCTGCCCCGCCGCCCCTGCTTCTTGGAAGTGAGGATGAGGTTCTCGAGGTCGTTGGAAGATCCGACCACCCGGAGCTTGATCAAAGGCCGTCTCCGAGGCCGGTGGATGGGGTCGGTGGAGCGAATCCGCTGCTCACGCCCGGCATTCAATCCCAGGGCGGCATCGGGTCGCAAGCATGTTGGTAGGGCCCGGGCGGGCGGCCGCTGCCCGCCACGGTCCCTGGGGGTCTCATCCCGTCTCGGTCCGGCTCTCCCACTTCACGGGGGGCAGGAGCCCGGCTTTGCTCATCTCGCGTAGTGCTCGCTCCTCGGCAGCGTCGAAGACGACGGCTCCATCCGGCCGGTCGAGCATGTAAGTGACGACACAATCCCCGCAGGCGTCGGTGCCCTGCATCCGGCAGTCGTCGCAGGAGATGAGCATCCCCGTGAGATCGATCCGACCGTCCTTGGCTTCCATCGCTGCTCCCGTCTCGTCGGTGTCGCCATCACCGTCGGGTCGAAGCTAGCAGCAGGGTGCGACAGGAACGTCTGACCTGCGGAAACAACGAGAGGCCCTCGGATGAGGGCCTCTCGAGGTCGTCTTGAAGACGTCAGCCGGTGCGCGTGGCTCGGGTCCAGCGCCGGAGCGCCAGGGCGCCGGCGAATGCCACACCGACGATCCAGATCGGCGCGTCTCCGACCCCGGTGGCCGGCAGCGGCTTCCCGGCCGGGGCCGGCTTCGGCTTCCCGGCGACCGGCTTCGGGTTGGCTTGGGCAGCGCTCAGTACCTTGAGGCACTTCGACGGCGACGAGCTGAGCCCCAGCGTCGCCTTCGCGCTGCCGAGCTTTCCGAGGCCCGTGATCGATTGGACGTCGACCCCGACGCAGTCGAACTTGAAGCCCCACGGTGCCTCGGTCTCGTCGACGTAGTTGTCGGCCCACGACGTGTCGTCGAACCGGTTCAGCCCCGGCAGGGGGAAGAAGGATGCGTCGTCGAGCTCGGGGTTGAGCTCGGTCGACTGGCTGCGCGGGTCCACGACGGTCTGCGCGGGCGGGTCGCTCACGCCGGCGTTGCCGTAGCCGTGCGCCTCGTCCGTGTACCAGATCGAGATTCCCGGGATCCAGGTCAAGGGATGACGGTCGCCCTGACCGGCCGAGTCGTAATCGTTGCCGACGCGGTCCCGGAGCTCGATGTAGTAACCGTGATCGAAGGTCGACGGGCCGGTCGCGAACCGGAGGAATCCGCCGATGTTGTACCCGAGCCTCGGTTGCTCCATGTCGTCCGAGAAGTACGTCTTCCCGTCGCTTCCGGCGACCTTGAGGTCGTCGAGAACCCAGCCCTTCATCGCCAGGCCCACGTCGGTCGCGTACGCGAGCCGCACGACACAGCCCGTGCCGGCGCACGCCGAGATGTCGTACGAGTCGTCGATGAACTCGGGTGGCGTCAGGATGCCCTGCTGCCGGTCGGCAAGGTTGCTCGGGAATTCACCAGACGTCGAAGACCCGGTGATCCCGTTGCCGTACTTGTCCTGGCACGCGCTCTGGTTCGGGTTGTAGACGGCCGGCGTCGTCCGTCCGGCGCTCGAAGCGACGCTGGTCCACGTCTTGCCGTGGTCCGTCGAGAGCAGAACGAACCCGTAGTCGAAGTCCCACTCGATCTCGTACCAGGACTTGAACGAAAGCGTGAGGTTCGTGCCTTCGGGCGCGGATCGGGTGTTGTCGAGGTTGATGTCGAGCGTCTTCCCCGGACACCCGAACGAGTTCCCCGCCGTCGAATAGAACGCGTGGGTCCCGCTCGGCACCTTGCTGAACAGGGTCCGGTGTGGGAGCTCGACGTAGAACGCGTCTCCGTTGTGGACGTCCGGACCTGAGAGGACGTACGGCTCGCCGTTCGCGTCGAGCGCCTCGATCCGATGTGTGTCCACCTTGGACTCCTGCAAGGTTCCCTTCATGTTGGCGGTGGTGCGCTTCGGGACGACCCAGCCGAGGTCCTGACGGGAGAACACGCTCATGTACTGGAACCCGTCCGTGGCCATGAGGTCCCAGTAGTCGATCGTCGTGCGTCCACCGCCGGAGTAGAGGTCCGGGAGCCCGAGCGAATGGCCGTACTCATGCGCGAACACGCTCGTCGTGCCGTTCTCCGGGTTCACGTTGTACGGACCGACGCGGGAGTAGGCCTTCAGGTCGTCGCCCATGTCCTTCGTCGTCTGCTCCTGCCGTGAGTCGTCGGTGAACCACAGCGGCCGTTCCAACCGGTCGCGGCACTGGTCGTTGGATTCGTAGCCGGAGACGCCCGTGGCGGGATCGATGAACGAGTCCGTGAGGTTCCCGGAGTGCGGCCAGACGTTGTCGTACCCGCCGTTGATCAGCGAGTCGCCGTTGCCGCCGCGGCCCTGGAACGCGATCTCGAAGAAGTCGACGAGGCAGTTCCGGTCCGAGTCGAACTCGTTGTAGTCGAGATCCGGGTCGGCGATGGAGGCGGCGTCGTACGCCATCTTCCCGGTGGGACCGCACCCCGAATCGATGTCGCCGATCACGCCGACGCCGACCACCGCCGGAACGACGGCGGAGACCTCACCGTCCTGACCGTAGTACGCGCGCTGGCCGGGCAGCTGGTACCAGCCGTCCACGATGCGCTCGGTGGGCGGCGTGAACGTGGTGGTGGGGCCCTGACCCACGACGTCGGGCGGCACGGTGGTGATCCCGGTGCAGGAGTTCCCGCTCAGGTACGGGTTCGACCACTTGAAGGTGTCTTCGGTGAACGCGGTCGTCTCCGCATTGAGGGCGGCGAGCCGGCCGTCCGGGTAGAGCTGGCCGTAGCTCATGTTCTGGTAGTGCGTGTAGAGGCTCGCCGGGTTGTGCTTGTTCGAGATGCGGTTGTGGAAGGTCCAGCCCGTCGCCGCCGGCGAGTGCTTGAAGTCGAGGTAGTCGACGAGCACGACCGGGAACGGACGGTCTCCGTAGCGGGCCGTGTCCAGCGTCGACACGCGCGGGCCGTGCGTCGTCGAGCTCAGCGCGGACTTGCCGGCCTGCGACAGGACGGCGGTGGCGGAAAGATCGCGGTGAACGACCTGGGGATTCTCCTTGAAGGTCTCCGCGCGAGCCGTGATCAAGATCCGGTTACCGGCCTTCGCGCCGGACGGCCACTCGAGCCCGTCCGCGATGCTCCCGATGTTCCATGTGAACGTGTTCCCGGAAACCGAGTCCGGCTTCGGGATGGACGAGACGAATACGGCGTTCGACGGGAGCGTCTCGACGATCTTCGCGCCCGTGGCGGCCGCGCCCGAGACGTTCCGATACTCGATCTCGTGGATGTATTCCTCGCCGGGCGCGACCCAGCCGCGCTCAGAGATGAACTGCGCACGTACCTGGGCGCGATCCGGCTTCGACGTGAACAGCGCAACCGCTTCACGCTCGGTGTCCGAGGAGCCGGTCGCCCACTCCCCGCTGACGGGGTGGACGTACGTTCCGGTTGTCCGGATGCGGATCGGCGTTTCGAAGTTGTCCTCGGCGCCGGCGGTCAGGTTGCCGATCTCCTCGGGCGAGAACGTGACCTCGAAGAGGCCGGTCATGCTCGCCGAGGCGGTCTTCGTGACCTTGGTTCCGTCCTTGCGGAAGAGCTCGACCGTGACCTCGCCGGGGACCAGATCCTGGTTCAGAGGAACGGGGTCCGTCGGCCCGGCCGGGCCGGCCGCCTTGGTGTCCTTCATCCAGGTGACGCCGGTGACGACGAGCGGCTCGGCG
>DATFGK010000121.1:0-12537 GCA_035249485.1 Actinomycetota bacterium | reverse complement strand
TCGTCGGGACCCCGCCGGGCCCGACGGTGCCGTTCACGGTGCCGGGGTCGCCGGGGCCCGTGTCGCCGGGCGCGGCGATGATCGTGGTGACGCGTCCCGCCGGAGCGAGGTTCGCGATCAGAAGCCCCAGCGCCACGCCGAGCAGCACGTAGTACAGCCGCGCGCTCCGTCGTTCCGGCTTCATGACTTCACCAGCCGTTCGACGGCCGCGGCCGCGCTCCCCGACCGGCGGATCAGCCGCTCGTCGGAGCCGAGGTAGGACGCGATCACGGCCGGGTCGTCGCGGACCTGCTCGGGCGTGCCCTCCGCGATGATGTGGCCCGACGCGAGCGCGTACACGCGATCGACGAGCCCCATCATCATCGGGATGTCGTGATCGATCAGGATCATCGTCGCTCCGAGGTGATCGCGGACCTCGCGCAGCACGGGCCGGAACGCCTCGACCTCGCGCTGGGCGATTCCGGCGGTCGGCTCGTCGAGCAGGAGCACCGGCGCGCCCATGGCGATCATGCAGCCGAGCTCCACGAAGCGGCGCGTGCCGGTCGACAGCTCACCGATGTGACGGTACGCGTACGCGCCGAGCCCGAGCATCTCGACGACCTCGTGCGCGCGCATCGACTTGGCGCGCTCGGCCGCGCGCGACGGAGGGAGCCCGAGCAACGAAGGAACGATCTCGGACGGTTCCTGGGCTTCGAGCGCCAGCTTGAAGACATCGGTCACAGACAATTCTTCGAACAACCGGGCCTCTTGGAAGGTTCGCCCGAGTCCGAGCTTTGCCCTCTCTTCGGGGCGAAGTTTCGTTATGTCCCTGCCCTCGAGCAGCACGCGTCCCTCGGTCGGCCGGAGCTGGCCCGACAGCACGTCGAACAGCGTGGTCTTGCCGGCGCCGTTCGGACCGATGAGGCCGACGATTTCCCCTTCGGCCGCCGTGATCGACACGCGGTCCACCGCGACGATGCCGCCGAACTTCACGAGGATGTCCCGAGCCTCGATCGCCGGCGCCGGCGACGCCGGCGGCTCGGTAGCAGCGGCCGGAGAGGCGGGGGGCAGCGCCGGCCGCGCCGACATGTCGCCGGCCGGCTCGGGTTCCACCGTGCCCCTGGCGAGCCGCTCGAACCAGCGGTCGCGCCGCTCGAACACGTAGGCGGCCGCGCCTTGCGGGTAGTACAGGACCGTCGACAGCACGGCGTACCCGGCCAGCAGGACCGAGAACCGCGGACCGGCCGTCGAACCGACCAGCGGAGCGAACCAGTACTCGAACGTCTTGAGGAAGAACGCGCCCCACAGCACGCCGGTGACCGTCGTGACGCCGCCGAGCACGGCCATCGACATGACCGTCAGGGACTCCGCCGGGCCGAAGATGATCGTCGTCTGCGCGCCGAACTGAACGAGCATCCCGCCGAAGAAGTAGCCGGCCATGCTGGCGATCATCCCGGAGAGCACGAACGCGGTCAGCTTCGCGCGCCGCGGATCGACCGACAGCGTCGCGGCGGCAGGCTCGTTGTCGCGGACCGCGAGGATCCTCCGTCCGACGCCGGTCCGGCGGAGATGCCAGACCGCCGTCGCCGTCAGCGCTAAGACGGCGAGGCATAACCAGTAGTAGTTCAGCGGCCGCTGGAAGTCGATGCCGAGGAACTTCGGCCGTTGGATCTGGAGCGAACTTTCGTCTCCGACCGTCTTCACGAGCCAGTCCTGGTTCGTGAGCCAGTAGATGCTCGCGAGCGCGAACGCGAGCGTCGTGACTGCGAGGAACAGTCCGCGCACCCGTAAAGCCGGCAGACCGACGATCAGCGCTGCGACCCCACCGGCGATGATCGCCCAAACGATCGCCGCGCCCGCCGGATAGCCGAGCTGCTGGAGCCGGCCCCCGACGATCGCGCCGATCCCCACGAACGCGAACTGCCCGAGCGAGATCTGCCCCGCGTATCCGGTCAGCACGGTCAGCGATAACCCGATCAACCCGAAGATGACGACGCTGGCCATCAAGATCCGCTGCGAGTTGTTCAGCAACAGCGGGATGAAGACCGCCGCGACGAGGATGATCCCGAGCGTGCCGCGCCTGATCCTCCGGATCCGCGGCAGCGCCAGGACGCGCGGATCGAGCGGACGAACCGTGCCGCCGAACGACCACGAGCTCCCCTCGCCGCCGCGCGCGATCTGTCCGAGCGAGCGGCGCAGAAGGAAGCTGCCGGCGATGAGGATGAAGAGAACGACCTCGAGCACACCGCCGGTCGGATAGTTCCACACGACGAGGAACTCGATGACGCCGACCGCGATCCCGCCGAGGAACGACAGCCGCAGGCTGACGAGCCCGCCGAGCATCGCAGCGGCGAGGCCGCGCAGGATCAGGTCGTGCCCGATCGTTCCTTCGGTGATCGGCTTGGTCGGCCCCACCAGGATCGTGCCGAGCCCGGCGAACAGCGCCGCCACGATCCAGATCGCCAGCGACGCACGATGCACCGGAACGCCGGCGAGACGCGCCGCGTCGATGTTCTCGGCCGCAGCGCGGCTGGCCAGCCCGACCTTCGTCCGGCGCAGGAACGCCGACAGTCCGACCGCGAGCAACGGGACGAACAGCAAGATCATGATCTCGCCCGGCCCGAGCACCACGCCGCCGATCGTGAAGCTCCACGAGAACGGAACCGGGAAGCTCGAGGTCCCCAGCCGTCCCTTCGGGATGAACGCCTGGATGACGTAAAGGAGCTGCGAGATCCCGATGGTCGCGACCAGCATGACCAGGCGCGGTGCCCGCTCGAGCTTGCGGATGACGCGCATCTCGATCAGCGCGCCGAGCGCGACCGCGGCGCCCATCGCGGCGAGCAACGAAACCCAGTAGTTCACGCGGTGGTTGATGACGAGCAACGGGACGAGCAGCGCGACAGTCGCCCCCATCTGGCCGTGCGCGAAGTTGAGGACCCGGCTGCTCCGGTAGACGAGCGTCAATCCCATCCCCATCAGCGAGTACGTGAGGCCGGTGACGACGCCGAGGATCAGCTCGGGCGGGATCTCGAAGTTCGTGCCCGGGATCGTGAAGGACGCGAGCGAGATCATGACGATCCGAGCTCGGCCAATGCGTCCAGGGCGACCTCAATCATCGCGTCGACGCCGCGGTGCACGACGTCGCGGTGCGGGTCGTATGACTCCGGGCCCGACGACGTCGTGGGATTCCCGTCGCTCGTGAGCACCCCGCCGGCGCGCAAGCCCTTCATGCTCGCCATGACGAGCAGGGCGGAGAGCTCCATCTCCACGGCGATCGCGCCTTCCGCTGTGTACGTCGCGATCCGGTCGTCCAGGACGCCGGGGAAGAACATCGCTTGCGTGAGCACGATGCCACGGTGCCACGGATGACCGGATCGCGACGCGGCGCGTTCGAGCGCCGACACAACACCGGCATCGCTCACAGCGGGAAAGGACTCGGGCACCATCTGATCGGTCACTCCGTCGCGTCGGACGGCTGAAGTGGCGATGACGAGATCGCCGTCCGCGATGGATTCGACGAGACCGCCGCAGGTCCCTGCGCGGACGAACGTCGCCACCCCGGCGGTCGCGAGCTCGTGGAACGCTAGGATCGCTCCGGGCGCCCCGACGCCGTGGGAACACACGACGAGCTCGACGCCCTTCCACGTTCCGACGCAACTGACGTACTCGCGTCGCGAGGCGATCTCGCGGACGCCGTCGAGCATCTTCGCGATGACGGGGATGCGGTTCGGGTCGCCGGTGACGAGCGCGAGCTTCGGAAGTCCTTCGCGAGGAACGCCGGTGATCGGAAGCGCTTCGCTCAACGCTCCCCTATCCGCCGTTGGTCCGGGTCACCGAGATCGGAAGAGTCCGCACGCCGGCATCGAGCGCCCTCGCGTCCGAATGGACGACCGGCTCGCCGTCCAACGCGAGCTCGCCCCAGTCGGTGCTCAGTCGTTCCAGGATCACCTGCATCTCCATGCGCGCGAGCGCAGCGCCCAAGCAGAAATGCCGGCCGATCCCGAAATTGAGTTGCGGCTTCGCGTGGTCCCGCGTGATGTCGACGACCCGCGGATCCGGGAACACCGACGGGTCGTGATGCGCGGACACGAGATCGAGCACGAGGATCGTGTCGGCCGGGACCTCCAGATCGAGCAGCATCGCAGGTGACGGCGCCCACTTCCGCCCGGCGCGCACGCGCGGGTCGACGCGCATGCATTCCTCGACGGCCTTGCGCGCGAGGCCCGCGGGATCCGCGTGCAGGGTCTTCCATTGATCCGGATGCCGGGCGAGCACGATCACGGCGAGGCCCGCGGCGTTCGCGGTGTTGTCCGTGGACGCGCTCAGCATCTCGAAGGTGAGCGTGTGCACGTCTTCGTCGGTCAGGTCGCCGTCGTCGACGGCTTGGAGCATGATCGTGAGGAGGTCGTCGCCCGGGTTCCCGCGCTTCGCATCGATCACCTCTTGGACGAAGACGCGCATGTCGGCGGCTGCCTGTCCGACCTCGTTCGCGAGCGCCGGGTCACCGCTGAACGCCCGGAGGATGACTTCCGATATGCCGAACAGCCGGTCGCCCTCGGCCGGATCGGCCCCGATCATCCAGCAGAACACCGGGCCCGGCACCTTGCGCGCGACCTGCGACATGAACTCGCCGCCGCCGGCCTGGGTGATCGGCGCGACGAGCTCCGAAACCAGCCCGGCGACCCGCTCGCGCATCGTTTCGATGCGCTTCGGGGTGAACCAGCGTGAGACGACCCGATGGACGGCGAGATGGTCGGCGCCCTCCGAGACCAGCATGTTCCGCCCCGCGCTTCCGGTCATCGACTCCTTGTCGAGGCCCATCTGCGCCAGCATCTGCTGGATCCCCGGGAAGAAGCTCTCGCCCTTGAGCGCCGCCTCGCACCCCTCGTACGAGAGGACCTCGAGCCCGCGGCTGCTGCGCGCGATCCAGCTCTGCTCGCGGACCGGACGGATGCGCTCGAGGTGCTCCGCGATGGAGAGATCGTCGATCGGCTCGAGGAGCGGCAGGTCTTCGACCGCGATGGACATCGCTATCGTCCCGCCGTCACGACCGCCGACGTCGCCGGCACGCCGTCCTCGCGGATCCGGTCGCCGAAGGTCTCGAGCCACGTGAACCAGTTCCGTACGTTCCCGGTCTCCCCCACGCGGCGCGTCGATCCGGCTTGCGCGCGATACCCGCCCCACCGCGCGGCCGAGAACTCCGCGAGCTGCCCGCCGGGATCCGGCGTCCACTCGTACGCCTGCCCGGCGACGTCGTACACCGCGCGCTGCGCCCAGTCGTTCTCGCCCAGATCGACCGACGCGCGCACGTCCGTCGAGAGCACGTGCGGCCCGTGATCGCCGAGCACCGCAGCCCAGTTGAAGCTCTGGCGTCCGAGGCACAGGTGCCCCCACTCGACCGAGCCGTCGTCGAATTCGTTGACGAAGACCTCCCACGCCACCTGGAGGTCGTTGAAGTAACGGAAGTCCTTCCAGTCCCGGCCGGCCGGCCAGTAGCCCTGATCGAAGAGCGTGTAGCCGGTCACCGGCTTGCCGAGGATCGTGCCCTTCTGACGGAAGATGTAGCTCACGTAGAAGAACGGCTCGTCCTCGGACGGGACGTAGAACTGGATCCCCGGCGGGATGAGCCCGCCGTCGAGCGTGAACAGGTCGCCCTCGGTCCACGAGAGCCGATCCGGCGTGATCCGCAGATCCAGGCCGAGCTCGCCCGAGGCGTCGCGGCCGGGTCCGGCGCGACGCATCAGTTGGTCCTGGAACACGAGCCCCTTCGACGACATGTCGCGCTTGGTCTCGCCGCGCGCGGTCCGCAGAGACGCGGGATCGATCCGGAGCGTGCCGTCGCGGGCTTGCATCAGCCACAGGCCGGCGCTCATCGGCCCGATGAACTTGCGCTCGACCGCGTACAGCACGCCGTCCTCGTCGCGATATCCGCCGTAGAGGTACAGGTGCTGCATCGACATGCCGTACCAATTGCGGGTCGGCATCATCGCTTCGCCGTCGAGCTCGCAGACGTCGAGCAGCGGACGGAACCCGAAGTCTCCACGCGGACGTCCTGCGGTCATGAGGGATCTCCTTCCTAGTGAGATGCGGCGGCCTTGCTCGTTGCCGAGGGGAACCCGTCGGAACGGAGCCGCTCGGGGAACGTCTCCTGCCACGCGAACCAGCGCGTCGCCGTTCGGCCCTCGCCGACCCGCCGCGCCCAGCCGGTCTGCGCGAAGTAGCCCGGGCGCGCGGCCGAGAAATCGGCGAGCCGGCCGTCGGCGTCGGGGAGCCACTCCCAGTCCTGGTTTGCAGCCCTGAAGCTGATCCGCTCCGCCCAGTCGTCGGCACCGACGTCGACGCCGCCGGTCACATCCGTGGTGAAGAGAACCTCCCCCTCACGGTCGGCGATCGCCGCGAACGAGAACCGGCGCCTTCCGAGACACACGTGTCCCCACTCCAGCGAACCGTCCGCGTACTCGGTCGCGAACGACCCCCAGGCGTACTCGAGGTCGTTGAAGACGCGGCTGTCCTTCCAATCGATGCCCGGCGGCATGTAGCTCTGGTCGAACAGCATGAAACCGGTCACCGGGCGGCCGAGGATCGTTCCGCCGGCCGGGTAGATCTGCGACGCGTACATCGCGGACTCTTCGTGCGAGGGGATGTAGATCTGGATCGCCGGAGCGCCGAGCGTTCCGTCGAGCGACATCAGCTCCCCCTCGGACCACGACATCTCGCGGTCGGTAACCCGGATCGTGAACGGCTCGTCGCCGGGCATGCGTTGTCCCTCGTACGTGTGCGCCTCAGCGGTGAGCTTCCGCGTCGACGCCCCACGCGCGCCGCGGAACGACGCCGGGTCGAGCCGGAGCCCGCCGTCGCGCACGGTCATGAGTCCGAGCCCGGTCGTGAGGGGTCCGACGAACTTGCGGATCAGGCCGTAGAGGCCGCCGTCCAGGTCGCGGAAGGCGCCGTACACGTAGATCGCCTGGAGGGACATGCCGAACTGGATCGCGCGCGGGTCCATCTCCGCGAGCCGCGGCGCGTACGTCGAGATCAGGGGCTGGAAACCGAAGTCCCCCCGCGCGTTCATCCCTGGTCCTTCCGCCGGCCGGTTCTTCTGTAATTATTAAACGAGTTATACTATATTCCTCCCTTTTCGGGCCAGGCCGCTTCGGCCGGGAGACGCCGGTGGACCTCACATACACGCCAGAGCACGACGCGTTCCGCGCGCAGCTGCGCGGCTGGCTCGCGTCCAACCTGCCCGGCCCGATGCCGAGGCCGCCGGAGGAACGGCTCGCGTTCCTCCGCGCCTGGCAGCGCACGCTCGCGGACGCAGGCTGGGCGGCCCCGCACTGGCCCGTCGAGTTCGGCGGCCGTGCCACGGGAGTCGTCGAGCAGATGATCTACCACGAAGAGCTCGCGCTCCATCGCGCGCCGCCGCTGCTCGGCGCGATCGGCGTCGGGCTGCTCGGCCCGACGTTGATCACCCACGGCACGCCCGAGCAGAAGACGCGCTTCCTCCGACCGATGCTGTCCGCCGACCATCACTGGTGCCAGGGATTCTCCGAGCCGAACGCCGGGTCCGACCTCGCGTCGCTGAAGACGCGCGCCGAGCGGCAGGGCAACGTGTTCGTCGTGAACGGTCGCAAGATCTGGACGAGCGGCGCGCAGATCGCGAACTGGATCTTCGCGCTCGTTCGCACCGACCCCGACGCGCCCAAGCACGAGGGCATCAGCTTCCTGCTCATCGACATGGCCTCCCCGGGGATCGAGGTCCGTCCGATCAAGCAGATCAGCGGCGAGTCGGAGTTCAGCGAGGTGACCTTCACCGACGTCGCGGTCCCGTCGGAGAACATCGTCGGCGGTGTCAACCGCGGGTGGAGCATCGCGCACACCGCGCTCGGCCACGAACGGAGCACGCTCTTCCTCGGCAGTGCGATCCGATACGAACGCATCGTGCGTGAACTGTTCGAGATGGCCGGCGCGGCGAGATACCACGGCCGCCCGGCCTCGGCCGACCCCGAGATCCGCCAGGAGCTGGCGCGCGCGCTGGTCGACGTCTCGATCATGCGCACCAACGGGCTCCGGACCCTGTCGGCGATCCTGCGCGACGGCGAGCCCGGGCCGCAGAGCTCGATCGGCCGGCTGTTCGTGAGCCAGTTCGAGCAGCGCCTGCATTCGGTGGCGATGCGGCTGCAAGGCCCGCAAGGCCTCCTCGCGCGCGGCTCACCGCACGCGCGCGAGAAGGGACGCTGGCAGCACGGCTACCTGCGCACGCGCGCGAGCACGATCGGAACGGGAACGTCGGAGATCCAGCGCAACATCATCGCGGAACGTGTGCTGGGGCTCCCGACCGACCGGGAGCACGAAGGACGCTAGTCGGCGCCGCTCCCGAGCAGAACTTGCTTGCGGATCTTCCCGGTCTCGGTGCGATCGAAGTCGTCGACGAACGTGAACGCCACCGGCACCTTGTAGTGCGAGATGCGGCCGCGCAGCCATTCGGTCAGCTCGGCCGCGTCCGTCGTCGCTCCCGGGGCCAGGCGAACCCACGCGTGCGGGACCTCGCCGAGCCGTCCGTCCGGGACACCGACGACCGCGGCCTCCGCGATCGCCGCGTGCGCGATGAGCTCGCGCTCCACTTCTGCCGGAACGACGTTGAAGCCGCCGCGGATGATCACCTCGCGGGCCCGGCCCGAGATCGTCAGGTACCCGTCGGCGTCGAGACTCCCGACGTCTTCGGTCGCGAGCCAGCCCTCGCCGTCCATGCGCACGTCGTCGCTGCCGATCAGTCGCGGCGACACGTCGCCGCCCTGTACCCAGATCTCGCCTTCGCTCCCCGGCGGAAGCTCCTCGCCCGTGACCGCGCGGATCTGGAGGCGGATCCCCGGCACCACGCGGCCGACGAGGCCCGGACGGTCGCGCCTCCCGTCACGCAGGTCCGCGATCGGCTCGAAGGCGATGACCCCGGTCTCGGTCTGCCCGTACGAGATCTGCACCGGGATGCCGAAGCGGCCCTCGAACTCCTCCCGCAGGGCCGGCGGGACCGGCGCCGCGCCGGTCGTCACGATCTTCGCGGGTGGCGCGAGATCACCGACGTCGCCGTCGAGCAGCATCCGCATCATCGTCGGCGTGAGCGCGAGGTTCGTGACGCCGTGTGTCCGTACCAGCTCGGCGAAGCGGCGAGGCTCGAAGCGCGGCACCGAGATGATCGCGCGTCCGCGCCAGATCGAGAACAGCGTGCCGAAGATGCCGGCCATGTGGGCCATCGGCGTCGCGGTGACCTGACGGGGCGGCGCCTCGACCGGCAGCGGGAGCGAGTCGGGGTCCACCGCCTGCGACGCGATGCGGTCGATCAGACCCCACGCCATCCGCATGCTGTACACGACGCCTTTCGGCAAGCCCGTCGTCCCGGAGGTGAACAGGATCAGCGCCGGCTCGTCGAGCCCCACGAGCGGGGCGTCGGGCACGGTTCCGTCCGCCTCGAACAGCGCTGCCGGGTCGAGCGATACCTTCTCGTCCAGCCCCAGCCCGGCCGCCGCGACCACGATGTCCGGCTGCAAGGTCTCGAGCACGCCCTCACGTTCGTGGGCGGGCAGCGCCGACGAGACCGGGGCGGGCACGCCGCCGGCGATCCACACGCCGTTCAACGCGGCGAGGAACGCGGCGCCGTTCGGCGCGGTGATCGCAACGCGTGCGCCGGCATCGAGCGGCCCGATCTCGTGCGCGACCGCGGCGGCCGCGGCCGCCAGCCGCCGGAAGGTCCATGTGCGGCCGCCGTCCTCGACGACCATCGGCAAGTCGACATCGTGCCGTGCCGTGAGGAGCACCGCCGGGCTGCGAACCACTCCACGGGGCGACGTCTTCAGCACCACTCACCTCTCGGCCGGGTCGGGCTCGAGCTGCCATCCGGCTCACGGAACCCTTACAGTTAACCTAATTATATTTTTGTAGTAGTCGGCCGGTCAAGCGAACGACGGGCTTCGGAAACCCCTCTGGACTGGCACTTCTGCTCAAAGGTAAACTAATTCAACCCTTAAGGACAGGCGGGAGCCGGATGAGGATCCTGGTTACGGGCGCGTCGGGCGTGTTCGGTCGCGACGTCACGCGCCGGCTGTGGGCGAAGGGCCACGACGTGGTGGCGCTCTCACGACGTCCCCCGGCCCACCTCCCGGCGTCCGTCGAGTTCTTCCCCGCCGACATCCGCGACGCCGTCAAGGTCGAGAAGGCGATGGCCGGCTGCGACGTGGTCGTCCACCTCGCCTGGACGGTCACCCCGTTGCGGACCCGGGAGGAGCACACCGAGATCGACCTCGGGGGAACCCGCAACGTGCTCGACGCGATGACGCGGACCGGAGCCGGGCGGATGGTGTACGCGTCGTCGGTGCTCGCCTACGGTGCGAACCCCGACAACCCCCCGCGTCTCGTCGAGTCCGATCCGTTGCGGCCGCGCGAGAACCAGATCTACCCCTACAACAAGACCCTCGCCGAGAAGATGATCACCGAGTCCGGTGCGCCGGCGGTGCTCGTACGCGCTGCCGTGGTGCTCGGACGGCAGGTCGACAACATGGGGATGCACGTCTTCGCAACTCCAACGGTCCTCCAGATCAAGGGCGACCACGGCAAGCATCAGTTCATCCATCAGGAGGACGTCGGACGGTTCCTCGCGCTCGCGTGTTTCGGTGATCGTGTCGGTGCGGTCAATCTCGCCGCCGACGACGTTCTGACCAACGCCGACCTCGGGCGGATCGTCGGCAAGCGCGTGGTGACGGTGAGCGAGTCGGCGGTACGCAAGGTTCTCAGCTTCTTGTGGGAGCGCGAGCTCGTCGAGGTGGACCCCGACGCGCTCGAGGGCCTGCGGTGGATGCCCGTCGTCGACACGACGAAGCTTCGCGAGGAGTGGGGCTTCCGGCCCGCGTGGACGAGCGCCGGCACGGCGCAGGATTTCGCCCGTTCGACGTCGTGGTTCTTCTACGCCGGAAAGAAGCGCGTCGAGATCCCATGGCGGACCAACTATCCGGACACGCGCATCCCATTGAGCGTGCCGCCGCCGGACGGGGCGGAGCTGACTCCCGCCGCGCCGGCCGGCGTCGCCGGCGAGTTCGACGACCTCGTCGATGCGCGCTTCGCCATCTACACCGCGACGAACACCTCCGAGGCATTCCCCGGCCCGCTCACGCCGCTGTCGGTCGAGGTCGATCTCCGCGCGATGCGCGCGTCCGCCGAGATGGTCGGCCACACGATCGGTATCAAGGAACCGCTGATGAGTCACCTGTGGCATCGATCGACCGGGATGTTCGGGCACGGGGTCTACGCGAACCTGTCGATCGTGCACGAGATGGCGCAACAGATGCCGGGGTACGACCCGGAGGCATGGAACGAGCTCATCTTCGGCGGCGCCGATGTCCGCGCGGACGAGCATGCGGTGGCGCCGTCCAAGGCGCAGGCCGCGCGCACCGGGGTGCGGGTCGTCACCAAACTTTCGTACTACTCGAAAGAAGTCGCGCGCTTCGAGCGACAGGTGCCTTCGCTCGTGATCGGCGAACCCGAGCTCGCCGACTTAGCCGACGAACGACTGGAGGCGCGCCTCGGACTGATGCACGACATGGTGGTCTTCTCGTGGGGGCTGGCCGCGACGGCGACGGCCTGGTCGGCGGCGGTTTTCGGCGCGATCGAGAAGAAGGCCGGAAGCGACGTCGCGGCTTCGATCCGCGGCGGCCGCGAGATGCTCGCGAGCGCGGGCGCGCTGCTCGCGGTCCAGCAGCTGGCCGCCGAGGCACGCAAGAACCCGCGGGTCGCGGAGATCCTCACCGGCCGTCCGCCGGTCGAGGCGCTCGCCGAGATCCGGGCGACCGACCCCGGCTACGCGCGGCGTGTCGACGACGTGCTCGAGCGCCACGGACACCGCGGCCCCTGGGAGACGGAGCTTTCGAACCGCATGTTCGGCGACGCTCCCGAGCTGCTGATCGACTCGGTCGCCAAGCATCTCTCCGCACCGGAGCGGCCGGTTCCACCGATCGCGAGCCTGAAGGGGACCGTGCGCGCGCTGGCCAAGATCGGGCACCACTTCATGCGTACCCGCGAGCGCGCGCGCGACGCCGCGATGAAGATGACCCATCAGTACCGGCTCGCCGCACGGGAGCGGGGGCGCCGGCTCGCGAGCGCCGGGGTGCTCGAGGAGCCCGGGGACGTCTTCTACCTCACGCTCGACCAGGTGATCGAGCCGCCGGCCGACGCGAAGGCGATCGTCGCCCGCAGACGCGCCGAGCGCGAGCGGCTCCTCAAGACGAAGATGCCGATCACGTTCAACGGGACGTGGGAGCCGCAGTCGGGCACGGCCGAAGAACAGCTCCCGCCCGGTTCGACGCTCAAGGGCCTCCCCGCATCACCCGGCGTCGCCAGGGGGTCGGTGCGGATCCTGCACTCGGGCGCTTCGGACGATCTTCAGCCGGGAGAGGTGCTCGTCGCCCGGCTCACCGACACCGGATGGACGCCTCTGTTCGGGTACGCGTCGGCGGTGGTCACCGACATGGGCGGGCAGCTCTCGCACGCGGCGGTCGTCGCGCGCGAGTTCGGGATCCC
>DATFGK010000120.1:0-8430 GCA_035249485.1 Actinomycetota bacterium | reverse complement strand
CTCGCGTCTCCAGCGCCAGGTGACGCAGCTTCAGGGGTTCGCGCAGCTTCAGCAGACGCTGCGCACGAAGGAGCAGCTCCTCGGCCAGCTGACGGCCGGCGAGGTCCGCTGGAGCTTGCTGCTCAACAACATCAGCCTGGTCATCCCGTCCGACGTCTGGCTGACGAACTTCTCCGGGTCGGTTCAGGTGGCGGCCGGGGCCGTCGCACCGCCGCCGACGACCGGGCCCATCGGCACGATCCAAGTCTCCGGGAGCACATTCACCCACCTCGACGTGGCGCGGTGGCTCAGCCGGCTCACCGGCGTGGATGAGTTCCTGTTCCCGTACCTGTCGCTTTCGTCGAAGACCTCGGACGACGTTCAGACGCTGGTCGACTTCAACTCCTCGGTGCAGCTGTCGCAGGAGGCGCTGCGTCGCAACCAGCCGGGAGGTCAGCGACAGCCATGATGCGCCGCTATGTGCTCGCAGCCGTCGCCGCCGTCGCGATCGTGGCGATCTTCTTCCTGTTCCTGCTGAGTCCGAAGCTCAAGGACATCAGCGAGGTCCGGGACCAGATCGAGCAGGCGGAAGACGAAGGCCAGACGTTGCGGAACCGCCTGCGTCAGCTCCAGCAGGCCCAGCGGGACGAGCCGACCACACGCGCGCGGCTGGCCGTGTTCGACCGGCTGCTTCCGCCGACGCCCGACCTCCCGTCGCTGATCCGCCAGCTCCAGACCGCCGCGACCGCGTCGGGTGTGGATCTGCGTTCGATCGCGCCGAGCCCGCCGTCCGCGGTGACCGGCCGGGCCGGCGTCTCAACCGTGTCGTGCACGGTGCAGGTGATCGGAGGGTTCTTCCGGTTGCAGTCGTTCCTGACGCGGCTCGAGGAGCTTCAGCGCGTGGTCGAGGTCACCTCGATCGCGATCACGCCGCAAACGGACGAAGTTTCCCAACTGTTCACGCTCGGTTCCACGATCACGTTCCGCATGTACGTCGTGCAGCCAGCCGTGAGCTCGGGTGGAGCGGCTCCCACCCCGGCTCCGACTTCGACGCCGGGTGGATAGGAGACCGCGATGACGGTTGAGCTGGAAGAGGGCGGTCGCTGGCAGCGGCTCCAGCCGCGCGAGCGCGCGCTCATCATCCTGTTCGGGATCATCGCCATCCTGGCGGTCGTGTATCTGCTGTTCCTGTCGGGCGGCGGGGAGGAGCCCGAGGCCTTCCCGACCCCCGACAGGACCAGCACGCCGCGCGCGACGGCAACTCCGACGGTCGCGCCGACGTCTTCGCCGACCGGGCCTCCGGAGACGATCGACTTCTTCGAAGGCAAGGATCCGTTCCGGCCGCTCGTCACCGCGGGGGGCGGGATCGGTGGAACGCCCACGCCGGGCGCTTCGCCGGGCCCGACGGGCGGCCCGACCGGAGGCGACGGCAGCGCGCAGCGCGTCACGCTCGTGAGCATCAGCGGATCCGGTGCGAACCGCGTCGCGACGGTGATCGTCGACGGTCAGGAGTACGAGGTGTCCGAGGGCGAGACGTTCGCCGGCTCCTACCGCGTGAAGTCGTTGTCCGCGGAATGCGGCACGTTCGTTTTCGGTGACGAGCAGTTCACCTTGTGTGAGGGCCAGCAGGTATTCAAGTAGAGGCTTCACCCACTCCGCCGCCGGGTTCTTAGGGGGAGCTCCGTGCGGCGGAGTGAAACGTCGAGGAACGGCCGATCAGCCCGAACGGCCGTTCCTCTGTTTTTGAGTGGCTTGCAATGTTTGACGGGTGATTCGTCCGGGAAAAACCCTGCTCGGCTTCCCCATCGATCGCAGGCATCTATCGAAAGGGACGTCGTCCGTGGCAGCGGTGGAGATCGAACGGCCGGGCGGCGAGACGTCCGAGTCCACATCCTTCCGTCTCCTTCCCTCGAGCAGACCCCCCCGGATCCGCGCGATCAACCCCGGCGAAGATCTGGGCACCGCGCTTCGCAAGGCCCGCCGTCGTCGCCGGATCTCGCTCGCACAGGCCGCCCGCGACACGCGGATCGCCCCTCGATACCTGAACGCCCTCGAGCGCGGCGCGCCGATGGATGCGTTCCCGGCGCCGATGTACGCCCGCGCGTTCCTGCGCGAGTACACGCGCTATCTGCGCATCGAAACCGAGCCTTTGCTCCAGCTGCTGGCTCCATACGAGCCGCCGCCGGTGGCGCCGACCCTCGCCGTCCTGTCGAAGGTTCCGCCGCCGGGCGGCATCCGCGGACGGGTGCTGATGCTCGCCGGCGCCGCGGTGCTCAGCATCCTGCTCGTCGTGGGGTCGCAGGACCCACTCGCGCCCTCGAAGACCGCGGTCGACCCTGCGGACCTGGCGGCCGCGATCCCGTCGCTGATGGCCGCACCAGGCGGCGTGACGGCCGCCGCTGAAGAGGACCTCCCGCGAGGTCCCGTGGGGCAGGCTCCGGCGGGGGCACTCGTCCAGACCACCGGTCGCAGCTGGCTCCGGGTTACGGTCGACGGCGCGGTCGTCTTCGAAGGCACCGCACCCGCCGGCTGGTCGCGATCCTTCGCGGATGCGGAGCGGATCGAGATGCTCGTGGGCAACGCTGCGGCCGTCGCGCTCACCGTCGACGGCAAAGCGGTGGGGCGCCTCGGAGCTGCCGGCGAGGTCCGGCGGATCTTCATCGTCGCCGGGCCGGACGGATTCGAGGTCCGGAACCTGCCCCGCGCCTGAGCGGCGCGCTCCGAACTGCGCCTGGGCGCCCGGAAACCGCCGGTAAGATGGCCGCATGCTCCGTTTCCTGACCGCCGGCGAATCCCACGGCCCCGCGCTCACGGCCGTGCTCGAGGGCATGGTCTCGGGGGTCCCTGTCTCGGCGAAGCTCCTCAAGGGCGAGCTCGCCCGCCGCCGGCACGGCTACGGCCGCGGGACCCGGATGAAGCTCGAGGAGGACCGGCTCGACATCCTCGGCGGCGTGCGGCACGGCCGCACGATCGGATCGCCGATCTCGTTGGTCGTCCACAACACCGAATGGCCGAAGTGGCAGCGGATCATGGCGGTCGAAGAAGAAGACGCCGAGCTCGAAGATCCCGCGCTCACGCGGCCCCGGCCCGGGCACGCCGACCTCGTCGGGATGCAGAAGTACGGGTTCGGCGACGCGCGCAGCATCCTGGAGCGGGCGTCCGCCAGGGAGACCGCCGCCCGCGTCGCCGTCGGCGCCGTCTGCAAGTCGCTGCTGTCGGCGCTGGGTGCGACCGTGCTGTCGCACGTGATCGAGGTCGGCGGTGTCCGATCCAGTTCCGAGGAGCTGCCCGGCGCGGGCGACATCGAGCGGATCGACTCCTCGGACCTTCGCACGCTCGACGCGGACGCGGAAGACGAGATGAAGAAGGCGATCGAGGAAGCTCGCCGGGGTGGCGACACGCTCGGCGGCGTCTTCGAGGTGATCGTGTACGGCCTCCCGCCCGGACTGGGCTCGCACGTCCACTGGGACCGGCGGATCGACGGCCGCCTCGCGCAGGCATTGATGAGCATCCAGGCGATCAAGGGCGTCGAGGTCGGCCCCGGCTTCGAGGTGGCACGGACCCCCGGCTCGCGGGCGCACGACGAGATCGCGTGGACCCCGGAAGGTGGCTACGACCGCGCCACCGGTCGCAGCGGCGGGACCGAGGGCGGCATGACGACCGGCGGACCGCTGCGTGTGCGGGCTGCGATGAAGCCCCTGTCCTCGCTCGCCAAGCCGCTCGGGACCGTGGACGTCACGACGAAGGAGGACGCCGTCGCCATCACGCAGCGATCGGACGTGTGTGCCGTTCCCGCGGCCGGCGTCGTCGGCGAGGCCATGATCGCGTTCGTGATCGCCGAGGCGATGCTCGAGAAGTTCGGCGGCGACTCGGTGGGGGAGACGCGCCGGAACCTCCGCGCCTACCTGGACGAGCTGGCCTCGCGGTAGATGCGACCGGGGAGATGCCGCCGCGGAGTGTCGTGCTGATCGGGTTCATGGCCGCAGGCAAGACCGCGGTCGGACGGGCCCTCGCCGGTCGGTACGGGTTCGAATTCACCGACACCGACGCGATGGTCGAGGAATCGGCGCGGTCGACCGTCCCGAAGATCTTCGCGGCGCTCGGCGAGGAGGGCTTCCGATCACTGGAACGCGAGGCGGTCGTGCGCGCCGCGGCGCGCGAGGGGCGGGTGATCGCGTGCGGGGGCGGTGCGATCCTGTCGGTCCGCAACTACGGCGTGCTCAAGGGCGCCGGCCCGATCGTGTACCTGCGCACGTCGATCGACGAGCTGATCGCGAGGCTCGGCGACGGTGAGGGGCGGCCGATGCTGCGCGGCGACCCCGCCGAGATGGTCCCGAAGCTCCTCGCGGAACGCGCCCCCGCCTACGAGTCGGCGGCCGAGCTGATCGTCGACACCGATGGACGGACGCCGGACGAGGTCGCGCGGGAGATCGTGGAGCGGCTCGGATGAGCGACGGCGTCGTCGAGATCAAGGTCGCCGCCTCGACGGGCGGGTACTCGGTCTGGGTCGGGCCGGGCCTGATGGAGCGCGCGGCGGAACTGATCCCGATCCCGGAACGCAGCGAGGTCGTCGCGGTCGTCACGGATGCGAACGTGCAGGCGCTGCACGGGCAGCGGGTCGGGGTCGGACTCGAGCAATCCGGCCGCCGCACGGCGTCGTTCGCGATCGAGCCGGGGGAAGGCGCCAAGACGATCGACAACACCGAGGCGCTGCTCCGCGCGTTCGCGAACAACGGCCTGCATCGCGGCGACTTGGTGCTCGGCGTCGGGGGCGGCGTGACGACGGACCTCGCCGGGTTCGTCGGCGCCGTCTACCACCGCGGGCTCGCCGTCGCACACGTGCCGACGACGCTCCTGGGGCAGGTCGACGCCGCGATCGGCGGCAAGACCGGCGTGAACCTGCCGGAGGGAAAGAACCTCGTCGGTGCGTTCCATCAGCCGGTCGCGGTGCTCGCCGACATCACGGCCCTGGCGACGCTGCCGGAACCCGAGCTGCGCTCGGGACTGGCGGAGGTCGTCAAGCATGCGCTGCTCGCCGATCCACCGCTTCTGCAAGAGTTGGTCGACGGACGCGAAGGGATATTCGAGCGGGATCCCGATGTGCTCACCGATATCGTCGCGCGCGCGGCCACCGTCAAGGTCCGTGTCGTCGAGCGCGACGAGACGGAACGCGGCGAGCGCGCGCACCTGAACTACGGACACACCCTGGGGCACGCGCTCGAGGCGCTGGGCGGCTATCAGCGGTGGCGCCACGGTGAGGCTGTCTCGCTGGGGATGACGTTCGCGTCCGCGCTGGCGGCCGAGCTCGGGATGTCGAACTGGATGGGCGAGCATCGCCGGGTGCTCGAGGCGCTCGGGCTGCCCACCCGGGGCGCCGGTGACGTACCGTTGAGGGCGCTGCTCGAGGTGATGCGGGGCGACAAGAAGTACGACGCCGGGATGCGGTTCATCGTGCTCGAGGAGCCGGGCAAACCGAAGATCGTGACCGACGTCCCGCCCGACGCGATCGCGGCGGCCTACGAGTGGATCAAGTGAGCGCGCCGCTGGTGCTCGTGCTGAACGGGCCGAATCTCGACAAGCTCGGGACCCGCGAGCCGGAGATCTACGGCTCGACGACGCTGCTCGAGGTGGAGAACGCGTTGCGGGAGCGCGCGGCGGAGCTCGGCCTCGCCGTCGAGTGCTTCCAGTCCAACGACGAGGAGGCGCTGATCGGTCTCGTCGACGGCGCACGCGGCCGGGGAGCCGCGGCGATCATGATCAACCCCGCGGCCCTCACCCACTTCTCGTATCCCTTGCGCGAAGCGCTCGAAGCGACGGGGCTTCCGGTCGTCGAGGTGCACATCTCGAACATCCACGCGCGCGAACCGTTCCGGCGGCTCTCGCTCGTCTCGGGCATCGCGAAGGGCGTGATCGCCGGATTGGGAGTGAACGGGTACACGCTGGCACTCGACGCGATCGCCGGTATGGTAGGAGTCCCCCAAAAGGGGGCACGGACGGAATGATTCCAGGGGGATGTGCATGAGCAAGGCTCGACGCGACCGTATCCGCGAGCGGCTGCCCCATCTCGGCGCCGACGCGATGCTCGTCACGAAGCTCGTCAACGTTCGGTATCTGACCGGCTTCTCCGGGTCGGCCGGCATCGTGCTCGTCGGGGCCGAGGATGTGTTCTTCACCGACTCGCGCTACGAGGAGCAGTCCGCTAAGGAGGTTTCCGAGGCGCGACGTGTCATCCCGCCGAAGGACGCCGACAAAGTGCTCGCTGCACAGATAACAGGCGCCGGGATCACCAAGCTCGCGATCGAGGCCTCGCACGTCACGCTCGCCACCGCGCGCCAGTGGCACGAGAACATGCCGTCGGTCGAGCTCGTGGAAACGACTGCCGTCGTCGAGGAGTTGCGCAAGGTCAAGGACGCCGCCGAGGTCGAGGCGATGCGTCGCGCTTCGGCGATCGGCGACGAGGGCCTCACCGCTCTGCTTTCGCGTCTGAGGGAGGGCATGACCGAGGTCGAGGTCGCCGCCGAGCTCGAGGACGCGATGCGGCGCGCCGGCTCGGACGGTCTATCGTTCCCTACGATCGTTGCCTTCGGCGAGAACGCCGCCGAGCCGCACCACAGCCCAAAGGAACGCCGGTTGCGTCGCGGC
The DNA here is from genome assembly GCA_035249485.1 of Actinomycetota bacterium. Lineage (GTDB taxonomy): Bacteria > Actinomycetota > AC-67 > AC-67 > AC-67 > DATFGK01. The sequence continues at coordinate 1,809 of DATFGK010000120.1, read as the reverse complement.
GACATCGTGAAGCTCGACTTCGGCGCAACGAAGGACGGCTACCACTCGGACATGACGCGGACGATCGCGTTCGGCGACCTCGAGCCCGAGCTCGAGAAGATCTACGAGGTCGTCCGCACGGCGCAGCTCGCCGGGGTGGAGGCGGTCGCGGCCGGGCGCAGCGGTTCCGATGTCGACGCCGCCGCTCGGGATATCGTCGAGGCGGCCGGGCATTCCTTCGGACACGGCACCGGCCACGGTTGCGGGCTCGAGGTGCACGAGGCGCCCGGCATCCGGCGGGGGAGCGACGACGTGCTCGCGCCGGGGATGGCCGTCACCGTCGAGCCGGGGATCTACGTGCCGGGGTTGGGCGGCGTCAGGATCGAGGACCTCGTCGTCGTGACCGATGACGGCTGCGACGTGCTGACGCGTTCTCCCAGAGAATTGATCCGCGTCTAGCCGTGGCGCTCGGTCACCTTGGCCTCAGCGTCCCCGATCTGGCGGGCGCGAAGAAGTACTACGACGCGCTGATGCCGTTGCTCGGGTACGAATCTTTCTTCGCGACCGACGATCAGTTCTCGTACCAGCCGGTCGGCGGCAAGCCGGGGACGCGGATCTTCTTCTATCCCACGCTCGAGTCGTCGGACTACTCACGGCATCGCACGGGGCTCCAGCATCTGGCCTTCATGGTGATGACGCGCGCGGCGGTCGAGGCGGCGCACGCCTGGGTGATCGAGCGCGGGGACGAGGTCCTCCACGCGCCGAAGGAGTGGCCCGAGTACCACGAGGGCTACTACGCGACCTTCTGGCTCGATCCGCACGGCTTCATGCTCGAAGCGGTTTGCCACCGCGACCAGAGCCAGCGCTGAGCCGGTAGAATCCCGCGCCTATGGTTTCCACGAACGACCTCAAGAACGGGATGGTCCTCAACATCGAGGGCAACCTGTGGCAGGTGCTGTTCTTCCAGCACCACAAGCCGGGCAAAGGTCAGGCGGTCGTACGCACGAAGCTGCGCAACGTGCGGAGCGGCGCGGTCGTGGAGCGGACGTTCAACGCAGGGGTGAAGGTCGATCAGGCGATCCTCGACAAGCGCGAGATGAGCTACCTGTACCACGACGGCGACAGCTGGATCTTCATGGACTCGCAGACGTACGACCAGATGCCGATCGAGGAGTCGGTCCTGGGCGACGACACGCGATTCCTCGTCGAGAATCAGCCGGTGTTCGTCGCGATGTACGAGGGCAAGCCCATCTCGGTCGAGCTCCCCGCGTCGGTCGAGCTCGCGATCAAGCACACCGACCCGGGCGTGAAGGGCGACCGCGTCTCCGGGGCGACGAAGCTGGCGACGCTCGAGACGGGTGCGACGCTCCAGGTGCCCCTGTTCGTCGAGACCGGCGATCGCGTCAAGGTCGACACGCGGACCGGCGAGTACCTCACCCGGGCCTAGCGGTCATGCTCCCGCGCACGCGGGCACGCAAGCACGCGCTCGACATCCTTCACGCCGCGGACTCGTTGGATCGTCCCGTCGCGGAGGTGCTCGCGGATGAGCCGGGCGTGAAGGAGTTCACCCGCGAGCTCGTGCTCGGGGTCATCGAGCATCGGACGGAGCTCGATGACTTGATCCGGCGCTACGCGGATCGCTGGGCGCTCGAGCGGATGCCGATCGTGGACCGGAACCTGCTGCGGATCGGGATCTTCGAGCTGCTGCACCGGGACGACATCCCGCCCGCCGTCTCGATCAACGAAGCCGTGGAGCTGGCGAAGCTGTTGTCGACCGAGGACAGCGGGCGGTTCGTCAACGGGCTGCTGGGCCGGGTGGCGCGGGAGCAC
>DATFGK010000119.1:0-14158 GCA_035249485.1 Actinomycetota bacterium | reverse complement strand
ACTCAAGCGTTTAGGCTCGAGGAGGACGGATGCAGAACGACTCGCTTGTTCTGAGCATCGCCGACGCGGGTGAGGATTGTCTGGTCACCTGCAGTGGAGATCTCGACGTCTCGTCCGCGTGCCGATTCCGGGAATCCGTCGACGCGGTCGTCGCTCTCCATCCGGAACGCGTCTACCTTGACTGTGAGAGCGTCGCATTCATCGACCCGGACGGCATCAGCGCCGTCATGCATGTTGCTCTCGCGTGCCGTTCGCGCGGGATCATGCTCACGGTCGGCGCGAGCGACTGGCTGCGGCGGATCCTCGATTCCGTCGGCGTCGGATCGTTGATCACGCTCCGTTCCTGACCGCATCCTCGGCGGGCGTCAATTCCAAGAGACACGCTTCCGGCCTGCACGCGAACCGAACCGGTGCGTAGCGCGAAGTCCCGAGCCCCGCGCTGACGTGGAGCCAGGAACCGTTCAGACGGCTCACGCCGCGTGCCGCCGATCGCGGCAGCTTCGAGTTCGTGACGAGCGCGCCGAAGATCGGCATCCGTACCTGACCTCCGTGCGTGTGCCCGCACACGATCAAGTCGTAGCCGAGCTCCGCGAGCGCCGGGGCGGCGTCCGGTGAATGCACCACGGCGAGCCGGAAGCCCGGATCCGAACGCTCCGACGCGACACTCAGGTCGTGACGGTTGATGTGCGGGTCGTCGAGTCCGACGACGTCGACGGTTCCAAGTCCGTCGACGGTCACGCTCGTCGACCGGTTCAAGATCAGCTCCCAGCCGTTGTCCTCGAGCTTCGCGACGAGATCCCGCCACGGCAACGGGTGTCCCTTCGGCGGCTTCCGGTTGCTCGGGCCGCGGAAGTACTTCAGCGGGTTCCCGAACGACGACGAGTAGTAGTCGTGCGAACCGAGCACGAAGAACGCACGCGCCGACGGCTTGATCTGCGCGACCGCCGGCACGGCGGCTTCGATACCGGATTCCTCGTCGAGGAAGTCGCCGGTGCACACCACCAGATCCGGCGCCGTGGCCGCGCAACGCGCGAGGAACCGGTGCTTCATCCGCTGTCCGCGCCGGAAATGCAGATCCGAGATGTGCAGGATCCGGATCGGCCGCGCGCCCGCGGGAAGGCACGGAACGCGATGCTTCCGCAGCGCGAACCAGTTCCGCTCGATCAGCGACGCGTAGAGCAGACACGCAACGCCGAACGCGACTATGCCGAGCAGGGCCTTGAGCATGGGGCGTATCCTAGCCGCGGCCCGGCCGGGCCAATGCGGAGGACCACATGCTGCGAGAGAAGATCGCAAACGACATGCGCGACGCGATGAAGGCGCGCGAAGCCGTGCGCGTCGCGGCCCTCCGCATGCTGATGGCCGCGGTCAAGAACGCCGAGATCGAGAAGCGGCACGAGCTCTCCGACGACGAGGTGCTCGACGTCGTCGGCAAGGAGGCGAAGCGGCGGCGCGAGTCGATCGAAGCTTTCGAGAAGGGCGGCCGCGACGACCTGGTAGCGAAAGAGTCCGACGAACTCGCCGTGCTCGAGGCGTACCTGCCCGAGCGGCTGAGCGACGACGAGCTCGCCGCGCTCGTCGACGCCGCGATCGCGGAGACCGGCGCGGCGTCCCCGAAGCAGATGGGCGACGTCATGAAGGCGTTGATGCCGAAGCTGCGCGGGCGCGCCGACGGCGGCCAGGTTTCGGCGCTCGTGAAGGCGAAGCTCGGCGCGTAAGCCCGCCGGCCCTACGTGGGTTGTGGGTCGGGCTCGACCGTCGGTTCCGGTTCCGGCTCGCCGCCTCCCGAACCGTCCGACACGAAAACGGTGATCAGCCGGCCCGCTTCGACCTTGGTCCCTGGTGCCGGGTCCTGTCCGGCGACCACCCCCGGCGCGTACGAAGACGCCACGGTTTCCTGACGCACGCTGAAGCCCGCCGCTTCGAGCGCCGTCTTGGCGTCCTCGAACGGGAGCGAGGTCACGTCGGGCACGACGGCCTTCGGCGCCGCCGGCGGAGCGGGGAACGAGGTCACGGGTACGCCCTGATGAGCTACGCGCATGAACTTCGACCAGATCATCGCGGGCAGGCTTCCGCCGAAGACCTCGCGGTAGCCGTGGATGTTGTAGAGCGGGCGCGTACGGTCCTTCGGGTAGCCCATCCACACGGCGGTCGAGAAGTTCGGCGTGAATCCCGTGTACCACGCGTCCTTATAGTCGTCGGTGGTGCCGGTCTTCGCGGCGGCAGGGCGTCCGATCTGGCCGTTGGTACGCCCGGTGCCGCGTGTGACGACGCCAGCCAAGATAGCGTCGGCTTGCGCTGCGACCTTCTCGTCGAGGACCCGCTCGCATTGGGGATCGTTGCGGAGAACCGTCTTCCCGCCGGCGTCGACGATGCGATCGATCGCGAACGGAACGCAGTGCACGCCGTTGTTGGCGAGCGTCGAGTACGCGCTCGACATCTCGTAGGGCGAGACTTCGAACGTGCCGAGGGCGAGCGACAGATACGGCCTGAGCTCGCTGCGGATCCCGAGCTTCTGCGCGGTCGCGACGACCTTCTCCGGGCCGATCTTGTGGATCAGCTGTGCGTAGAACGAGTTCACCGATAGTTCGGTGGCGCGACGGAGGTCCATCGTGCCTTCGCCCCGGTGCGAGTAGTTGTTGACCTTCCACACCTGCCCGGCGGCGTCGGTCAACTCGATCGGCGACGGCGTGTCGAGCGTGAACCCCGGCGGGACGCCGGCCTCGAGCGCCGCGATCATCGTGAATGGCTTGAACGACGATCCCGCCTGGCGCTTCCCCTGAACGGCCAGGTTGTACTTGTTCTTCTCGAAGTCGCTGCCCCCGACCATGGCCTTGACCTTGCCGGTCGACGGCTCGATAGACACGAGGGCCGCCGCCGGGTCCTTCGGGCTCGTCAGGACGTCGGAGACCGCCTTGCTCGCGGCTTTCTGGAGCTTGAGGTCGAGCGTCGTGTGGATCTTCAGACCGCCCTGGAACAGCGCGGCGGCACGCTCGGCGCGTGTCTCGCCGAACTTCGGGTTGTCGAGGATCTGATCCTTGATGAACTCGACGAAGTAGGGCTCGACGGGCTTGGGGAGCGCATGCGCGGATGCCTTGATCGGCTGCGCCTTCGCCGCGTCCGCTTCGACCCGCGTCGCGTATCCGAGGATCGCCATCCGGTCGAGCACGAGGTTGCGCCGGGAGAGCGCGCTCTTCGCGTCGGCCAGAGGCCCGTAGCGCTCCGGCGCGCGGATGACGCCGGCGAGGAGCGCCGCTTCGGCGAGCGTGACCTTGGAGATCTTCTTTCCGAAGTAGAACTCCGCCGCGGTACCGATCCCGTAGATGCCCTCGCCGAAGTACGCCTCGTTCAGGTAGAGCTCGAGGATCTCGCGCTTGGACTTCTCGCGTTCGAGCGCGATCGCGTACTGGGCTTCACGGATCTTCCGATCGAGGGTCTTGTCTGTGCCGACGATGACGTTCTTCACGAGCTGCTGCGTGATCGTGCTGCCGCCCTGACGGATCCCGCCGGCCTCGAGGTTGGTGAACAGCGCGCGGAACATGCCGCCCATGTCGACGCCGTTGTGCTCGTAGAAGCGGGAGTCCTCGATCGCGATGACGGCCTCCTGCGCGACCGCCGGAACCTGGTCGATGGGGACGATCATGCGGTTCTCTTCGCCGGCCAGCGTCGCGATGACCTGGCCGCCGGATGCGTAGATCACCGACCGCTGCGCGATCTTGAACGACACGCCTTCGATCCCGGTCGGACCGCCCTCGAGGCGGCCGGCGACGTTGCGGGCGAGCCGGCCGATCAACGCCGCGCCGGGGATCGTCAACGTCGCGATCAGCAACGCCGACAGGCCGATGATGACCCCCACGAGGCCGATGCGGTGCACCTTCCCCCTGGTGCTGGGATCGACCGGGGGCGGCGGGCCGCCCGGCTCCTCGGCCGCCATCGCATAGCGCGCGCGCGCCCAGGCACGCCGGAGGGGGGCCTTCAGCCGGCGGATGCGGTCGGGGTCGTAGTCTCCCCTGATCATGGCTCGCGGTCAGGGTACCGCGCGGCGTAGCCATGCGACGAGCGTCCTCCGCATTTCTCCCGAGCCCGTTCGGATCAGATCAATTGGTGCGAGAGGTCTATCGCAAACCGGAACCGCCACCCCCACCATGTGCCCATGCAACAGATCGAGTCGATCGACATCACCGGCGAGTGGGAGGACCGCGCCCTCTGCCGGACCGTCGAGCCCGATATCTTCTTCGCGGCCGGGAGCACGCAGGAGCACACGGCCAAGGTCGTCTGCAAGAAGTGCCCGGTCCGCTGGGAGTGCCTCGCCTACGCCCTACGTAACCGGGTCGAGCACGGCGTCTGGGGCGGCCTGACCGACCGGGAACGCCGGCGCGTGCTCAACCGCACCCGATCCACGTCCTGGGATCCGGTCGCTGCGATGCGGGTCGGGGCACCCGCCGCGTCTTAGCTCACGCGGTTTCGGTCCGCGATCGGGCTCCGGGCAGCGGTCCGAGCAACGCCTCTCCTACCCGGCGCAGCGCGGCGACGTCGTGCACGTCCTCGGCGAGATCAGGAACCCTCCACACCGGCACCGTCTGGAGATCGCCCAGCGACGAGGCGATCGCTGCGTCCTCGCGGACCGACACCTCACGCCACGAGCCGTAGAGCTCGAGCGCGGGCGCCAGCAGCGCGCCGTCGCCGGCCGCGCGCGCTCGGTCGGCCAGCGAGCGCGGATCCTCCAAGCCGGCGACCGCGGGGACGTCGTGCGTGCGGTTCATCACGACCCCGCCGAGCGCGATCTTCTCCGCGGCGAGCCGCTGCACGAAGTAGCGAGCCTCACGAAGCGCCGCCTCTTGCGGGGTCGCTACCACGATGAACGAGGTCCGCCGTGCGGCGAGCAGCTCGTAGACGCGCTTCGACCGCTCCTTGAACGTGTCGTACATGCCCTCGAAGGCGAGGAAGAAGTTCGCGACGTCTTCGAGCAGCTCGCTGCCGGTGATCTTGGTCGCCACCCTGAGGAACGCCTTCGCGCCGAAGCTCACCGCCTTGAGATAGGTCTTTCCGGCTTGCAGGTACGGCCACAGCAGCAGCCGTAAGAATTTTCCCTCGAGGAAGTCGGTGACCTTCTTCGGCGCGTCCAGGAAGTCCAGCGCGCTCCGGGTCGGCGGCGTGTCGAGCACGATCAGCTCCCACCGGCCCTCCTCGTGGAGCTCCCAGAGCTTCTCCATCGCCATGTATTCCTGCGTGCCGGCCAGCGTCGATGAGATGTGTTGGTAGAACGGGTTCGCGTAGATCTTCTGCGCGCGTTCGGGCGACGTCATGTCGAGGATCATCTCGTCGAACGTGCGCTTCATGTCGAGCATCATCCCCCAGAGCTCACCCTTGGGCTTCCGGCCGGGGAACGCCTTCGCGGGGATGAGGCGGGGCGTGTTGTCGAGCGTGTCGAGGCCGAGCGATTGCGCGAGCCTGCGGGCGGGATCGATCGTGAGGACGATCACGCGTCGGCCCTCGTCTGCGGCCCGCACGGCGAGCGCGGCGGCGGCCGTCGTCTTGCCGACGCCGCCGGGCCCGACGCACACGAGGACGTGACGCTGCGCCAGCAGCTCGGCGAGCTCGCTCACGTGATCGCTCCCTGTTCGGCGAGCTCGGCCGCGAGCCGTTCGAGCTCTTCCCGGCCCATCCGCGACGAGAACACGTAGGGGAGGTGGAGCGAAGGGATGCTCGTCTCGCGCTCGAGCTCCGAGGTCGCCTCTCGCTGGTTCAGTGTCTTGCGTGCGTGCAGCGCGGTCACGCGAGCGAGGCCGTTCATCGCTTCCTCCGGAAGGCGGATGCTCGCTGCTTCGGCGTCCGCCGCGAGCGGTCCGGTCGCGTCCTTCGCGAGCGTGCGGAGCTTCGACGCAGGGAACACCTGGGGCAGCACGGCGTTCACGACGATCGGGCCGACGTTGACGTTCATCTTCGCGAGCGCGTCTGCCGCCTCGACCGTCTCGCGGACCGGCATGTCCTCCGGCAGCGTCACGAGCACGACCCGACACCGCTTCGGGTCCGTGACCATGTCGAGGACGCCCTGCGCCTGCTGCCGGATGGGCCCACTGTTGACGAGCTCCACGACGGCGCGCGGCGCGTCGAGGAAGCGCGGCAGGCGCCCGGTTGGCGGCGCGTCGAGCACGATCAGGTCGTAGACGTAGCTGCCCTGCTGCCGCCTGCGCTCGGCCTCCTTGACCTTGCCGATCAGCAGGATGTCCCGGAGCCCCGGAGCGACGTTGGTCGCGAAGTCGATGGCCTTGGTTCCGCGAAGGACCTTGCCCACCCGGCGGATCCCGTAGAAGAGGTACAGGTACTCGACGAGCGCGTCGTCGGGGATCACCGACAGGCCGGTGATGTTCGGCGCCAGCCGTCGCTCCTCGTAGCCGATCGCGCGCTCGCCGAAGAGGGGTGCGATCGCCTCGCGCTGCTCCACCTCGACGAGCAGGACGCGCTTGCCTACGTTCGCGGCGGCGACGGCCAGGGCGGCGGCGACGGTGGTCTTGCCGACGCCTCCCTTCCCGGAGACGATCGCGAGCCGCGAGTCCGTCAAGGAGGCGGGCATCGGTACGTCATCATAGGCGCGCGGTCGAACCGGTGCGACGGAGCCGGCCCCGGCTCGAACCGCTATCATCCGCGCTTGCCGTGCGCCGAACCGCGTTCGTCCTCTTCATCCTCTCGCTGGCCGGAACCCTCATCGGGTCGGTTCCGGCCGGAGCCGCCGCCGTTCAGCAGGACGATGCCCCGATCGTGGACGTTGCCGAGGTGTTCGGGGTTCTCGATCCGCAGCTCGCAGGGTTCGTACTCGATCGGATCGAGGAAGCGAACCGCGACGGCGCGGAGCTGCTCGTGCTCGAGCTGGACACCCCGGGCGCGATCGAGGTCGACGTGCGCGAGATCATCGACGCGATCCAAGCCTCGCGCGTCCCGGTCGCGGTATGGATCGGCCCTCGCGCGGCTCGGGCGCGCTCGGCGGGCGCGTTGATCGCCGCGGCGGCTCACGTGAACGCGATCGGACCCAGCGCCCGGCTCGGACCCGTGCATCCCACGGAGCTCAGCATCGACCCCGCGTCAACCGAAGGCGCACGCGCCCGGAGCGAAGAGCTCGCGCTCGCGCGATCGCTCGCGGCCGCGCGGGGGCGGGGGGATCCCGAGGGGTATTTCGACGGCTCGCTCGGCGCGAACGCGTCGCTGGAAGCTCGAGCCGTCGACGTCGTCACACCGGTCGTCGCAGAGCTGTTGACCCGGAGCGACGGCCGCACGGTGACCACCGCCGCCGGTCGGGTGACGCTGCGATTGCCGACCGACGAGGCCGTCGTGCGGTTCCTGAAGCCGGGACCGATCAAGGGGCTGCTGCACACGCTCGCGACGCCCGCGCTCGCCTACGTGATGCTGCTCGGCGCCGCGATGCTGATCGCGTTCGAGATGTTCCAGCCCGGGTTCGGCGTCGCCGGCGTCTCGGGGCTGCTCCTGTTGGCGGGAGCCGTATGGGGACTGACCGTGCTCCCGGTGAGCATCGTCGGGCTCATCGCCTTCTCGTTCGGCGTCGCCCTGCTGTCGGTCGACGTTGCGGTGAACGGACTCGGGATCCCGACGATCGGCGGTACGGCGCTGCTCACCTACGGATCGCTCACGATGTTCCCCGCGCCGGCCGGCGCACTCGGGATCCGCTGGTGGTTGGTGCTGATCGGAGTCGTATCGGTGCTGATCTTCTTCGTGCCGGTGATGACGTTCGTGCGGCGTTCGCGGCTGAGCCCGACCGAGCAGAAGGAAGCGCGGGCGCTGATCGGTCAGCCGGGCCGGGTACGCAGCGTGCTCAACCCCGAGGGGTTCGTCTGGGTTGCCGACGAGCTGTGGCGAGCGCGCTCGGAGGAAGGCGACCGGGTTCGGGTCGGCGAGGACGTCGTAGTCAGCGGCGTCGAGGGGAGCCTCCTCCGCGTCAAGCGTTCCTGAGAAGGCGTCCGGCGGCAGAAAAAACGCCCGAAAAACCTGGATACAAAGCCCAAATCACCGCCGGGCCTCTTGTCGGACGCCGATGTCCGGCCGCACCATTGGGCGGGGTGTCAGCGAAACGGAACATCCGTACCTCTCCGCGCGTCGTATACCGTGAGAGAGGAGTCGAGGCTGCGGCGCATGGGCCCGAGAAGACCGCAGCCGGTTCGATGCGTCCGACCTGGGATTTCAACCTCACATGGCAGTCGGAAGCCGGGTGCAGGGGCTCCGACGCCAACCTCTTCTTCTCGCCGACGCACGTCGAAGCGAAGGAAGAGCGAACCGCTCGCGAGTCGCGAGCCAAGGCCATCTGCGGCGAGTGTTCTGTGCGGCTCGCTTGCCTCGACTTCGCCATCACCACCAAGGAGCCGCACGGCATCTGGGGCGGGTTGAACGAGCTCGAGCGGCGCCACGCGGCGGAACGCAAGGCCGTCTAAGTCTCCGCGCTTCCCGCGGCAGTTGAGCCTCTTCCCGCGCACACACTAGGCTCGCGTCCCGAACCACTCTGGGGAGGTGCCACATGCAGACTTGGGAGTACGCATCGGTCCCGCTCGTCCCGCACGCCGTCCAAGAGATCCTCAACAACTGGGGAGACGACGGCTGGGAGCTCGTCCAGGTCTATCAGCCGGGCGAGGTTCCCGGCACCGTCGCGCTCTTCAAGCGGGCAAAGGCATGAAACCGACGCCCGAGCAGCGTCTGGTCGAGCTCGGCATAACGCTTCCCGAGCCGCCGGGCGCCGTCGCCGCCTACGTGCCGACGGTCGTCCACAACGGACAGATCTGGGTTTCCGGCCAGGTTCCGCTCCGCGACGGCGGGCTCCCGCGCGTCGGGCTCGTCGGCCGTGACATCTCGGTCGAGGACGCGGCTGAGGAGGCGCGCTTCTGCGCGCTCAACGCTCTCGCGCATCTCAAGGCCGCGGCCGGGTCGCTGAACGAGATCGAGCGGATCCTCAAGCTCACGGTCTTCGTCGCGTCGAGCGCCGGCTTCCACGCCCAGCCGCTCGTCGCCAACGGCGCCAGCGACCTTTTCCAGGAGGTCTTCGGCGATCAGGGCCGGCACGCCCGCTCTGCGGTCGGTGTCGCGGAGCTTCCGCTCGGTGCCCCCGTCGAGATCGAGGTGATCGCCGCGCTGCGCGGCTAGGCGTCGTCGGTGTCGCCGAGTGAACGAAGATCGCCGGATCGCTTCGTGAACCCCGTCGCGTCGAGGTGCTCGAGCAGCGGGATGAGATACTTGCGACTGGTGCCGAGAACGTCGCGCAGGCGGGACGCCGTCAGCGGTCCTTCCGCCCGGATCGCGCCGGCGATCGCCCGCTTGGTTCCTTCGTAGCGCTCCCGGGTCAGCCCGAGCTCGGGCGAGAAGCGCACCAGGTCGCCGCTTCCGATCAATGCGCCGACGAGCGCCGCGCCGTGTCGCGCGGCGAGCTCGGAGATCGGCGGCGGGGCCAGGCCGGCCTCCTCGAGCGCAGCGACGAGCCGGTCGCGGGCCGCCAGCTGTTCCGGGTCGAGCGTCACGCGATGAGAAGCGAGGCGCAGCAAAGTGCCTTCGGCGACGACGGCGGGGATCGCGTCGACGAGCGCGGCGAACAGTTTCGCGTCTTGTATCCCCGACGCGGCACGTGCCGCCCCCCGCTGCATCCCGCGTTCGAGTGGCTCGGCACGGTGATGGTCGCCGAGCGTTCGCGTCAACGCGGCAGTCGCTTCGCTCACCCATGAAGGCGAAGTGGCGTATCCCTGGACGGGCCCGTTCACGGAGGCGGTGCCGATGAGCCAGGCCATATCCTCGCCTGGAACGACGCCGCGCTCTTCGAGGACGGCGCCCGCCAATCCCTCGCGGTCCACCGTCCGGCGCGCTTCCAGCTCGGCGATCCTGATCGCGACGTCCGGTGGGCCGAGCCGTCGGCGGGCGGGATGCGGGTCGAGGATCACGCCCCCGGCGACGGTCGCGGTTCGGCCGGTGTCGCGCAGCACGAACCGGTCGAAGGCGTCGGCCACGATTGGTTCCGAGAGGGTGATCCGCGCGTAGCGCTCCTCCCCGGCCTTGATCTCGACTGCGCCGAGCAGCCGGATACGGGCATCCACTTCAGCAGTTCCGAGATGCAGCTTGTACGCGCCGCGCGAGCCGACCGTGTGGTCGATGCCGCGGATGGCGCGAACCGAGGCGTCGAGCATCGATGTGGTGCGCCACTGCCGCGAGCGGACGATCGCGTCGCCACGCCGTATCTCGTCGCGGTCGAGCCCGCCGATGTTGAGCGCGACGCGGCTGCCCGGCTCGGCTTCATCCCGCGTGCGCTTGTGGGTCTGGATCGATCGGACGCGCCCACTGCTGCCCTGTGGGAGGACCGCGATCTCGTCGTCGATCCCGAGCCGTCCGCCGGTCAGTGTGCCGGTGACAACGGTGCCGGCTCCCTTGATCGAGAACGATCGATCCACGTACAAGCGGGGCCGACCGAGGTCCGGCGCAGGCGACGTCCGATCGAGCATCCGATCGATCTCCGCGAGGAGCGACTCGAGTCCTTCACCGGCCGGAGTGGCCACCGGAACGATCGCCGCCCCCTCCAGCACGGTTCCCTCGAGTCGCCCGCGGACGGCGTCCGCGGTGGCGTCGCGCGTGTCGTCATCGACCAGATCCGCCTTCGTCAGCGCGACGACGCCTCCACGCGCCCCGAGGAGATCGAGGATCGCGAGGTGCTCTTCGGATTGCGGCTTCCAACCCTCGTTCGCCGCAACGACGAATATGGTCGCGTCGATCGAGCCTGCCCCGGCGAGCATGTTGGATACGAAGCGTTCGTGGCCGGGGACGTCGACGATCCCGACCTCCCCATGACCCTTAAGCGTGAGCCAGGCGAATCCGAGATCGATCGTGAGGCCGCGCCGCTTCTCGTCCGCGAGCCGGTCCGGGTCGATGCCGGTGAGCGCCTCGATGAGCGTGCTCTTGCCGTGATCGACGTGCCCGGCGGTGGCGAGGACGTACATCAGCGCGGGACGCGCGTGCGCTTGAACTCGTTCAGATCCGTCCGATGGAGAGAGGCGAGGAGCTCTTCGACGTCGGCCGGCACGGCGGGACGCATGAGCCGGACGAACGCGGCTTCGTCGCCTTCGATGATCGTCGGAACGCCGAATACGGCCCAGCGCTCGACCGCTTCGGTGTGCTCCGCGGCGAGCGTCTTGATCGGGCGTTCGCTCGCGATCTCTTCGGCGATCGCGCCGGGATCGAGGTTCGCGGCGACGGCGGCGTTGCGCAGCGTCTCTTCGGTGAAGCGCTGGCCGTGGACGTGACGGATGTCGAACACGTTCAGGTGGAAGGCGCCGAACCGTTCCGGGAAGGTGTCGCGGACGGCGAGTCCCCACTCGAGCGCGCGGACGCCGCTTCCGCGCCCGTCGCTCGGGCGGTCCCACACAGGCGGGTCGCCTTCGGGGATGTGTACCTGGTCGAGCGAGAACGGCAGGAATCGAACCGCCCAGTCGCTTCCCTGCCCGACGCCGGCGACGAGGCCCATGTGCATGTGGCGCGCGAACGGGCAGCGGTAGTCGAAAGTGACGGCGAACGATCGCGGCATGGGCGTAACCCTAAACGGTTCGCGGGCGGCCGCTTATTCCGGCCGCGAGGGCTTCGAGCAGGATCGGATCGTCCGCCGGGTCCACGGTCCGCAGGTCCACGACGAAGCGTCCCCCGTCGATGCGGCCGATCACCGGCGGGTCGTTGCCCCGGAGGGTCGCCGCCAGCACCTCCGGGCGCTGGTACGCGAACGCGAGGAGGCTCGTCGGGAGCGTCGTGCCGGGCAACGAGCCGCCGCCGACGACGCTCTCGCCCGGTGCGATCGAGGCATCGCCCGGCGGCAGGGCGGCGACGATCCGTTCCGCCCGTGCATGCAGGTCTTCCTCGGACGACGCCATCGCGGCGCCGGCCGGGATGGAGCCGGCTTCCCCCCGTGCATGGGCTATCGCGGTCGCCTCCATCGCCGCGAGCGTCAGCTTGTCGGCGCGGACGGCGCGGGCGATCGGGTTGCGGCGGCACGCTTCGATCAGGATCCGGCTTCCGGCGAGCACTCCGGCCTGCGGACCGCCGAACAGCTTGTCCCCCGAAAAGCACACGAGGTCGCATCCGGCCGCGATCGCGCTCGACGCGTCGGGTTCTCCGTCATCGTCCGGCTGCAGCCGTCCGCTTCCGATGTCGTACAGGAGCGGCACCCCGGTCTCGTGCGCGATCGCCAGCACGTCCGCGAGCGGGGGCTCCTTCGTGAACCCGACGACGCGGTAGTTCGACGGATGGACCTTGAGCACGAGCGCCGTCCCGTCCCCGATCGCGCGCCGGTAATCCTTGGCGTGGGTGCGATTGGTCGTACCCACCTCGCGCAGAAGGGCACCAGAGGCTTCCATGATCTCGGGGAGACGGAACTCGCCGCCGATCTCGATCAGCTCGCCGCGCGATACGACGACCTCGCGTCCGCGTCCGAGCGTAGCGAGCGCCAACAGCAAAGCGCCGGCGTTGTTGTTCACAACGAGAGCGGATTCCGCGCCGGTGAGGGCAGCGAGGATCGTCGATGCGACCGGGGCACGGCTGCCGCGCTCGCCGGAGCCGAGATCGAACTCGAGATTCACGTAGCCGGCCGCTTCGCGTGCGGCCTCCGTCGCGGCCGCCGAGAGCGGAGCGCGGCCCAGGTTGGTGTGGAGCACGACGCCGGTCGCGTTGATCACGCGACGCAGCCGCCGGCGATCGAGATCCGCCGCGCGCTCGGCGACTCGCGCCGCGACGGTTGTTGCGTCGGCGGGTTCCGTTCCACGGCGTGCGCGAGCTCGTTCGCTCTCGAGCTCGTCGGCGACGAGCCGCCGGGCGACGGCGTGTCCCCAGTCCGTCTCAACCTGCCGGACGGCCGGTTCGCGCAGGACGGCATCGACCTGCGGGACCTTCCGGAGCAGATCGGCGTCGGCCATCGTTCGCGAATGGTAGCGGTCCTTGACGCTCGTGCGTCATGCTGGTTTGGTTGCCGCCAAGGAGGTCCCCGATGACGCTCGAGCTTCCGCACGACGAATACGTGATCCGTCGCAAGTTCCTGCGACTCTTCGGGAACGAGTTCCGCGTGTTCGATCCGGCCGGTAATCAAGTCTTGTTCTCGCGCCAGAAGGCGTTCAAGTTACGCGAGGACATCCGGGTCTGGAGCGGCGACGACATGCAAACCGAGCTGCTGCGGATCGCCGCCCGGCAGATCGTCGACTTCTCCGCCGCCTACGACGTTATCGACTCGACGACGAACGCGAAGGTCGGCGCGTTCAAGCGGAAGGGCTTGAAGTCGATCGTGCGCGACGAGTGGATCCTGATGGACGCCAACGATCAGGAGATCGGGCTGTTCCAGGAGGACTCTGTCGGGATGGCGATCCTCCGGCGCTTCATCAACATCATTCCGCAGAAGTTCCATATGGACGTCGGGGCGGCGCACGTCGCGAACTTGCGCCAGAACTGGAACCCGTTCGTCGTCAAGGTCACGGTCGACTTCTCACCCGACACGCAGAAGGTGCTCGACAAGCGTTTCGGTATCGCCGTGGCGATCTTGCACAGCGCGATCGAAGGCCGGCAGAGCTAGTCACTCGTCGGGAGCGGAACAGGTCACGCGATCGAGCCAGTTTCTCCGAAGCGCGATCCCTCCCGATGCTATCCTCGAGCCGGCATGGAGCAGATCGCGTGGACCGCTATCGGGCTTCTCGCTGCGACGCTATTCAGCTCGTTCTTCTATCTCGGCCAGAAGATCGATTCATTGGGCGCCCGGCTGGACGCTCGGATCGACGGGCTCGGCGCCCGGCTCGATGCTCGTCTCGACGGCGTCGAGAGCCGCCTAGACGCGATTAATGCCCGACTCGATGTGCACATCGAGCGGCACGCCGGCTGACTCGGCCGGTTAGCTACAGGCCGAGCGTCCTCGCGATGATCAGCCGCTGGATCTCGCTCGCGCCTTCAACGACGCGCATCATGCGAACGAAGCGCCAGATGCGCTCGACCGGGCCTTCGGTCAACACGCCCATGCCGCCGAACACTTGGATCGCGCGGTCGGATACGCGGCCCGCCATCTCGGTGTTGTAGAGCTTCACGATCGACGATTCTTTGATCGGCTGCTCTCCTTGATCGACCATCCACGCGAGGTGGTACGTCATCCAGCGGGCGGCTT
>DATFGK010000118.1:0-3580 GCA_035249485.1 Actinomycetota bacterium | reverse complement strand
AAGATCAGCAAGCACATCGTGGCCGATCCCCGGCCGAACGGCGGCTCGATGTTCCGCATCTATCGCGACGTTCGGTTCTCGAAGGACAAGAGTCCGTACAAGACACACGCCGGCGCGCACTTCCAGCTCGGCGGGAAGGGTGTGCACGGGCCCGGCTACTACCTCCACATCGAGCCCGGCGGGTGCTTCGTCGCCGGCGGCATGTGGATGCCGGAGCCGAAGGCGCTCCAGATGATCCGCGAGCGGATCGTGGAGAAGCCCGCGGATTGGAAGCAGGCTCGCGGGACGCTCGATCACAACGAGCATTCGCTCAAGCGCCCGCCGCAGGGATTCGATCCGAACCATCCGATGATCGAGGACCTCAAGCGCAAGAGCTTCACCGCCTCACGGACCTTGACCGACAAGCAGGTCACGGGCCCGGACCTGATGAAGACGTTCATCGGTGCGTGCAAAGAGATCTCGCCGATGATGCGGTTCCTCGCGTCCGCAGTAGGCGTGACCTGGTAGCGATCCGGATCAGTCCGGGCCTTCGGCGCCAAACGTTCCAAGTCGGGAACCTGCCCGGAGGCGCGTTTCGGGATCGTCCGGACCGGCCATATTCAACGCAATCGCGAAGCGAGCCGATATCTCGGTAGCGGAGCCAGAGGTACCATCAGCGTCGAGCGCGCGCACTGGGGAGGAGAGGCATATGCGTCGCCAGCTTTGGAAAGGCTCCGTGACGCTTCTGTTCGCCGCGGCGTCGGTCGTCGCCGCGCCCGTCGTCGCCGTGGCCGCCGCGCCGTCTTCCCTGCTCGCGGACGGGGTGTCGCTCGGAGAGGTCGCCGGCGTCCATGGCGAGACCAAGCCGGTCGGCGATGAAGGAGCCTGTGCCACCGAGTCCGATCCCGAGGGGTACGGACACGCCGCCGTCTACCGGGTCACCGCCTCGGCCGCGAGCTTGCTCCGCCTGAGCGTCGCCGACGACCTCGACGACTCGCTTTCGCTGTGCCTGGTTGCCGTCTACGAGTCGGACGGGTCCGATGCGCTTCCGTCCTCGGCGCCGGTCGCCGCGACCGAAGGTTGCGCCGACGCGAGCGAGTGCGCGGTCGACCACTGGCTCACGAACGGCACCACCTACGACGTCGTCCTGTGGGCGACCCCGCCGGAGAGCCAGCCGGGCCCCGAGGACGCCGCGTTTTCCTTCGATGCGAGCGTGAAGCTGCCGGCGAGTCTCACGACCACGTTGTACGGGCACCGCCTGCGGAACGTTTGCACGGGCGTCCATGAGGTTCGCTACCTGATGCCGTACACGATCCGCTCGACCGCGAGCTCCGGTGTAACGGGAACCGTCGTGATGCGCTTCGATAAGAAGGTGTCGCCGTCGGTGTATCAACCGTACACGACCTTCAACGTTCCACTCTCCGCCGGCGTCGCGCAGCTCACGCGCAAGGCGGGACCGAGCGGGGTGTTCCGGATCACGACGACCCTCGCCGAGACGCCGACGCGGCTCGGCGTCACGCGGACCGTCTACGTCGCGTACATCACGCCGAAATGGAAACGGTACGCCGATGGGGGCCTCCGTCTGAAGGTTCCGTGGTACCACCAGCAGCTTCGGTTGTCGTGCGAATCCGCGACGCTACGCATGGCACACAACTACTTCAAGCCCGGTCACATCGATAGCGACTGGGACGTCTTGAAAGTGATCGGGGTCGACGACCGGCCGAAGAAGGGCAACCGTTGGGGTAACCCCAACAAGACCTTCGTCGGCAAGCCGAACGGCAAGATGATGAAGACCGGCTACGGCGTGCACTACGCGCCGATCGCGCACGCATCGACGAAGTTCAGCCCTTGCCGGCCCCCGGTCGTCCTGAAGAAGCCCTCCCGCGCGACGATCGCACGGTACGTCTCGATGGGCTTCCCGGTCATCGTCTGGGGCGCGCACTCCGGCGCGACCGGGATCTACAAGAAGGTGTGGAAGGCGTGGGACGGCAAATGGATCACCGCGTGGTCGGTCGAGCACGTGTGGGTCGTCGTCGGATTCCACGGCAAGCCCTGGAAGCCGACCTCGTTCATCGTCCACGACCCGTCCGGTGGCGCCAATAGGAAAGTCTCGCTCAAGGCCTTCGACAACTTCACCAAGTACTTCAAGCGCGCAGTGGTGGTTCGCGGCTAAGTAGCTCTGCGGCGCTGCGGCCACGGCGGTTTCCGCTGGAGCAGCCGGAAGACGATCCACGCCACCGCCGGAGCGATCGCGAGCAACAGCACGCTCGTCGGGAAGCCATCGTCCGATAGCGACGGCGGTGCCGCGATCGTCGTATCGGTAGACGTCGGCGTCGGCGACGCTTGGAAGGACTCGTCGGTCGTCGGCGAGGGCGAGGCCGATGGGCTCGCGGTGCCCGATCCCGAGCCGGATCCGGAACCCGACCCCGATCCCGATCCCGACCCGGAGCCGGAGCCGGCGCCGGATCCCGAACCCGAGCCGGTCCCCGTGTACCAGATGCTCGCGGTCGCGTCGTTGTGCAGGAAGCTGCGGAGGAGGCCGGCGACCTTGGCGGTGCCGTTCTTGCTCGGGTGCGTTCCGTCGGCGACGAAGTCGCTGCAGAACCACTTGAGCCCGTCGGACCGTCCCTTGGTTCCATCGGCCCACAGGTACGGGCCCCAGCTGATCCACGGCGCGGTTCCGATCGGGAGCGAGCCGCTCAGCTGCCGCTCGATCAAACCCTTCGCGGCGAACCCTTCTTGGTAGGCCCACGGCTCGGGGCTCACATCGGTCACCGCGTAGCCACCGTAGGTGCGGCTCGACACGTAGACGACCCAGAGGTTCGGGAAACGCGTCTTCGCGATCTTCACGATCGAGGCCAGGTTCTCCTCGAGGGTGTCGACGTGTTCGGCGAACGCCTTGTCGCCCGGCGACCCGTCGGCTTGCTTGAGCCACATCGCGCCCACCTGGCGGCCGGTTACGCCGGCGGCGGCCAGCCGTTCGTCGACGACGTCCCAGTACCGGCGCCCTTCGACGGCGGCCTCGGCCGCTTCCTGTCCGGCCTGTGCGCCGTTGACCACCACGACGCGCGGGCTCTTGTCGTCGTCGGCCGCGGCGACGTCGATGAATGTGTCGAACTCCGCTTCGGCGTTGCTCATGCCCACCGAGAGGAACACGAGCTTGCCGTTCTTGGTGTCGACGGTGCCGTCGCCCTTGCGCGGCCGCACGCGCTCGTCGACCAGCGAGATCCCGGTGCTGGTGTGCGAGCCCGGCCGCTTGTTCGACCCGCCGGGATAGAGGCCGCCCTGCCGCCCCTTGTACGAGTCCGTCCCCAGATCGGTCAGCGGGACGAGCCCGGTGCTCGTGTTCGCGCAGTCGGCGGCGAGCGCGAGCGGGATCGCCCCGGCCGTTCCGAGCGCCAGGACGATGAGGAGCACGATCGCTGATCTTCGGGGCACGCGGTGTTTGCCTCCGCGACGGGGCGGTCTGGGCGAATGTATCCAAACCGAGGCCGCGCCGCACCGGGGAAGTTCCCCGGGTCGTTGCCCGGGCCTGCCTTGATAGGCTGCCGCGCGATGCCGCTGCCACGTAGCATCCTGCGCCTTACCGACGAGGAGCTCG
>DATFGK010000117.1:0-10931 GCA_035249485.1 Actinomycetota bacterium | reverse complement strand
GTGGTCAGCTCGCTCATCGCATCGTCTCCTACTTGCCGAAGAATTCCTTGAACCGCTGCTCGCTCGGGGTCGGGTTGCCGGACAGCACGCCGGAGACCCCGGCGAACTTCCCGACAACGTTCGCGCCCTTGCTCGAGATCTCGAACTCCACCAGGCTCTTCACATGGTCGCTGTCGCGCATCTTGACCACGACGAGCGCCCGATGGATCTCGGACTCCAGCTCGGTATACCTAAGCAATACGACGTTGTCGGCGACGTAGGACAGACCGTGCGCCAGCTCGAAGGCAGGGCCGAAGAACGCGGAGGTCTCGCTCGTCAGCAGCGTCGTCGCGCCGTTGTGGCGCAGCGACCCGACGAGCGCCCAAAGGTAGTCGGCGAAGCGGGGGCCGACCGCGCTGTGCTCGAGCTCGGCGATGCTGTCGATCACGACCCGCTTCGCGCCCGACGCGGTGGCGGCGCGCTTGATCTCGGCGGCGACGATGTCCAGGCCGAGCTCGACCGGCTGGATGTGCGCGACGGTAAGCGCACCCGAGGCCGCCGCGTCGGCGAGGCCCCACCCGAAGTGGCGGGCCTTCTCGAGCAGCTGCCGTTCGCTCTCCTGGAACGAGACGTAGAGGCACCGCTCGCCGCGGGCGATCCCTTCGGTCAGGTACTGGAGGCCGATGACGGTCTTGCCGGCACCCGACGGCCCGGCGACGAGCGTGACGCTCCCGGACGGTATGCCGCCCATCATCATCTCGTCGAGCCCGCGGAAACCGGTCGAGAGGCGGCCCTCGGACTCGCGGCGCGACGGCGACAACGTCGCCTCGGGGCGCGGGTAGACCGTGATGCCGCTCTCACCGATCTGGAACGTGTGCCGGCCGGCGAGGTAATCGGAGCCGCGCAGCTTCGAGACGCGGATCGAACGCCGGTCGGCGGCCCCGGTCGGCTCGTTGGCCATGAAGACGATCGCGTCCGCGACGGCGAACTCGGCCGCGGTCTTGATGTCCTCCATCTCGTACTCGCCGACGAGGAGGAGCAACGCCTCGGTGTGGGCGACCTTGCTCGCGAGCTCGTAGACGGCCTTGCGGAAGCCGGCCCCCTCGGTCTCGTGGAGCGCCTTGCTCGAGTCGATCACGATCACCGACGGGCGCTGCTCGAACGCCTGGCGGACGACCTCGGTCGTGACGTCCTCCATCGAGACGTTGCCGTCCGCGCCGAGCGCGGCGAGGTGGCGGAACTCGACCGACTTGCCGATCGCACCCGGGTCGAAGAACGAGAAGCCTTCCAGATGGTCGACGAGCTTCGAGTGCGGCTCTGACAAGGTCGTGTAGTAGATCGCCTTGGCGTCGGGATGGGCGTTCGCGAAGCAGACCTGCTGCGCCAGGATCGTCTTGCCACTGCCGGGGGCGCCGGCGATGACGGCCAGCGAGCCGGGCATGAATCCGCCGCGCAGCACCACGTCGAGGTCGGCGACTCCGGTCGGGATCCGCCTCATGGACCCTTCCTTCCGACGAGCTCCTCGAGCGCATTCGCCAGGTGCCGGGGATCGAAGGGCTTGCGCAGGACCCTGTCGGCGCCGGTTTGGTCGTCGGGACTCGCGCTCAGGAGCATGATCGGCAGGTCGGCGAAGGCGGCGACGCCCCGGACCCGCCTGATGAGCTCGCGCCCGTCGACGACCGGCATCATGAGATCGGTGATGATGACGTCCGGGCGGATCTTCTCGATCAGCTCGAGCGCGGCGGCTCCGTGCGGGGCCTCCTGAACCTCGTACCCCGCGTGCTGCAGGGTCATGCGGAGCAGGAACAGCACATCCGGCTCGTCGTCAACGATAAGCACGAGGAACGGCTGCTTGCGCGATTCTGCGTCGGCGGCGTGAGGCGCCGTTCGCTGGACGGATTCGTCCCGGAGCCGCATGGTGAAACGCGATCCAGCCGGAACGAGCGGCTCGTAGGACGCCTCGCCGCCGGACGCTTCGGCGACCGCGTTCACGATCGCGAGCCCGAGACCCGTTCCACCTTTCGACGCGGCATAGGGTTTGAAAAGGTGCTGGCGGATCTCCGGCGCCACTCCGGGCCCGTCGTCGGCGACGCTCAGGGTCACGCCGCCGATCGCCGGCCGGGCTTCGACGCGCACGTTCGATCCCCCATACTTGAATGCGTTGCGGAGCAGGTTGACGATCGCGCGCTCGAGCGCACTCTGGTCCGACCACACGACCATGCCTTCCGGCATGAACACCTGGACCGACACATGGGAGGGCGGCGCCGATGCGAGGATCGCGCCTTCGACGGTGTCGGCGAGATCGACCCGCTGCATCGCGAGGTCGAGCTTGTGACCGGTCTTGATCTTCGAGACGTCGAGCATGTCGTCGAGGAGCCGCACCAATCGCTTGGCTTGTCGCTCGAGCCGCGTGAGCGAATCCGTGACCTGCCCCGAGCTCATCCGGTCGCGGTTCGTGGCGAGCGTGGAGGCGAGCCCGACGATCAGCGCGGCCGGCGTGCGGAGCTCGTGCGAGACCGTCGCCAGCATCTCCGTGATCCGCTCGCCGTCGGCTCCCGGCTCGTCATAGGTCTGCTCGATCGGTTGCGCGGTCACTGAACTCCCTGGCCCATAGGCGCGACCGCTCCATAGAACCGCAGAACGGGCAAGTGCGGAATAGACATACGGGGCTAGTTCTCGTGATTTCTGCGGAGTTCGGGCGGCCGCTGCGTCAGCCGGCGGGTACTTCGTCCGGTTCGCGTCCGTGCACGGCTTTCGTCACCCGTTCGCACGCCGAGCGCAAACGGGCCGCATACTCCGGCACGCGCTCGGCCGGAACGACGCCGGCGAAGCCGATCAGGAACAATCCGACGCCCACTTCGCCGTTCGGTCCGAACACCGGCGCGCCGATGTGATTGAGCCGGTACGACGACGCGCGATCGAGATCGATGAGCGCGTACTCCTCGATCTCGACGCTGCGAACGCTCTCTTCCAGCGTCGGAGCGTGCGCACCGCGGCGAGCGTCGCGCGGCCGAGGCGGCGGCGGACCTTCGAGTCCGACCGAATAGCCGCGCGCGCGGACCGCGGTGATCGCGCGGCGGTAGCGCTCGAGGCGGGCGGCGGAAGCGGGCGGGCCCACCCGGTCGAGGTAGCGATCGATCACATCGTCTCCAGACCACGCCACGAACACCGTTCCCAGCGGCGGCGCGAGCGGGAGCCGCTGCCCCGGCTGGACGTTGATGCCGAACGGCCGCGGGACGCCGGTCCGGGCGAGGATCACGATCTCGTCGTGGATCGCCGCCGAAGCGACGCAGTCGAGCCCGAGCTCGTCGGTCAGCGCCTTCATCTCCGGCAGCGCGTAGTCGGCCGCGGAGAACGTGCTCAGCGCGGCGTTGCCCAGCGCAACGAGCGCAGGTCCGAGCGCGTAGGACTTACTCTCGGGATCGCGCGACAGATACCCGGCGTCGGTCAGCGCGCCGAGGATCGCGTGCAGCGTCGCCTTGTTGAGGGTCAGGTCCCGTGCGATCTCGGACAGCGAGTAGCGCTCGCCCGGGTGCGACGAGAGGTAGTTGAGCACAGCGACGGCGCGCTCGACGGCCGGAGCCCTGCGCGTCATCGGCCGGCCATCTCCTTCACGATCGGGCCGAGCGCGGCAGCGATCGCGTGCTGGCCGTCGTCGTTCGGATGGATCCCGTCGGCCAGCTGCGACTCGGCGACGACCGGCAGTCCGTCCACGAACCGGAGCAGTGCGTCGCCGGCGTCGATGCGAGCCGCGACGGCCTCGCGCATCCCCTCGCGGAGGTCGGGCAACGTCGCGCCGAGCCGGTTCGGCTCGGACTCGGCGTCGGGTCGTACGATCGGCGACGCGACGAGGATCGGCGTCTCCGGGTGCCCTTGGCGGACGATCTTGAGGAAGGCGTCGGTGATCTCACGCATCATCCCGGCAGAGTGCGGGATCCGGTTCCAGCAGTTGGTGCCGTGCGTGATCGAGATCACGGCCGCGTCGAGCTCGGAGAGGTGCTCCGCGGAGACGATCTCACCGCGTGCCGAGCCCGCGTAGCCGAGGTTGAACGCGTCGAGGCCCTGCTCGCGTCCCGCGATCGCGGGCCACGCGTACGCCGGCTTCGTCGCGAGCCACCCCTCCGCCACGGAGTCGCCGTAGCACAGCCACCGCGGCTGGAGCGGCGCCGGCTCGATCGACCCGTCGGTCGCCGTGATGTCGCGGATCGCCGGACGCATCCCCTCGGGGATGTAGACGATCGCCGCAACGTCGGGAGCGGAATCACCCATGCGCAGCCGAGCGACGCCCTCCGGGTGCTCGGCCTTCTCCTCGTCGACCGGTTCGCCGCCGCGCCACACCTGGAAGGTGGTGCCCGCGTCGCCGCGGATGCCGGCGTCCTTCCCGCGCGTCTCGTAGGCGATGCGGACCTCGGTGGCGTCGCCGACGAGCTCGAGCCGAACGCCGACCGGGATCTGCGCTTGCGCCCAGGTGTCGACCGGCAGACGGAACGCGTCGGAGGGCTTCGCGCGCGGGTGCGGCACTTTCGGAGTGCCGGGCCAGGCCTGGCCGCGGATGAACGGGTCGGGCTCCATCGTCCTAGGGGGTCGCGTAGCCGAACTTCGCGGCGACGCCGCCGTCGACGATGAGCGTCTGACCGTTCACATACGACGACAGATCGCTCGACAGGTACAGGATCGCACTGGCGATGTCGGACGGGACCGCCACGCGGCGCAACGGCACGTTCGGCTCCTGCGCCTTGCGGGCGTCCTCGCCGATCAGCTTCGAGATCCGCGGCGTCCAAACGAACCCCGGGGCGACCGCATTCGCACGGATGTTGCGCGGGCCGAGCTCGACGGCGAGCGTCCGGACCCACGACATCAGGCCGGCCTTCGCGGCGCCGTACGGGGCGTGCTTGGGGGCGCTGGTCACGCCGCTGACCGACGCGACGAACGTCATGACGCCGCCGCCGTCCTCGGCCATCGCCTTCCCGGCCGCCTGCGTGAACAGGAACGCGTGGCGGAGCACCATGCCGAACGTCCAGTCCCAGTCCTCATCCGACACCTCGAGGAGCTCGCCCCAGCGCGCCATCCCGACGATGTCGACGAGCCCGTGGATCCGGCCGAGCTTCCCCTTCGCTTCGGCGACGGCGCGCTCGACCTCACCGCGGTCGCGGGCGTCGCAGACCCACGGCGTCGCACCGACCTCGTCGGCGATCTCCTTGGCGAGCGCATCCTGGTTGTCGATCACGAACAGCATCGCGCCTGCCTGGGCGAGCGCGTGCGTCGCCTGACGTCCGATCCCCTGCCCGGCGCCGACCACGATGAAGCCGCGGCCGTCGAGCGAGAGCAGGTCTCTGTAGGACGGGACCTGCGTGTCGTCGGTGGAGGTCACTTCGCTACCGTCTTGACCTCGACCTCGATGTCGCGCTTCTCGAGCTCGGGGATCAGCTTCGTGCCGCACAGCTCGATCGAGCGCATGACCGATTCGTGGGGCAGGTAGCCGAACTGCGAGTAGCAGATCAGCTGGTCCACGCCGAGCTCCGCGTACTTGATCATCTTCTCCAGGCACTGCTCAGGGTCGCCCACGATGATCATGTCGGCCTCGTGGAAGGTTTTGGGGTCGAGGTCGCCGGATGCGTGCTTGCGCAAGAGCGGGAAGATCTGGTCCTTCTCTTCCTGCGAGAAGTGCGGGAACTCCCACTCGAGCGTGAACTCGGCGAGGTTCTTGTACCACCACCAGACGCTGTCCCAGATGCCGTTCTCCTCGCATTGGGCGAACGAGTCGGCGCAGTGGACGAGCGTGTACGCGGCGACCCGGTTGTTCTGGATACGGGTCAGCGGCTTCGCCGACTTCTGCGCCTCGCGGTAGTCGCGGATGTGCTCGGCCATCTTCTGGATCGGCTGCATGATCGCGAACGACAGCAGCCCGAGACCCATCTTCCCGGCGACCGCGCTCGAGCCCTGCGATGTCGCGGCCATCCACGCCGGCGGATGCGGGTCCTGCACCGGCTTTGGCGTCACCATCCGGCGCGGGAAGTCGAAGCTCGGCGAGTGGTACTCGAAGTACTCGCTTTCCCACATGCCGCAGACGATCTCGATCGCTTCCTTCCAGTGGTCGCGGCTCTTTTCGCGGTCGACCCCGAACGCGGTCTGCTCCATCGGCGTCGAGCGTCCGGTGCCCCATTCGACCCGACCGCCGCTCAAGACGTCGACGGTCGCGACCTTCTCGGCGACGCGCGCCGGGTGGATGAATCCGAACGGCATCAGCGTCACGCCGAACCCGAGCCGGATGTTGTTGGTCACCTGGCTGAGCGCCCCGAGCACGACCTCGCTCGACGGCGAGTGGGAGCGCCCCTCGCGGAAGTGGTGCTCGACACACCAGACGGTCTGGAACCCGACCTCGTCGCCGAGGCGGATCTGCTCGAGGGCCTCCTTGTAAGCCCGCTGCTCGGCCTCGCGCTGGCCGTATGGATGGGGCTTGGCCCACGGCTTGGGCACGTCGATCTCATACAGAAGGTCAAGCTTCATGGCGCCCTCCCTCGGTCTTTCGCTCTAGCGAACGCTTGGTACGCCTAGCGAACGCAGTATCCCCGGCTCCGGCGGGGGGTGTCAAGCCACACCGTCCGAGCATCGATATCGACCCTCTTCCGCGCATGTCAGACGCAGGTACGACGTTCTGTCAGACACGAGCGCGATGTTCTGTCGGACATCGCGTGGGAGGCGGTCGCGCCGGGGCGGTCGCCGTGATCAGCGTGGTAGCGTGCCGCCACCATGACGGAGCTCGCGGTCAATGCGCAGTTTCCGGGTCTTACTGCCCGCGACGCGCTCGACGTCGTCCGCCGCGCGTGGGATTGGGGGTATCGCGCCGCCTGGGGGGCCGAGGTCGACGGGCCTGATGCGTTCACGATCCTGGGAGCCCTGGCTGCGACCACCGATTACAAGCTCGGCGTCGGGGTTGTGCCGGTGCAGACGCGCACCGTCTACGTCATCGGGATGTCGGCCGTCTCGATGGCGCAACTGTCGGGCGGGCGGTTCGCCCTCGGCGTCGGAGCCTCCTCGGAGGTGCTCGTTTCCCGCTTCGGCGGTCAGCCGTTCGACCGGCCCCTGACGAACCTGCGCGAGGCGGTCGAGGCGTTGCGTCCGATCCTGCGCGGCGAGCGCTCCACGTACGACGGGCGGTACGTGAAGATCGGCGGGTACAAGACGCCCACTCCCCCGCCGGCGCCGGTGCCGTTGTACCTCGGGTCTTTGAACCCGAAGTCTTTGCGGATGGCGGGCGAGCTCGGCGACGGACTCTGCATCAACCAGATCGCACCGCATCACGTGCAGGCGATGCTCGACGAAGTGCGTGCGGGCGCGAAGGAGGCGGGACGTGAGCTCCCCTCGGATTTCCCGGTGATGGCGAGGCTGTTCTGCCTCGTAACCGACGACGCGCCGGCCGCGCGCTCGATCCTCAAGATGGTGTTCGCGCCGTACGTCGCGACGAGCGTGTACAACCGGTTCTACCGGTGGATGGGATACGAGGAAGAAGCGGAGGCGATCGCCGCCGCGGCGAAGGCCAAGGACCGCGACGCGATGGCCAAGGCCTTCAGCGACCGCATCGCGGAGGACCTGTTCGTCGTCGGTACGGCGGGCGAGGTCGTCGGACGGCTCCGCGAGTACGTCGAGGCCGGGGTCACGATCCCTGTGGTCGCCCCTCTCGCGTCCGACACCGGCTCGGCCGCGGAGACGCTGAAGTCGATCGGCGAAAGCTGGTAGGCGGGCCGGGCTCGCCGGTGGTGCCTCTACCCGCAACTACCGCCGTGAAGCCCCCCTTCCCATCTCGTCGAGGCCGGGATGGAATACGGCCATGAGGGCGGTCTGGCTTCGCGCGCGCGCCGAGATCCGCAGCCGCCGGCGCGCACTCCTGTCGGCCACGCTGATCTGCGGCCTGGCCGGCGCTGCCGTCCTCGCGACCTTGGCCGGAGCTCGGCGCACGGAGTCCGTGTACCCGCGGTTCCTCGAGACACATCTTGCCGAGGACCTCGTCCTCAACGACCTTTCCTTCTTCGTCCCGGTCTTCTGGAAGCCGGATTTCGAAGCACTCGTGGAGCTTCCCTATGTCGAGTCGGCTGCCCAGGTCGAATTCGTCGGTCTCGGCGGGGAGCTTGACAACGATCTCCCGGAGGGTGGACTAAGCATCGGGTCGCGTGATCCCAACTTCACGCGAACGATCCACAAGCCGCTGATGATGGAGGGTCGGCTCCCGGATCCGGCGAAGGCCGAAGAGATCGCCGTTCCTTACTTCGCCGAGGGCGACCTGGCGGGGTTCCGCCTCGGCGATCAGAAGCGCATCCAGATCGGTGAGGAGATCGTCGCGGCTAAGGTCGTCGGCCGCCACGTCTTTCCGGGTGAGCTTCCGCCCGAGCCGAACTTCGGTTTCGCGATCCTCGTTACGCCGGCGTTCCTCGAGCGCTACGGCGATCAGCGGGAATTCGGTTTCACCGGGATCATGATCCGCTTCAACGATCGATCGGACGCGATCCGGTTCCAAAACGACGTTCGCGAACTCGCCGGCGGCAAGCTGGTTCAGCCGCAATGGCAAGATTCGCACTCGAGGGCCGTGCAGTCGTCGGCGAGGTTGCAAGCGTCTGCGCTCCGGTTGCTAGCCCTGTTCATCGCGCTCACGGGTGCCCTCATCGTGGGTCAGCTGCTGGCGCGGGAAACATCGATCGCTGCCGAGGACGCGGCGATACTTCGAGCCCTCGGGCTGGACCGGCGTCAACGGTTCACGCTCGGGATCATCCGCGTGGCTCCCGTGGCGTTCGGCGGGGCGCTGCTGGCGCTCCTCGCAGCCTGGCTGGCGTCGCCGCTCTTTCCGCGGGGTACCGTCCGAACGATCACCCCGTCGATCGCCCCGACGTTCGACGCATCGATCCTCGCCGTCGGCGCGCTCGTCATCGCGGCGGCGGTGGTCATCCTGATCATCCCATCGGGCTGGCGAGCCGCGAATGCCGCCGGGCGAATCGCCGAGGTTCAGGAGCAGCCGTCCAGGATCGCGTCCCTCGTTTCCGCTTTGGGGGCATCCATACCGGCGGTGACCGGAGCACGTCTCGCGCTCGAGCGCGGACACGGGAGGAGCGCCGTTCCGGTGTATAGCTCGATGAGCGTCGTTGCGCTCGGCATCGCAGCGTTCGTCGCGGCGAGCATCTTCGCGAACAGTCTCAAGTTCATGATCGACCGCCCGGAGCTGTACGGGGTGTCGTGGGACGGGGTTATCACCACATGGATCGCAGCGGAGCCTCCGGAGGACGACAGCGTTCCCCGCGCCACCGCGGGCGCGCTCGTGAACGACCCCGACATCGAGGCCCTCGCCTTCGCCGACACCGGCATCCCACTCCGGCTGTACTCCGAGCGCGGGCCGGAGTTCGGCATCCCCGTCGGCGGGATGGCCGTCTTCAAGCTGAAGGGCTCGGTGTTTCCGCCTGTCATCGAAGGGAGGGAGCCGGAAGCTCCGAACGAGGTCGTGCTCGGGACGCGGATGATGCGCGAACTCGGGGTCACGTTCGATCCTCTCCGTCCCCCTTCGGTCGAGATATCGCTCCAAGGCAACGAAGACCCGACGAATCGGGTCTCGTTGCGCGTCGTGGGACGAGCGGTGATCCCCCCACTCTCGAACTTCGGCGAGTTGGGCTACGGCGTCGCGCTCACGAGCGAGGAAGCCCTTATCCCGCTGCTGGCCGGCGGCGACCGGCCGCCGGTCGTTACCGATCTCCTCGTCCGCTGGCGGCCCGGCGCGAAGCCCGCCGAGGTGCTCGCGCGGTATCAAGATCGCTTCCCGAACCTGGCCGAAGGCGACGAGCTCGCGACCGGCGAGTTCGCCGACGCCGTCAGTTTCGGTGGCGTACAGGGAGCCCCGTTGATCGTGGGCGGTGTCCTCGCCGCCCTCGGCGCCGCGGCTCTGGCGCACGTGCTCGTGACCGCGATCCGGCGGCGGCGGCGGGACGTCGCGATCTTGAAGGCGGTGGGGTTCGTCCGCGGTCAGGCCCGGCGCATGGTGGCCTGGCAGTCGACGTTCACGGTGGTGGTCGCGACGGCGATCGGCGTTCCCCTCGGGGTCATCGGGGGTCGTTTCATCTGGAGCCGGGTCGCGGATAACCTCGGCGTGCTACCGCAGCCGCGCGTAAGCATGGTTCTCATCGGGATCATGATCCCGGCTGTCGTTGTGCTTGCGAACCTGATCGCCGCACTGCCGGCTCGCTCGGCCGCGCGCACGCAGCCGGCGCTCGTGCTTCGGAGCGAGTGACCTATCGTCCGGCCGGTTTGCCCGTCAGTCCCGTGTACAAGATCCGCGCCAAGCTCTTGCGGATGTCGTCGAGGCGGATCCCCCAGAACTCGAAGCCGTAGCGGTGCTGCGCGACGTGCGCGAGCATCGAAACCAACGTCGCGGCTTGCGCCATCGACTCGACGTCGTGCTTGCTCGACTCGATCACGTCGCGAAGCCCGAGCGTCACCTCGTTCAATAGATGTGTGCGGATGTTCTGGAACCGCAGATCGCCTTCCGCCGTTGCGAGGTCCACCACGCGCAGGATCGGACGGTGCCGCTCCCATAACCCGAGGAACTCGTCGACGAGCGCCTCCGCGGCTTGCGTGCCGTTCTTCCCGCGCCAGTCGGAATCGCGGATGAGCGCGGTCAGGCTCTTCCCGTTCGAGGCCATCTCCTCGGCGAGCACGAGGATCGCGCCCTCGACGTCCTCGAAGTACTGATAGAAGGTCGCCGGGGATGTCCCGGCGCACTTCGCGATGTCGATCACCGTGAGGTCTCTGTACGACGACTTCTCGAGCAGGTCCTCGGTGCACTTCAGGAGCTTCTCCCGCGTCGCGCGGCCACGACGGCCCGGCGTGCGGCCGTCGAGCGCACGCACTTCCTCGTCGACGGCGGGCGGCTGCTTCGCGGCCGTCACCGGCTCCACGCTCCGATCAGCTCGTCGGTC
>DATFGK010000116.1:0-9400 GCA_035249485.1 Actinomycetota bacterium | reverse complement strand
GTCTGTGCGTTCACGACGCTGACCGTCCCGTCCATCTTGTTCGTCACGTAGAGCCGCTTCCCGTCGGGCGCCATCACGAGGAGCGACGGATCCTTCCCCACCTTGATCGACCCCAGGATCTGAAAGTCCCCGGTCGAGATCACCGACACGGCGCTCCAGGTCTTGCTCGTGACGAAGGCGTACTTGCCGTCTGGTGAGAACACCGCGTCGTAGGCGAACGGCCCGACCGGGTGGCGGGTGATCAGCGTTCCCTTCGCCGGGTCGATCTCGCTGAGATCGTTCGAGCCGCGATTCACCGACCAGAGCTTGCCGTTTGGTCCGGCGATGATCTCATGCGGCGCGTAGCCGATCGCTTCGGTCTTGATGACCGCGAGTGTGGCTGTGTCGATGACGCTCATGTAGCCGTCGCCGCACGCGGCGAACGCGCGTCCGCTCGAGAAGGCAACGTTCACCGGACCTTTGCAGACTTTGATCGACGAAACGACGCGGCGCTCCGCGATGTCGACGACCGAGACGCTGTCGCCCTCGATGTTCGCCGTCCACAGCCGCTTGCCGCCGGGCTCGATGTCGACGCCGTGCGGCTTGCCGGGAAGCGGGACGCGCGCGACGAGCTTCATCGTGGAGCCGTCGACGATCCCGACGTCTTTCGAGTTCGTGTCGGCGACGAAGAGCGTGCCGTCGAAGCCCGTCGATCCCTTGCACCCACCCAGGGCGACGAGACACGCGACGATCGCGAGAGCAGGGCGGGCGTTCACGGCGTCGGAGGGTAGCACGGCCGCCGGAAGCGGATTATCCGGCAAATGACCGGCAGACGACGCCGGAAGGACGCGCCCCGCCGGGTACGATTCGGGCCGTGGATGCCGTCGTCGTCATCGCCCGCATATCGCTCGCCGCGGTGTTCCTCGTCTCGGGTTTCGCGAAGCTTTTCGATCGCGACGGAACGCGAGCGGCCGTGGAGGCGTTCGGTCTTCCGGCTGCGCTCGTAGGCCCGGTCGCAGCCGGCCTTCCCGCGGCCGAGATCGCCACCGCCGCCGGGCTCGTCCTCGGCACCACCGCGCGTGCCGGCGCCGTCGCGGCCCTCGTTCTCCTCTCGGCGTTCATCGTCGGGATCGCCGTGAACATCGCGCAAGGACGGCGCCCCGACTGCCACTGCTTCGGGCAGCTTCACTCGGCGCCGGTCGGACCGGCCACGCTCGCACGCAATGCCGTCCTCGCGATCGCGGCCGGCCTCGTGCTGTTCGGGGCCGGCGCGGACGCCGGCGGACCTGTGTTCGACACGCTCGGCGACCTCGACGCCGCCGGCGCCGTCGCCGCGACCGTCACTTTCGCACTGGTCGCCGCGGCAGTCGTTCTGTCGGGTCGAAAGGGGGCGGCGCTGATCAGCGCACCGGTCGCCGATCCCCCACCTGCACCGGCCGGGCCTCCGGTCGGCTCGGATGCGCCTGCCTTCACGCTCCGAGGCTCGTCGGGGAGCACGACGGGCCTCGGGGATCTGGTCGGCCGCGGCCGCAGCGTCCTACTCGTGTTCTTCTCGCCGTCGTGCAGCCCGTGCGCGCACATCGCACCGGAGCTCGCGCGATGGCAGCGTGAGCTGCCCGAGCGTCTGACGGTCGCCGTCGTGACCTCGGGCACCGAGGAGGGTGCGCGCTCGAGTGTCGAGACCTACGGCATCGCCGAGCTGCTGATCGATAAGGAGCGCTCGGTGGCGAAGGCGTACGGATCTGCCGGAACGCCAGGTGCGGTGCTCATCGACGAACGCGGAGCGATCGCGTCCGCGTACGCGGCCGGGGAGGCGGCCATCAACGACCTGCTGATCGAAGCGTTCGGCCTCACCGAGGTCGTCGCCGCGGTCGCCGAGAAACGCACCGCCGCCTCCCAGCACGCGCACGAGGAGGAGCCGGATGACCACGACCACGACCACGACCACGACGGCGCGGCCGGCGGTGAGCCCGCACCCACGTTCGTCGATCCCGATGCCATCGATCCGGCGTTCGTCGCGACCGGGAAGGCCGACGTCACGCTCGCCGAGCATGAGGGCGAGACCGTGCTCATCGACGGCGCGACGGGAGCGGTCCACCTGTTGAACCCGACCGCCGCCGTCGTCTGGAAGTGCCTCGACGGCTCCGGCACGATCGACGAGATCGTCGCGGACATCGCCGATGTTTTCGAGCGCGACCGCGCTGAGGTGCGCGAGGGAGTCCTCGAGGTCGTCAGACGCTTCGGCCGCCAGGGGCTGCTCGAAGGAGTCGGTGTCGCGCCGGCCGAGGAGCCGGAGCCCGCTCAGCCGCCGGCCTGATCCGGTCGGTTACGAGCAGCGCGGGTGCGCGTCGTTGCGCGCGTCGAGCCAGTCGGCGATCGCGTCGTTCGTCACCGGCGCGTTCGTGTGGAGCATGAACGTGTGCCCCGCGCCGGGGACGACGTACAAGGTCTTGTCCGAAGCGCGCGCGAACCAGAGCATCTCCCACTTACCCAGCCGCGCCGGGAACAGCTCATCCTTCTCCGCCAGCACGAGCAGCACCGGGATGTCGATCAACGGGAGAACGAAGCGAGACGGTTGCGGGCTGATCGTGAAGATCTCTCCCGACGGGGTCAGGTTGACCATGGCGGTGTCGAGGTCGATCACGGCTTGCTCGGAGAGGGAGGTGTAGAAGTCCTCCGCACGCGTAACGGGGTCGTTCTCGAAGTACATGTAGTCGTCGAACGCCGCATGCACGTTGTCCGACGGGACCCACTGACGGATGAGCCACTGGTTGTTTACGAACGGCTCGTGCGTGTAGCCCGTTGCGATCAGCACATCCGCGAGGTTCGGATAGAGCCCCGCGGCGAGCTCGACGATCTCGGTCCCGGCCGAGTGGCCGATGAGCCCGATGTTGGGGAACGCGACGGGCGCGTTCGCCGCGTAGATTCCCTCACGCAGCTGCGTCGCGATCTGCGCGGTCATCGCCGCGTAGCCCTCGACGGTCAGCGTGTAGCCGTTCGGTTGATCCGGCGACCCCTTTCCCGCCGACGCGCCGTAGCCCAGCTCGTCGACGGCGACGACCGCGTATCCGCGCTTCGCCAGCGCCTGGGCGACCGAGTAGGTCTCGGGCTTGTACGGGAAGTCCCATGCCCAGCGGCCGTACGAAAGGCCGTGCATCGCGAGGAGCACCGACGCGGAACAGCCGGCGGGCCGGATCAGGGTGCCGTGAACCGTGTACGTCTTGAGCGGATCGAGCGGGTTGGTCACGCTGAACGCGACCGCTTCGCGCACGACGGTGGGTTCCGCCGGCGCCGAACGAGGCGCCATCGGCAGCACCAACAACAGCGGGACCAGAGCCGCAACGAACCGCCTCACGGGAGCCCCCTTCACGCGCCTTCCCCCATCATCGTCCTCTTGGGCGCGTTCGTCACCTGTTGCGGCGATTGGCCGCGCGGCGGGCGACCCTGGGAGACTGCCGTCACACTCGGGATCGGGGAGGCGGCGAACATGAACGACGCGGAGACGCTCGTCCGGGAGTTCTGCGACGCATGGTCGAAACGCGATCCAGACCTGCTCACCGACTACTTCACTGAGGACGGCGTGTATCACAACATGCCGATGCAGCCGCTCGAGGGGCACGACGCGATCCGCGGCTTCCTGACCGGTTTCCTCGCCGCGGTGACCTCCGCCGAGTTCCGCATGCTCAACGTCACGGCGTCAGACACGGTCGTCATGACCGAGCGTGTCGACGCCTTCCATCTGGCCGACGGCAAACAGGGCGCGTTCCCCGTGATGGGCATCTTCGAGGTTCGCGACGGCAAGATCGCGGCGTGGCGCGACTACTTCGACATGGCGCAGGTCACCGCGTTCCTGACCGGCGCCTGAGCGGAGATCGGCCGCAAACGCTGCGGAGCGCCTGCATCGCGAGCCTCCCCGGCGCTGACCGCGCTCTCGACGAGCTGATCCGCGAGGGCCTGCCTACCAGCGGATCCGGAGCGTTGCCGCAGCTCACAACGCCCTCACTCGCCGTGATCACGTCCTTCCCGGCCTCGCGCGTAAGCGGCCCGGCGGAGGATTGGACGGTTCGGCCGTCGAACCTCGAAGGGCGGGCGGTCCGTTCGCCCGGCCCGGCTCGGAGGCGAAAACATGCGACGACTCTCGATATTGGCTTTGACCATAGCATTCTCACTTCTGCCCGCAGTGGCTCGGGCGGACCACGTCCCGCCGGAGCTCGGGGTACTCCCGGGGCCGCTCCCGGCCCCCCCGTCGGTCCTGTCTGAGGGACCGATCCGGTGGGTCAGCAACACGTCCACGGGCCGCTCCTTCGCCGGCACGCTGGGAGAGGTCACGCCATTCACGCGCGACGGCAAGCAGTACCTCGTCGCCGGCTCGTCGGTCTACGGCTTCGCGGTGATCGACGTGACGAACCCGGCCGCGCCGGTGACGATCAGCGAGTACGCCTCGGCGTTCGGCTGCCCCAACTCGCCGCTGATGCAGGTCACCGACCCGGCCTGGAACCAAGATCCCTTCGACATCGCGCTTGGCTACGGAGGTTGGGAGAACGACATCTCCTGGTCGCCCGACGGGCGATGGGTCGTGATGGGCATGGACGCCCCGGGCCGCTGCCACGATCCGATCTTCGGCGGCATCGAGATCGTCGACCTCTCGGACGTCACCAACCCGAGGCTCGTGCACCTCGTGCGGAACAACGGACAGTCGCACAGCGTGACGCTCGACCCGCTGCACCCGTGGCTCGCGTACATCTCGACGTCCGACAGCGAGGACGTGCTCTACATCGTCGATTTCAAGATGTGCGCTGACGTCCCGGCCGGCGCGTGCGCTCCGACCGTCGCTGCCGCCGTCTTCGACTTCGACTACTGGCCGGCGCTGTACGACAAGAACAAAGAAGGGGAGAACAAGGACAAGACGACGAGCGGCTGTCACGATCTCCGGTTCTACAAGGATCGCGCGTACTGCGCGTCGGTCGGATCCACGATGATCCTCGACGTCTCGAAGGTCTCCGAGGCGACGGGCCGCCTCTCCGGAACGCACCTGACCGAAGGCGCGGACGCGTGCTCGCTCGTCGACGCCGACCCCGTCTACGCGTCGGGGATCAAGGTCACCGACTGCCGGAACTGGCACAAGGACGTCTTCCGCGACCGCAAGGCGAAGGTCGTAAACATCCCGCTGCTGTCGGTCATCGACCACGACGGCGACAAGCCGGCGAACGAGGACATCTCGATCGCACACCAGGCCGAGGCGATCGCCGACGGCCAGATCATGATGGTCACGGACGAGCGCGGCGGTGGACTCGGGACGGATCTGTGCCCCGGCGGCGGCGTCTGGTTCTACGACATCCGTGATGAGCGCAACCCGGTGTTGATGAAGCAGCCCGACGGCTCGCCGGGCGTGTACATGACGCAGTGGAACATCCCGAACGTGCTCGGCCAGAACCCGAGCTGCACGGTTCACTACGGCAAGGAGTTCGCCGACGAGAACCTCCTGACGTTCGGCTGGTACACGAACGGGATGCGCGTGCTCCGCTACTTCCCCGATTTCTCGAAGACGCCGGCGCAGATCCGCTTCGAAGAGATCGCCGGGTTCGCCGGGCTCGATCTGACGATCGACTCGATGGTGATGGCACGGAACCCCGACAATGAGGACGAGGTCCTCGTGTACGCGGCGAACGTTCTTCGTGGGGTCGACGTGTTCGCGGTCGAGGCTCCGCGACTCACGCGCGCGGCCGCGTTCGGTGGCGCAAAGGTCCCGGCGCCCTCGAAGAAGCCGGCCGGCAAGCCGGCGGTGCGCGGGACGAAGACGACGAAGGGCGGGCCCTCCCTGCCGGGGACCGGCGCCGGCGATCCGATGGTGCTGGCGCTGATCATCCTGGCCGGGTCGCTCGCCGTCCGTTCGCTGTCGCGCAAGACCTCGGGCTGAGCACCTTGCGCTAGCCGGGCCGCTCGGGCCATCGTTACGGACCCATGAGCGACGACGTCCGACCCGAGCTGGATGAGGCGCTGAGCCGTCAGAACGCGACGCGCGACGAGGCACGCGCCGACGCGGTGGCGAAGCGCCACGCATCGGGACACCGGACCGCGCGGGAGAACCTCGCCGATCTGTGCGACCCCGGCAGCTTCGTCGAATACGGATCGCTGGCGCTCGCCGCGCAGCGGAGCCGGCGGAGCATCGAAGAGCTCATCAAGAAGACCCCGGCCGACGGGCTGGTCGCCGGGCTCGCGCGGATCAACGGCGAGCTGTTCGACGACGATCGGGCGCGCGCGGCGGTTCTTTCCTATGACTACATGGTGCTCGCCGGGACACAGGGCTACCTCAACCATCAGAAGAAGGACCGGCTTTTCGAGATCGCCGAGCGGCTGCGCCTTCCCGTCGTCCTGTTCGCGGAGGGCGGCGGCGGCCGACCCGGCGACGTCGACGCGCCGTTCGTCGCCGGGCTCGACTGCCTCGCGTTCGCGCTTTTCGCAGGGCTGAGCGGTCTGGTGCCGCTGGTCGGCATCGTCGGCGGCTACTGCTTCGCCGGCAACGCGGCGCTGCTCGGCTGTTGCGATGTGATCATCGCGACCGAGGACTCGAGCATCGGCATGGGCGGCCCGGCGATGATCGAAGGCGGCGGCCTCGGCACGTTCCGGCCCGAGGAGGTCGGACCGATCTCGATCCAGCAGCCGAACGGCGTCGTGGACATCGTGGTCAACGACGACGCCGAAGCCGTCGCCGCCGCGAAGCGATACCTGTCCTACTTCCAGGGCACGGTCGCAAAGTGGACGAGCGCCGACCAGACGGCGCTGCGCAACGTCGTTCCCGAGTACCGGCGCACCGCCTACGACACGCGCCGAGTGCTCGATGTGCTCGCCGATACGGACTCGGTGCTCGAGCTCCGGCCGAAGTTCGGGCGCCCGATCGTCACCTCGCTCGCGCGCGTCGAGGGGCGCCCGATCGGCGTCATCGCGAACGACCCGCGGCACCTCGGCGGCGCGATCGACAGCGACGGCGCCGACAAGGCCGCGCGGTTCATGCAACTCTGCGACGCGCACGACATACCGATCCTGTTCCTCTGCGACACGCCCGGCTTCATGGTCGGACCGGAGGCCGAGCGCTCCGCGCAGGTTCGCCACTTCGCGCGGATGTTCGTGACCGGCGCGAGCCTCACCGTCCCCTACTTCACGATCGTGCTCCGGAAGGGCTACGGCCTCGGCGCCCAGGCGATGGCCGGCGGGAGCTTCCACGCTCCGCTGTTCACGGTCGCGTGGCCGACCGGCGAGTTCGGCGGCATGAACCTCGAAGGCGCCGTGCGGCTCGGCTTCCGCCGCGAGCTCGACGCCATCGAGGGCGAAGCGGAACGCAAGGAGATGTTCGAGCGCATGGTCGGCATGGCGTACGACCACGGCAAGGCGCTCAACATGGCGGCGCACTTCGAGATCGACGACGTCATCGACCCGGCCGACTCGCGCGCGTTGATCGTCAACACGTTGCGATCGGTGCCGCCGGGCCCGCCGCGTACCGGCAAGAAGCGCCCCGCGATCGACCCCTGGTAGAAGAGGAACGATGACAGACATCCGGGAACGGCTCGAGCAGATCGCCGGCGGTCAGCACGTGCTCGCCGGGGACACTGCCGGTGAGGACTACACCCACGACGAGTCGCTGACCGCGACCCCCGAGGCGCCCGCGTTCGTGGTGAAGCCGGGCTCGACCGAGGAGGTCGCCGCGATCGTCGGGCTCGCCCGCGAGCTCGGGGTGCCGGTGACGGCCCGCGGCTCGGGAACCGGCCTGTCGGGCTCCTGCATCCCGCGAGCCGGCGGCATCCTGATCTCGTTCGAGCGCATGAACCGGATCCTCGAGATCGACCTCGAGAACCATGTGGCCGTGGTTCAGCCGGGCGTGACGCTCGACGAGCTGGACAAGGCGACGGCCGAGCACGGCCTCGTCTACCCGGTGTATCCGGGCGAGAACTCCGCGAGCCTGGGCGGCAACGTCGCGACGAACGCCGGCGGGCTGCGCGCGGTGAAGTACGGCGTGACGCGCCATCAGGTGCTCGGACTTACCGCGGTGCTCGGCACCGGCGAGGTGATCCGGACCGGCGGTAAATTCGTCAAGGCGACGACCGGCTACGACCTCACCCAGATCATCATCGGCTCGGAGGGCACACTGGCGCTCGCGACCGAAGCGACGCTCAAGCTCTATCCCCGTCCCGAGCACGCGACCACGTTGCTGGCGCCGTTCTCGACGCTCGGCCAGATCACGGTTGCCGTGCCGCGGATCGTCGGGAGCGGTGTCGGGCCGCTGATCGTCGAGTACATCGACCTGATCTCGATGCAGGGGATCCTCAACAACGCCGGGCTCGACCTCGGGATCCCGCAGGAGATCAAGGAAACCGCGCTCGCCTATCTCGTGGTCGTGCTCGAGGACCGCAGCGCCGACCGGCTCGCGGAGAACGTCGAGGAGATCGCCATGCTGATCGCGGAGCTCGGCGCGCTCGACGTGTACGTGCTGCCGCCGCAGGCCGGCGTGCAGCTGATCCACGCGCGCGAGCGCGCGTTCTGGGCGGCGAAGGCCGCCGGCGCACACGACATCATCGACATGGTCGTTCCGCGCGCGCAGATCCCCGTCTACATGGCGAAGGTCAACGAGCTCGCACAGGCGAGCGGGTCGTTCCTCACGGGCTGCGGACACGTCGGCGACGGGAACGTGCACCTGTCGGTGTTCCAAGCCGACGCCGAGAAACGGCACGACCTGATGCTCGGGATCTTCCGCGCCGGCATGGAGCTCGGCGGCGCGATATCGGGTGAGCACGGGATCGGCACGCAGAAGAAGCCGTACTACGCCGAGCTCGAGCAGCCGGCGAAACTGGAGCTGATGCGCCGCATCAAGACCGCGTTCGATCCCGACGGGATCCTCAACCCCGGCATCATCTTCGACTGAGCGGCGTCCTCACGGGAGGATCGTCAACCCTCCGTACTGCCGGAAGTGCCGGTCGAGCGACAATGCCTCCCGGATCTCGAGGCTCTCCGCGACGGCGAACGTTGTCGCGTCGGTGAACGAGAACTCCTTGTCGGCGAAGGACAGGATGATCTCCCATGCGCGAGCCTCGTGATCCTCGTCGACGCGGAGGATCTGGATCAGCTCGCTCGCGAGGAGGCTTGCCCCCCATCCGACGGCACGGTCGCGGCCGAGGCGGGTGAGCAGCAGCGTGTAGCTCTCGTCGAAAACGAAGTTGGTGGTCATCAGGCGCGCGCCTTCTGCGATCAGATCGACGAACGCGCCCCTGGTTCGGCCGTGAGATCGTTCGGCCGGATCCTCGAGCGAGAGGAACGCGCTCGAGTCGACGAGCACGCTCCTCATCTCGGTCGCCGGTACAAGTCTCGCTTCGCTCGCTCGCCCGAGTAGGCGTTCCCGCCGGCTTCCTTGGGTCCGAGGGCGTGCCGGTAG
>DATFGK010000115.1:0-21263 GCA_035249485.1 Actinomycetota bacterium | reverse complement strand
ATGTCGCGGCCGAAGCTGCTGCTGCTCGACGAACCGTCGATGGGGCTGGCGCCGATGCTCGTTCAGCGGATCTTCGACATCATCAGGGAGATCAACGCGCAGGGGACGCCGATCCTGCTCATCGAGCAGAATGCCCACATGGCGCTCCAAGCCGCGCACCGCGGGTACGTGATCGAGACCGGCGAGATCGTGCTCCACGACGACGCGCGTGCTTTGCTCGGCAACGACAACGTGCGTAAGGCTTACCTGGGCGAGATGTGAAGGACGAGAAGGGGAGGACGGGATGAAGAGGAACCTTTACGCGCTTGTGGTCGTCGGGATTTTGCTCTCGGCGTGCGCGAGCGACGAGCCAACCGTGCAGCCGGGAGCGACGACCACGCCGATCCCGACGGTGACGATCAACGACTGCGTGACCAACGCCGGCTCGCAGGCGCAGGCGGCCCCGAAGGGCGTGGACTACAAGACTCAGCTCAAGGAGCCCGGGGTGTTGAACATCGGCTCCGATAACGCCTACCCGCCGTTCGAGAACATCGAGCCCGGTCAGTCCGAGCCCGTCGGCTTCGACGTCGATCTGTACAAGGAGGTCGCGAAGCGGCTCGGGCTGACGGCCAAGTCGACGACCACGTCGTTCGACGGCTTGTTCACGCAGTCGGTGCCGCGCGGCACGTTCGACCTCGGCATCTCCGCGATCACCATCAAGGAAGAGCGCAAACAGACGGTCGACTTCACCATCCCCTACTTCGTGGCGAACCTCTCGCTGGCGGTGGACGTCGAGAAGACGCCGAACATCAAGACGATCGACAACCTGGCGGGGATGACGATCGGCGTCCAGACCGGCACCACCGGAGCGGACTGCGCCAAGGCGATCGTCGCACAAGGCAAAGCGAAGGACGTCAAGGAGTTCGAGACGGCGATCCAGGCGTTCGACGACCTCGTCGCCGGGCGCGTCGGGGCCGTCGTCAACGACCGTCCCGCGTCTGAGGGGATCATCGCCGCGCGCTCGTCGGTCAAGGTCGTGCAGGTCCTGGAGACGAACGAGAGGTACGGGTTCGCGATCTCGAAGGAGAAGCCCGATCTTCGGGTAGCGATCGACGGGGCGTTGAAAGCGATGATGGAGGACGGCACGTACGCCACGATCTACAAGACGTGGTTCAAGACCGACGTGCCGTTCACGGTGCCGATCCAGTAAGCGTCGAACCGGACGAGGGGCCTGCCGCCGCGGCGGGCCCCTCGCGTTAAGGGGGGAAGGATGGCCAGCCAGGCGGTCGATCTGGGGCCG
Source organism: Actinomycetota bacterium (assembly GCA_035249485.1). Lineage (GTDB taxonomy): Bacteria > Actinomycetota > AC-67 > AC-67 > AC-67 > DATFGK01. The sequence goes on along the minus strand of DATFGK010000115.1, from coordinate 19,984 downwards.
TTCGCGTCCGAGCAAGGCCGGCCGAGCCCGTGGGCGGCAGGCGGTTTCTTCCTCGGTCTTGCGGCGGCCGTTCTCGCCGGAGCGGCGATCGCGTTGGATGTCGGCGGAGCGACCGCGTTCGACCCCCGGCCGTACGCGGCTCCCACCGGCGCCCTCGCCTCCGTCGCGAGCCTCGTCGGGCTGTATCAGGTCTCCACGAGCAGCCGACGAGGTCGCATAGCGGCGACGTGGGGAGTCCTGTTGGGCGTCGTAGCGGCGGTTGCCTCCTTCGTGCACGGGGCGGTTATCGGCGGATCGCTCGAGATCGCGGAGTTCGGCACCGCGTACTTCGATCGCGACATCCTGTCTGCGATCTTCGGCGACATCCGGCGGGCGGCCGTCAACACGATCAAGTACGCGGCGATCGCCGAAGTCGCCGCCATCGTGCTCGGGCTCATCGTCGCGATGCTCGCGATATCCAAGCGCCGATGGGTTCGCGTTCCGGCGATCGCGTACGTCGATGTGATCAGAGGTTTGCCCCTGCTGATGCTGCTGCTCCTCGTGGCGTTCGCCCCCACGTACGTCGGCCTCACGCTTCCAACGATCACGGCCTTCATCGTGGGGCTCACGATCAACAGCTCCGCGTACGTGGCGGAGATCTTCCGCGCCGGCATACAAGCCGTGGACAAAGGCCAGATGGACGCCGCCCGCAGCTTGGGGATGCCGTACGCGACCGCGATGACGCAGGTGGTCATCCCGCAGGCGGTCCGAAAGGTGATCCCGCCCTTGACCAACGAGTTCATCTCGCTCGTCAAGGACACCTCGCTTCTGCTGGTGCTGGGCGCCACGGTCCAGCAGCGAGAGCTCATGACGGCGGCGCGTCAGCTCTCGTCGTCGACGTTCTCGGCGACGCCATACATGGCGGCGTCGATCGGCTACCTGGTGGTCACGATCCCGCTGATCCGCGTCGTGAACTGGATGGAGCGACGGCTGAACCCGGCCGACGCGAGACGGTTCCGGCTCACGCTGATGCGGCGGGAGGGTTCGAGCGCGACGTGACCGAGCCAATGATTCGCGTCGAAGGACTGCACAAGCGGTTCGGAGATCTTCACGTCCTCAAAGGCGTCGATCTCAGCATCGCACCCCGGGAGGTGCTCGTCCTGATCGGGCCGTCCGGTTGCGGGAAGAGCACGCTTTTGAAATGCCTTAATCGCCTCGAGGAGCCGACGGAGGGGCGGGTTTTCGTCGAGGGGATCGACATCACGCGGGCGCGCATCGACGTGAACAAGGTCCGCCGCGAGGTCGGCACGGTCTTCCAGCAGTTCAATCTCTTCCCGCACAAAACCGTGCTCGGAAATGTGACGCTCGCGCTCCAGAAAGTGCTCCGCAAGAGCCCGGAAGAATCCCGCGAGATCGGCGTCCGCGAGCTTACGCACGTCGGTCTCGCCGCGAAAGTGGATGCGTATCCGGCACAGCTCTCCGGCGGACAGCAGCAACGCGTCGCGATCGCGCGTGCGCTCGCGATGTCTCCGAAGGTCATGCTCTTCGACGAGGTGACGTCGGCGCTCGATCCCGAGCTCGTCAAGGAGGTTCTCGACGTGATGAAGCGGCTCGCGTCGGAAGGCATGACGATGGTCGTCGTTACACACGAGATGGGGTTCGCGCGCGAGGTCGGCGACCGCATGATCTTCATGGACGAGGGTCGCATCGTCGAAGAAGGACATCCGGGAACCCTTCTTTCGAATCCGCAGCACCCGCGGACGCAGGCGTTCATGGGCAAGATCCTGTGATCGTGAGCGGCCGATTTGACATCGCATCGCCGTTGGTGTCGCGGAGGCATTTTCTGGGTTTGACACTCGTGTCATCCCCCTGTTAGCGTCGCCGCGGTCGTTGGATCAGCGGCCGGTGAAGAGTCCGGGCACCGAGTAGCTGCACTTGCGTTTGGGGAAGGCGCGAGGATAGCCAAAGGGGCTCGGGCTCTTCTCTTTCTCCGGGTATCCTGCGCGAGATGCACGTCCGCCCGGCGACCGAAGCCGACCTCGACGATCTTCTCGCGTTGTGGCGCGAGCTCGAGGAAGCACAGGGGCGCTACCGCCTGTTCCCGCCGGTCCCCGACGCCGCCGATCGCATCGAGGCCTCCTTCCGCGAGGCGCTAACGGCCGACGACGCCGACGTCCTGCTGGTCTTCGACGGCGAAACGCCGGTCGCGATGGGGTTGCTCCACGTCGAGTACCCGTCGCGGATGAGCAGCGAGCGCTCGGTCGAGCTCAGCCGCGTCGTGGTCCGCGCCGACCGACGTGGGCATGGGATCGGAAAAGCGCTCATCGGCGCCGCCGCGCAGTGGGCCCGCGACCGCCGCGTGCGTCATCTCAACGCCGCGGTGTTCGTCGCGAACGAGGCCAGCCGGCGCTTCTGGCGCGGAGCAGGCTTCGAGGTCTGGGTCGAGCGGATGGTCCGGCCGGTGGACCCGCCCGGCGCGCAACCGGACGGCTGAATCGACGCGCCTCAGTCGGTTCCGGTCTTCACGCGCGCGGGGATCCACGCGACGCGGTCCTCCCCGCGGAACAGCACGAGATGGTCGGGCAGGAAGCTCACCTCGACCCGCTGGCCGGGTGAGAAGATCTCCTGCGACGAGTGCGCTCCCGTCACGACGCGGCCGGTGGCGAGCCGCACGGTCGACAGGCTCAGGGGCCCCTTGAAGCGTCTGGCGAGCACCTCCGACGCGTCGTAACGGTCGGTCGGCTCCAGCTCGATGTCCTCGGGCCGTAGCATGATCTCGACCGGGCCAGGCGCGACCGCGACCCCATTGAGCGGGTAGGAGCCGAGCTCGGTTACGAGCCGGTCGCCGGCGACCTCGGCGGGCAGGAAGTCGGCGTCCCCCACGAAGTCGGCGACGAACCGCGTCGCCGGCGTGTGGTAGATCTCCTCCGGCCGGCCGAGCTGCTCGATGCGCCCGCGGTTCATGACCGCGATCCGGTCGGCGATGTCGAACGCTTCTTCTTGGTCGTGCGTGACGAACACGGTGCTGGCTCCGGCCGCGCGCAGGATCGCGCGGACCTCTCCGCGGACGCGCTCGCGCAGGTCCGCGTCGAGGTTCGAGAACGGCTCGTCGAGCAAGACGATCGCCGGGCCGGGAGCCAGCGCTCGGGCGAGCGCGACGCGCTGCTGCTCGCCGCCGGAAAGCTCGTGCGGGTAGCGCTCGCCGAGGCCGCCGAGCCCAACGAGCCCGAGCGTCCCCGCGGCGCGGTCCGCGCGATCTGCGGGCTCGACGCCGAAGCCGACGTTGGCGCGGACCGACAGGTGCGGGAACAGCGCGTAGTCCTGGAAGACGAACCCCACACGGCGGCGCTCGGGCGGCACGAAGCGTCCGTCGCCGACGACGCTCCGGCCGGCGAGATCGATCGCTCCCGCGTCGGCGCGTTCGAACCCGGCGACGAGCCGGAGGAACGTCGTCTTCCCGCATCCGCTCGGTCCGAGGAGCGCGAGGATCTCACCGGGCTCCACCGCGATCGTGACGTCGTCGACCGCGACCGTCGGGCCGAACCGTTTCGTCAGGCCGGCGCAGCGGACCGCCGGGTCGTCGGAGAGGCTCTCGCGCATCGCCGGTAGCGTACCGGCGTCCCCGGCAGGTCCGGTGGGACGGCGTCGGAAGTTTACGGTCATCGCGTCTCCCGCTCCCGGAACATCAGCACAGCGAGGGGGATCGACGACGCGAGAACGATCGCCAGCGCCGGCAGCGCGGCGCGGTCGAAGTACGACGCGGACGTTGCCGACCAGACCTCGGTCGCGAGCGTCCGAAACCCCGTCGGCGCCAGCAGCAGGGTCGCAGGCAGCTCCTTCATCGCCGTCAGGAAGACCAGTGCGATGCCGGCCGCGATGCCCGGACGAATGAGCGGAAGCACGATGCGCCCCATCGTGCGGTAACGGCCGGCTCCCAGGGAGTGGGACGCCTCTTCCAGTGCCGGATTGAGCTGCAACAGCGATGCGCGCAGCGGCCCCTCCGCCTGGGGGATGAAGAGCACGATGTAGGCGAAGACCAGCAGGACAAGTGTCTGATAGAGGGCCGGGGCTGCACGGATGCCGAAGAACACCAGCGATAGTGCGACGACCAATCCGGGAAGCGCGTACCCCGTGTAGGAAGCACGTTCGGTCGCGCGGGCCAGCCGCCCGGGGAACCGGACGGTCATGACGGCGATCGGCCACGCCGCCGCGACGGCGAGCACGGCACCGAGCGAGCTCGCCTCCACAGAGTTCAGCGCGGCACTGAGGGTGCGACCGATGCCGGCTCCCTGACGCGCACTTTGGATCATCCAGTACGAGATCACGCTCAGCGGCAGGAGGAGCGCCACGGAGACGAGCGCGCTGCAAGCGGCGAACGCCGGCCAGCGTTTCCGGCCGAGCGGGCGGACGCGGGGCTGGCGCGGCGCGCTCGCATGGGAGCGGAAGTAGGCGGCACGGCCGCGGATCCGCGACTCGAGCGCGATGACGACGATCGTCAGGGCAACGAGCACCAGCGAGAGCACGGCGGCGCGACTCCGGTCGAACGATCCCTGGTAGCTCACGTAGATCGACCGGGTGAACGTGTCGTACCGCAGCAGCGACACCGCGCCGAAGTCGTGGATCGTGTACAGCGCGACGAGCAGACCGCCTGCGGTCGCCGCGGGGCGAAGCTGGGGGAGGACGATCCGCCGGAACGTTTCTCCGTCCGTGCGCCCGAGAGCGCGTCCCGCCTCCTCCAACGCAGGGTCGAGCCGCCGAACGGCCGCGCGCACCGTCAGAAGCACGTACGGGTAGGTGAACAGGGTCAGCACCAGCCAGGCGCCGAAGAAGCCGTAGATCTCTGGGAGGCGCTCCACCCCTAGAGGTGCGAGCAGACCTTGCGCCAGCCCGCGCGGCCCGAGGGCGGCGACGAACGCATAGCCCCCCACGTACGTCGGGATCACGAGCGGCAGCGCGGTGAGCACGGCAAACACGCGTCGTCCCGGCAGATCGGTCCGCGTCGTGAGCCAGGCCAGCGGTACCCCTATCACGAGCGCGCCGGCCGTCACCGCGGCGGCGAGTGCCATGGTCCGGAGGAGCAGCGCGACGGCGGTGCCGTCGGCGAGCGTGGAGATGAAGTCGTGCGCGCCTCCTTCAGAGGCGCGCACGATGATGTAAACGGTCGGCAGAAGGACGACGAGCGCGACGACCACCGCGCCGGCCGCCACCGCTTTCGGCGGCGGCCGGCTGAAGCCCGCCGAGCGTCGACGGACCGAGCGCTCGGCGAGCGCTGCGGCGGCGTCAACGCGCGTCGCCATCAGAGCAGCCCGACCTCCTGCAGCAACGCCAGGGTTCCCTCGAGGTCGCCGAGGTCGGAGAGATCGACCGTGGGCGGCTCGAGATCAGCGAGCTTGGGAAGGCGGGAGTCGGGCTGGACCTCCCCGGCCAGGGGGTATTCGTACGTCTCGGAAACGAAGTACGCCTGTCCGGCCGGCGACAGGAGGTAGTCGATGAACCGGCGTACCGCATCCCTGTTGTCCGCGGTCTTGAGGATGCCGACCCCCGAAACGTTCACCAACCCGCCGAGGTCGCCCCCGGGCAGGAAGTGGTCCTTCACCTTGGCGTCCGGGTTCTCGGCAAGCACTTCGAACGCGTAGTAGTGGTTCACGAGACCGAGGGGGATCTCGCCGGCAGCAACGGCCGCAACGATGGCGTCGTTGTTCGCGTAGGTCTTGGCTCCGTTCGTCTTCATGGCTTGGAGCCACGTGCGCGCGGCGTCCTCGCCCCTGATCTTGCAAAACGCCGTGACGAACAACTGGAACGAGCCGTTCGACGGTGCCCAGCCAACGTTCCCCTTCCACGCCGCCCCCGTCAATTCGTCGACGCTCCTCGGAAGCTGGCTCGTCTGTACGAGATCGGGGTTGTACGCGATGACTCGAACCCGTCCGGAAACGCCGACCCAGTTCCCCTGCCGCGAACGGAACGCATCGGGGACCCGGTCCAGGATCCCGTCGGGAAGCTCCACGAACAGGCCCTTGGCCTGCACCGCTCCGAGCGCGCCGGCGTCCTGGGCCCAGAAGACGTCGGCGGGGGACCCCGTCCCTTCCTCCAGGATGAGGGCGGCCATCTCCGACGTGCTGCCGTACTTGACCTCGGCGTCGATGCCGGTCTCCGCCTCGAACTGAGCGATCAGCGTTCCGATGAGCTCCTCGCTCCGGCCGGAATAGATGGTGATCTTGCCGCCCGCCTGCGTTGCGCCGTCGTCTCCTCCGCAAGCGGCCAGTAGGCTCACGAGAGCCAGGGCCGCGGCCGCGAGAGTGCGTGGTCGTCTGATCATTCCCTGCTCCTCATTCGATCGAGTTCGTCAAGCCCACCTAACTAACTCTGTTAGGCTACCCTAGCAACGGCGGTTTGGGTCAAATCGGGCGGGCCGGTCGGGGATGAGCGTCGGAGCGGGCCCGTATACTGCGGCCCGTGGCTCGGAACGCGGACGCTCACGGTACCGACGACTACCTCGAAGCCGTCTACGAGATGCACGAGGAAGGCGCCGAGGTCGTTCAGGCGCGCCTGGCCGAACGCCTCGGGGTCTCCCGGGCCGCGGTCTCGGAAAAGATCGGCCGCCTCACGCGCATGAAGCTGGTGCAGACAGACGACGATCGCGTGATCCGGCTCACGGCCCACGGCCGCGCCGTCGCGGAGGACGCCGTCCGGCGGCATCGGATGGCGGAACGCTTCCTGATCGACGTTCTGAAGCTGCCCTGGCACAAGGCGCACGAGGAAGCCGAGCGCTTCCAGGACTCGATGAGCGAGGAGATCGAGAAGCGCATCATGGCGCTGCTCGGCGGGCCGGCGACGTGCCCGCACGGCAACCCCATCCCCGGGACAGGCGCGACGATCGCCCGCGATCTGCGCCGTCTCGAGGAGTTCGCCGAGGGCGACGACGTCGTCCTCGAACGGCTCACCGAGGATGTCGAGCTCCACACGGACGTTCTGCGCTACTTCGAGGATCACGGGCTGATGCCGGGCAACCGCATCCGCGTGCTCGGCGTGGCGCCCGACGGAACGATGTCGCTCGAGGTCGGCGGCTCCCGCTCGAGCCTCGGGCCGGATCTGGCCGACAACCTCTGGGTGCGTCCGGCCACGAAGCGGCGCGCGAGCGCGCGCCGGTAGGCGCGGTGCCGAGGAAGACCCCCACAAAGGCTGCGCGACCCGAGGCCGCGGCTCCGACCGAACGTCTGCTGCTCCTGGACGGACACTCGCTCGCGTACCGGGCGTTCTTCGCGCTGCCGACCTCTCTGGTGACCTCTACCGGGCAGATCACCAACGCCGTCTACGGCTTCACATCGATGCTGATCAAGCTGCTCACCGAGCAGCGCACCGACCGGATCGGCGTCGCCTTCGATCTCGGCGCGCCGACGATCCGCCTCGCGCAGTACGCCGAGTACAAGGCCGGCCGGGCCGAGACGCCGACGGAGTTCTCCTCGCAGATGGGGTTGCTGCGCGAGGTGCTCGACACGCTGCGGGTGCCCGTCTTCCAGGTGCCCGATCACGAGGCCGACGACGTGATCGCGACGCTCGCGCGCCGCGGCGTCGAGCGGGGCCTCGAGGTCGCGGTCGTGACCGCCGACCGCGACATGCTCCAGCTCGTCGGCGACGACGTGAAGGTCCTCTTCAACCGGAAGGGCATCAGCGACATCACCCTCTACGATGAGGACGCGGTCGTCGAACGCTTCGGGATCCCGCCCGAGAAGCTGCCCGACCTGGTCGCGCTCAAGGGCGATCCGTCCGACAACCTCCCCGGCGTCCCGGGCGTCGGCGACAAGACCGCGTCCGCGCTGGTCCGGCAGTTCGGCTCGGTCGAGGCGATGTACGAGCGGCTCGACGACCTGCCACAGAAGCTACGGAAGCTCGCACCCAAGCTCGAAGAGGCCAAGGAGCAGGTGCTCCGCAACAAGCGACTGGCGCAGCTCGTCGACGACCTCGAGCTCGGCGTCGATCCCACCCAGATCCGCATGGGGGAGTGGGATCAAGAGGTGATCCGCAAGCTGTTCCTGTCACTCGAGTTCCGCTCGCTGCTCGAGCGGCTTCCGGACGTCCGGCGTCCCTCCGCGCCGGCCGCGGCCGCGGAGTTCGTCGCCCGGTCTGGGGGCGGGAAGGACGTGAGGGAGCTCGAGGCGGCGGCCCGCGGCGGCGCGCGACTTGCCGTCGCGACGCGCGCCGGCTCGAAGGGGATCGCGATCGCAACCGGGGACGAGGAAGCGCTGTGGCTGGACGATCCCTCCGCGGCCGACGCGTTGCTGAGCGATGCGCACGTCGCCAAGGTCGCGCACGACGCCAAGGAGCTCTTCGTGGCGCGCACCGGCGAGGGGAGCAGCTTCGCCGGGCTCGAGTTCGACTCGAAGATCGCGGCCTACCTGCTCGACCCCGCAGCCGGGACGTACGAGGTCGAGGACCTCTCGCTCCGCTACCTCGACCGCGAGCTCCCGAGGGCCAAGCCGGCCGACGACGGGGCCCAGCTCGCACTCGACGTCGTGCCGGAGGAGACCGCGGCCCCGGAGGCAGTGTGCGCGCAAGCCGCCGCACTGCTGCCGCTCGCCGACACGCTCGCGGCACAGCTCGACCGGCTGGGGATGACGCAGCTCTACCGCGAGGTCGAGCAGCCGCTGATCGAGGTCCTCGCACATCTCGAGCTGACCGGCGTCGCGATCGACGTGGATCTGCTCGAGCAGCAGGGGAACGTGATGGGGTCGGAGATATCAGCTTTGGAAGAATCGATCACGCGGCACGCCGGCGGCCCGATCAACATCAACTCGCCACCGCAGCTGCGCGAGGTGCTGTACGACCGGCTCGGGCTGACGCCGGGTCGCAAGACGAAGACCGGATTCTCGACGGACGCCGCCGCGCTCGAGAACCTGCGCGGCTTGCACCCGATCGTCGACGACATCCTGCGCTACCGCGAGCTCACCAAGCTGAAGTCGACCTACCTCGACGCGCTGCCGCGGCTCGTCGATCCCGGCACCGGGCGGCTGCACGCCCGGTTCCATCAGACGGTGACGACGACGGGACGGCTGTCGACCTCAGACCCGAACCTCCAGAACATCCCTGTGCGAACCGGACTCGGCAGGGAGATCCGGCGCGCGTTCATCGCCGGTTTCCCCGAGCACACGCTGCTCGTCGCCGACTATTCGCAGATCGAGCTGCGCGTGCTCGCGCACATCACCGGCGATCCCGGCCTGCGAGACGCGTTCGCCAAGGACCTCGACATCCACGCCGCGACCGCCGCCAAGATCTACGGCTTCACCGTCGAGGAGCTGCCGCGCGATCTCCGCGACCGCGCGAAGGCGATCAACTTCGGGCTGGCGTACGGGATGAACGCGTACGGGCTCGGGCAGCGGCTGGGGATCATGCCCGACGAGGCGCAGGAGTTCATCGACGCCTACTTCACGTCGTTCCCGGGAGTCAAGGAGTTCATGTCCTCGGTCGTGCGGGAGGCTTACCGGGACGGGTACACGATGACGCTGCTCGGCAGGCGCCGGTACATCGAGGAGCTGACCCACCGGAACCCCCGCGTCCGGCAGATGGGGGAGCGGCAAGCGCTCAACGCGCCGATCCAGGGAACTGCCGCCGACATCATCAAGCTCGCCATGATCAAGGTCGACGCGGGGCTGCGCGAGGCCGGTTTGGGCGCCCGTATGGTCCTGACCGTCCACGATGAGCTGATCTTCGAGGTGCCGAACTCGGAGTTGAACGCGACGAGAGAGGCGGTCCGCTCGTTGATGGAGCAGGCGTACCCGATGGAGGTTCCGCTCAGGGTCGATCTCGCGATCGGGGCGAACTGGGCGGAAGCGAAAGGCGGGTAGCCGGCAACAGGGGCTGTGTCCGGGTTCGGGACCCCGGGGCGCGGGACGTACGGGAATATCCTCCGTATGGCACTACGAAGAACGGCCCATGGCGGGCCGCGCCCGGCGCATCGCAGGATGGCCGGGAGCCGACGAGAAGGGCATAGCTGTGGGCGACGTCGCGAATCTCCTCGGGGGACGAGATGTGCTGGCGCTATCGCAAGCCGACGTCATGGCCGTTCGCGAGCGGAACCGGCGTCGCCGGCTGCTCTGGCTCGCAACGCTGATCGGGGTCCCGGCGGGGCTCCTCTGGTATCGGATCCTCGACGGCCGTCCGTTCAACGTCTTCGCGTTCCCGCACATCCCCGGCGACCCGCTCATCTGGGTCCCGGCGATCATGCTCACCGCGTTGCTCGGCGTCGTGTTCCTCGCGCCGATGGCGGGGCAGCGGTCGCCGCACGTGCTGTACCGCCCCGAGCAGATCGACGTTTCGCTCGACGACGTGAAGGGTCTCGGTCCGGTCGTCGACGAGGTGATCCGCACGCTCAACGTCTTCCTCGGCTACGCGACCTTCCGCGACACGCTCGGCGGGACGCCACGGCGCGGCGTTCTGTTCGAGGGGCCTCCGGGGACCGGCAAGACGCACATGGCCAAGGCGATGGCGCGCCACGCCGGCGTCCCGTTCCTTTACGTCGCCGGGCCCGCGTTCCAGACCCACTGGTACGGGATGACCGCAAAGAAGATCCGCTCCTACTTCAAGGCGTTGAAGAAGGTTGCCCGCCGCGAGGGCGGCGCGATCGGATTCATCGAAGAGATCGACGCTTTCGCGACCGCCCGCGGCGGCATGGACTCCTCGACGCCTGCGGCGCTGCCGATGGAGCAAGCACAGCGCGGCCTTTTCGGACGGATGCGGTCGCCGATGGTCGCGTCGGGGACCGGCGGGACGGTCAACGAGCTTTTGATCCAGATGCAGTCGTTCGACACGCTGCCGTTCGGGTCGCGCTTCATCGACAAGATCAAGGAGAAGGTAAACCTCTTCCTTCCGCCGGACCGGCAGATCATGAAGCGGAAGCCGCCCTACCACAACGTGCTTGTGATCGCGGCGACGAACCGCGGCGACTCGCTCGACCCGGCGCTGCTCCGGCCGGGCCGCTTCGACCAGCGGCTGTACTTCGACCTGCCTTCACGCGCCGGCCGCCGCGAGCTGATCGACCTGTTCCTCTCGCGCAAGAGCCACGGTCCGGAGCTGAACGACGACCGCCGCGAGGACCTCGCCGGGATGACGTTCGGCTACTCGCCGGTCCAGATCGAGCACCTGCTCGACGAAGGGCTGATCGTCGCGCTCCGCCACGGGCGCGACCACATGAACTGGTCCGACATCACGGCCGCCAAGCTCACCGAGGATATCGGGCTCCCGCACCACGAGTCGTACACGCCCGGCGAGCGCCGTCAGATCGCGACGCACGAAGCCGGGCACGCGGTTGCCGCATACCTCGTCGGCGAGGGGCGCCGGCTCGAGGTGCTGTCGATCATCAAGCGCCGTCAGGCGCTGGGGTTGCTCGCGCACTCCGACATGGAGGAGCGGTTCACGAAGTCGGGAACCGAGCTCTACGCGCTGCTCGTGATCTCGATGGCCGGTATGGCCGCCGAAGAGATCTACGAGGGCGAGTCGGGCACCGGACCTGCCGGGGACCTCGCCGCCGCGACGCAGATCGCGGCGGAGATGGTCGGGTCCCTGGGGCTTGCCGGCTCGCTCGTGTCCTACCGCGCGATGTCGGAAACGGTGTTCGACTCGGGCCTCGTCGGCCGCGTCATCGCCCACGCCGATTCGCGGGCGGCGGTCGAGGACATCCTGAACCGTGCGAAGAAGGATGCGCGCGGCCTGCTGCGGTCGAACAACAAGCTGGTCGTCGCGCTGCGCGACGCGCTGCTCGACCGCGAAGAGCTGATCGGAGACGACATCGTCGCGGTGATCGAGGACGCCGGCGGGAAGCGCGCGAAGGTGGCGCTCCGGAAGGCGATGGCGGCACCTCGGGGTCGCGCTGCGCGCGCGGCGTCGGCTCCGAAGAAGCCCTCGCTCTAGGCGCGGAGCCCTTCGCGCACCCAGGCCGCGGTGTCGGCGATCCCGGCATCCAGGCTCATCCGCGGCGTCCAGTCGAGCTTCCGCTTCGCGCGGCTGAAGTCGAGCGCGATCCGTTCGAGCTCGCCGAGCCGCGCCGGCGCGAACTTGACCTCGCCGGAGTAGCCGGCGGCACGCGCGCAGGCGTCCCACAGCTCGAGCACGTTCGTCTCGACGGCCGTGCCGATGTTGAACACCGTCCCCGAGCCGCGGCCGATCGCGCGCGCGAACGCGTCGACGATGTCCGAGACGTGGACGAAGTCGCGCGTTTGCTTGCCGTCGCCGTAGATCACCGGTTGCTTGCCCGAGAGCATCGCGCCGAGGAAGATCGCGACGACGCCGGCCTCTCCCGTCGGATCCTGACGCGGCCCGTAGACGTTCGCGAGCGCGAGCACCGTGAAGTCGAGCCCGTGCGCGTTGCGGAAGAACCCCAGGTAGTCGTGGAGCACCTTCTTCGATATCCCGTAGGGCGAGTCCGGCGTCCCGCGGTAGGTCTCCTTCACCGGCAGCTTCTTCGGCTCGCCGTAGATGCATCCGCCGGACGACGCCACGATGAACTTCCGCGCCCCCGCTTCCTTGGCCGCGGTGAGCACGTTCAGCGAACCTGCCACGTTGATGTCGGCGTCGAGCGACGGGTCGGCCACCGAGACGCGCACGTCGATCTGCGCGGCGAGATGCATGACGACCTCAGGGCGCTCCTCGGCGAGCAGCGTGCCGATCGAGCGGTCGCGGATGTCGACCTCGTGGAGCCGGGCGCCGCGTTCCATCGCGCCGACGAGGTTCGCGCGCTTGCCGCTCGCCAACGAGTCGAGCGCGGCGACGTCGTGGCCTTCGGCCACCAGCCGGTCGACGATGTGGGAGCCGATGAAGCCGGCACCGCCGGTCACGAGCACCTTCATACGGCCCGCAAGGATACCGGTCCGGGCGAAGGGAGCCGGGAGCGGCTCAGAACAAGCAGATGAACGGCGTCTTCGCGCTCGCCTGGCTCGAGTTCGCGCTGGTCCAGCCGTACGCCGTCGATCTGATCACGTAGTAATAGGTCGTGTTCAGGCTCAGCCCGGACGCGTCCACGTAGATGGCCGTGGTGCGGCCGTTCACGTGGGCGATCGAGCTGTACGGGCCGCCGCTCGTGGTGCTCCGGTAGACGTCGTAGCCATCGGCGAAGGTCGAGGTCGTCGCCGTCCAGGTGAGCGTGATCTTCGGCGCCAGGGTCTGACACCCCGCGGTGGCGCCGAGCCCCGTCGGGGCGAGGAGCGTTGCCGTCGTGAACCCGTTCGCGCCGACGCCGGGCCCGTCGGTGAAGATCGCGGAGCTTGTGGACGCTTGCGCGGCCGCGAGCGACGAGAGCGCGATCAGCACTCCGATGACGAGTCGCTTGCGATTCAACGTGACGCGCGGCGCGGGCGCAGCCCGATGCTCGCGACGACGCCGGCGACGACGATCCCGGTGATCGCGCCGAGAACGATGGCGTCCGGATCGGGGCCCTGGCGGACGGGGTGCGCGACCGGCGCTTCGGGCATCGGAGCGGCACGTGCGCGTCGCCGCCTCCGCTCGTCGAGGAGCAGGCCGGTGATCGGCAGCAGGAACAAGACGACGCCGCCGAGCGGCGAACGAGCGAACACGACGATGCGGCCGGCGTAGGGGACGACCCGCTCGAGAAGGTGGATGTTGCCGCGGATCGGCACGGGAACGGGATCGATCGCCGGGTTCGCGTCGCCCTTGGTGCGGAAGACCCGGCCGGACTCATCCTCGGTGATCTCGACGACGCGATGCGTGATGCTGGTCTGCGCGCCCGCGTAGCGGAACGTGATCACGTCGCCGACCGAGATGGCGTGGGAATCGACGAGGCGCGAGACCGCGACCGACCCGACGGGCGCGGCGTCTCCCATGCTCCCGCTCGTCACGATCTTCGCGTCGGCGCCGAACAGCGTCGGAGCGAACGCGAACCCGAGGAGCACGACGACGACGGCGGCGGCAGCCGCGACCGCACCGCCCGCCACTCGGATCAGGATCTTGGCGAACATGCTTCTCCTCTGGCTGTGCGGTAGGGGCGACGGGGTGGCCCCGAACCGCGCTCGCCGGGTCAGTTGTTGGCGGTCTGTTCCGCGCTGAACGTGAACGTGGCGGTCGCGGACAGGCCCTGGAGGGAGTCCGCGGCTGAGATCGGCAGCGACACCTGGAAGCACAAGATCTCGCTTCCGGAAGCGTTCAGCGTCCGGTCGCCGCCTTGGGATCCCTGGGTCGCGTCGCCGATCGCGCCGGCGGTCAGCGAGCCCGAGTACACGGAGGAGCCGTCGGTCCCGAACCCGTTGTTCGTGCACGTCGTCACGCCGCTCTTGATGGCCAGGGTGAGCCCGTCCGACAACGTGGTGCTCCCGCTGATCGACGTGGTCATCGCGTATCGGAGCTCGAGCGAGCCGGCGTTCGAGATCGTGATCGGCGCCGTCACCTTGTCGCCCGGCGCCATGGCCGAGAACGAGACGAGCGCGGACGTCGGACTCGAGGAGATGTCGACGTTGCCCGTCGAGAACGCGTTGGAGCCGACCGCCTGGCTATCGGTGAAGATCGCGTGCGTGAGGGCCCAGGGCGCGCCGGCTACTACGCCGACCGCCAACAGGGCGATCCATATCTTCCGCATCGAAGCGTCCCTTTCGTCTGAAAACCGAAGCGAGCATGTGCTCCCTTCGTCGGAGAGTCGACAGAAGGCCTTTAGCGGGCCCCTATGAGGGTTCGGAGCGCTCCGTGGGGCGATGAATAGCCCGCGCGGGTCATTCGCCCAGGTCGGACGGGGCAGTCAATGGCCGGCCGGGTCCGCCGGGTTTGTGCCGCTCCGTTGACGGCCTGCTCGAACCCGGTCTAGACTCCCCGCGCCTGTTAGGGCACGTCAAAGGCCGTATCGGATGCCTCGGAAGGAGCGAGGCTTCGCAGTCCGGACCCCTTGTCGCCGCGCCCGCGGGTAATTCGCACAAGGGGACGACCGGTACGGCTCCCCCAGAGAAAGGGTTGGTTGGTTCGTGCTCGAAGGCGACACCGTGCAAGGGCAGGTAACGCACAACGACATCGGCGGCCCCGAGGAGCTCGCGAGAGCCTACGAGGAGTCGATCAAGAATTTCGACGAGGGTGACATCGTTGCCGGCAAGGTGGTGTCGGTCGACAAGGATGAGGTCCTCCTCGACATCGGCTACAAGTCCGAAGGCGTCATCCCCGCGCGCGAGCTGACGATCAAGCACGACATCGATCCGCGCCAGGTCGTCAAGATCGGCGAGGAGATCGAGGCGCTCGTCACGCAGAAGGAAGACAAGGAAGGGCGTCTGATCCTTTCCAAGAAGAAGGCGCAGTACGAGCGCGCCTGGGGTCAGATCGAGAAGGTCATGAACGACGAGGGGATCGTCACCGGAACGGTGATCGAGGTCGTCAAAGGCGGCCTCATCGTCGACATCGGGCTGCGTGGGTTCCTGCCGGCGTCGCTCGTCGATCTCCGCCGCGTGCGCGATCTCCACCCCTTCGTCGGCAAGAAGATCGAGGCGAAGATCATCGAGCTCGACCGCAACCGCAATAACGTCGTCCTCTCGCGCCGCAAGTATCTCGAGGAGGCGCAGTCCGAAGGGCGCAAGAAGTTCCTCGAGGAGCTGCAGAAGGGCGAGGTGCGCAAGGGGACGGTCTCGAGCATCGTGAACTTCGGTGCCTTCGTGGACCTCGGCGGAGTCGACGGCCTCGTGCACGTGTCCGAGCTGTCGTGGCGTCACGTCGAGCATCCGAGCGAGGTCGTTCAGGTCGGCCAGGAGGTCGAGGTCGAGGTGCTCGACGTCGATCTGGAGCGCGAGCGAATCTCGCTTTCGCTGAAGAAGACGCAAGAGGATCCGTGGCGCCAGTTCGCGCGGCTGCACCAGCCGAACGAGATCATCGACGGTCAAGTGACCAAGCTCGTGCCCTTCGGTGCGTTCGTTCGCGTGGCCGACGGCGTGGAGGGACTGGTGCACATCTCGGAGCTCGCCGACCGCCACGTCGAAACCGCGGAGCAGGTCGTGACCGTCGGCCAGCCGGTCCAAGTGAAGATCATCGAGGTCGACTCCGAACGCCGCCGGATCTCGCTGTCGATCAAGCAGGCGAGTCCCGACGCGCCCGACGTGGTGCCGGAAGAGATCGAGCTCGAGACCGACGAGGAGAAGGCCGAGGCGGAAGCGCCGGCCGAGGTGTCCGGCGAAGATGTGCTCGAGGCTGCGCTCGCTCCCGAGGTCGAAACCGCGAAGCAGGAAGAAGAGGATCAGCCGTCGCACGCCGCGGCCCTCGGCGAAGACACGATCGAGGCGATCGTCGCCGATCTGAAGCGGCGGACCCAGCAAGAGGGGTGACGCCCTGCTGCTCGTCGGCCTGACGGGCGGGATCGCCAGCGGCAAATCCACCGTCGCGGGGCTGTTGGTCGACCACGGTGCGATCCTTATCGACGCCGATCAGATCGCGCGCGACGTCGTCGAGCCCGGCACCCCGGCGTGGTCGAAGATCGTCGAGCACTTCGGCTCCGGCGTGCTGATGCCCGACAAGAGCATCAACCGGCCGGCGCTCGGCGCGATCGTGTTCGACGACCCGGCGAAGCTCGCGCTCCTCAACGAGATCACCCATCCCGAGGTCATGCGACGTATCGCCGACCGCCTCGAGGAGCTGTCCGCGTCGAACGAGATCGTCGTCGTCGACGTTCCGTTGCTCGCCGAGGTGGGTGCCTCCGACATGTTCGACGTGATCGTCGTCGTCGCGGCGAGCCCCGACGTCCAGCGGGATCGTTTGCTGCGTTTGCGCGGCATGCAAGACGAGCACGCGAACGCTCGCATCGCTTCCCAAGCCGAGCACGAAGAACGAGCCGCGCTCGCGGACGTGCTCATCTCCAACGACGGAGCGATCGACGACTTGATCGCTCAGGTGGACGCGTTGTGGAAGCGTCTCGAAGCGGACCGAGGGGGCCGAACGCACCACTCGGAATAGCGCACCGGGGTCGTATGCAAGCGCTCCATCGCGGGGTATCGTGGCGCGACCGCTTCGGGGAGCGCTCTCTTGTACATCGACAAACCAAGCAAAAAGCTGCTGCTTTCGATCCTTCTGTCCGCGACGAACATCGCTTCGTTCGCGTTCGGGATCACCGTCGCCGGCGAGCGGAAGGCGCAGAACGTCGACGTCGTGGCAGCGCCGTTCACGGCGTCCGCGGACGCGACCACGTCGCCGACGCCCAAAGCGAAGGTCCTGAAGCCGCCGGCGCCGGGGTCGGTATCGCCGGCGCCGAAGGGAACCTCCGCTCCCGCCGCCGCGGCGGTTCCGCGCACGTATCCCATCGCCGGCAAGGGGATGTGGATCTACGAGTTCCAGCGCATCGGTCGCGGCGACGCGCACGCGATCGTGGCCGCTGCCAAGCGCAACGGCCTCACGCACCTGTACGTCCGGGCAGGCACGAGCCGGTCGGGCCTCAACACCTGGCCCGACGTGGCCCGCATTCTTCCGATCGCGCACGCCGCCGGGATCAAGGTGATCCCGTGGTTCTTCGTTTACCTGCACAACCCAACCTCCGACGTTCGCCGAACGGTGGCCGTGCTCCGTGCGGATGTGGGCGGACACCGGGTGGACGGTTTCGCGGCCGACATCGAGACCCCGGCCGAGGGGACGCGACTGTCGTCGCTGCGCATGCGGAACTACATCGACGCCGTGCGGCGCTGGGTGCCCGACGCGTTCATGGTGCTCGTGCCTCCGCGGCCAAACCGTTACACGATCCGCTTCTATCCCTATCACCTGGTGCCGCGTTTCAACGCGGTGGCTCCGATGGTCTACTGGGGCAGCGTCGATCCTGCGCGAGCGACGGCAGAGGCGGTCTCCTACCTCAAGCGCTACCGGCGTCCGATCGCGCCCGTCGGACAGGTCTACGACATGGGGCCCGAAGGCGGACCGAAGGGACGGCCCTCGGCCCACGCGGTCCATCGCTTCATGGCCGAGGCGCATCGCCGCGGTTCCATCGGTGTCTCGTTCTGGTCGTGGCAACACTCGGCGCCGTGGCACTGGAACGCGATCCGGGTCTTCCCGGGCTGGAAGAAGTAGTCGGCTCGCTGGAGAACGCTCGCTAGAATCGGCGACATGCGCCGCTACGACATCGTGCTCTTCGACGCCGGTGAAACGCTGCTCCGGCCGGAGCCCTCGTTCCCAGAGCTGATCGTCGCGCTTCTCCGCGCCCGCGGCGTGTCCGTGTCGCACGACGAGCCGGCCTGGATCGACACGGCGCTCGGCAGCGTGTTCCGGGCGATGGACGACCTCGTCGTGAACCGCGAGCACTTCTCGACCTCAGCCGAGCGATCGCGTGCGTTCTGGACCGAGATCTACTCGCGCCTGCTCGTGGAGCTCCGCGTCGAGGATCCCGACGCAGCACACGCCGGCTACCTCTACGACGAGTTCTCCAAGCCCGAGCACTACGCGCTCTTCCCGGACGCGCTGCCCGCGCTGCGCGAACTCGCGGCGGCGGAGTACACGCTCGGGATCGTGTCGAACTTCGAAGCATGGCTGAACACCCTCCTGGAGCGCCTCGGTGTGATGCCGCTGATGTCGGTCGTCGTCGTCAGCGGGGTCGAGGGGATCGAGAAGCCGGACCCCAAGATCTTCCGCCTCGCGCTCGACCGGATCGACGTGGAGCCCGAGCGCGCCGTGTACGTCGGAGACAACCCGCGCGTCGATGTTGAGGCTGCGCTCTCGCTCGGCATGGGCGCCGTGCTCGTCGACCGGCGCGGCGTCCACGACGGGTTCGACGCCGCACCGGTCGTGCGATCGCTCGAGCAGGTACCGGCGGTCATCCGTTGAGCGACCGGCGGTACACCGTCGACGAGGCGAACGAGCTGCTGCCCGCATTGCAGCAGATGCTCGAGCGATTGCGCGACGCGCAACGGGTGATGGCGGAACGGCACGACGAGGTGATGGAGGCCACGACCCACAACGGCGGAGGCGGCGCCGGCAAGGAGTTCCTCGAGGCATCCCAGGAGGCCGGCCGCGTCAACGCCGAGATCCAGCAGCTCGAGATCGTCGTGCGCGATCCGGAGACAGGTCTGATCGATTTCCCGGCCGAGCGTGACGGCGAAGAGATCTACCTCTGCTGGCGCCTGGGCGAGGACGCCGTCGGCTGGTGGCATCCGACCGACTCCGGCTTCGCCGGGCGACAACCTCTGTGAGCACCGAACCGAAGCCGTCGGTCCTCGCAGTCCTCGCCCATCGCGACTTCCGCAGGCTGTGGCTCGCCGACGTCGTCTCCGACGCGGGATCGTTCATCACGTTCATCGCGCTCGCCGTCTACGTCCACGACCTGACCGGCGAGGCGTTCGCCGTCGGGCTCGCGCTCGGCCTTCGTGCGATCCCGTGGTTCACGCTCGGGCCGATCGCCGGGGTGATCGCCGACCGCGTCGATCGCCGGCTGATGATGGTCGTTTGCGACCTCGCCCGGGCGGCGCTCGTCGTGCTGCTGCCGTTCACCGACACCGCGGGGCAGGCCTACGTGATCTCGTTCGCGTCGGGGCTATTCGGCCCGGTCTTCCGTCCGGCGCGACGCGCGCTCATCCCGACGCTCGTCCCCCGCGAGCAGTTCGTTCAGGCCGTCGCGCTGGGTGAGGTGACCCATCAGGTGATGCATACCATCGGTCCGGCGCTGGGCGGCCTCGCCGTGCTGGCCGTCGGCGCGCGGAACGCGTTCTTCCTCGACGCCGCCACCTTCGTGTTGTCGGCGATCCTCGTCCTGGGGGTCGCGACGCGCGGATCGGTCCGCGGGCGCCCCACCGGTTGGACGGACGTTCGCCGGGATCTCGTGGAAGGCGGACGCAAGCTGTTCGGCGATGGGCTGCTGCGCTCGATCGTGCTCTTCGACTCCGTCGTTCTCCTCGGCTACGCGGGCACCTTCGCGGCGATGGTGGTCTACGTTCGCGAGACGCTCGGCCGGAGCGCCGGCACGTATGGGATCCTGCTGGGAGCCAGCGGGCTCGGCACGGCGCTGGGGGCGATCCTGCTCGCGCGTCTGGGCGCGCGCGTGCGTCGCGGTCCGGCGCTGGGAGCGGCGGCG
>DATFGK010000114.1:0-3205 GCA_035249485.1 Actinomycetota bacterium | reverse complement strand
CGCCGCGATCGCGATGAGGAGTCCCGAGCCCAACACCGCCGCGGGCGCCCACGGTGCGGCGGTGGTCACGACGGCGAGGCCGAGCGCGCCGGCCCCGACGCTGCGCCATCCTCCGGGGCGGGCGAAACCGGCCGCACGCAGCAACGGGGTGACGAGCACCGGCAGCGCGGCGACGAGAACAAGGTCGGGGAACCGGCCTTGGAAGAACCCCGCGAGCGCGAGCGGCGAGAGCGCATACGCGACGGCGCACGCGCGACGCGCGCCGATCGAGAGCTCGAGAACGCCGGCGGTGCGCCACGCCGCTGTACCGGCCAGGGGGACCATGGCCAGGACGAGGATGCGTTCGGCGAGCCGCGCGCTGCCGAAGGCTACGAACGAAAGCAGCCCGGCAAGGAATAGGAACGGGTTCGCGGGAGCGGCGCCTCCGGTTCCGGCGCTCCGCCATCCCGAGAAGAACTCGGCGAAGAAGTCCCCCGAGCCGGAGGGGAAGGGCGCGAGATCGGCGCCCGAGAGCCCGCCGGCCGCGTACAGGCTTCGCGCCCCGATGAGATAGATGATCGCGAAGAGGGACAGCGAGATGCCGACGGGATGGGCGCGGATCCGATCGCGCACGGTGAGTCGGCGCCGTTCGATGACCGCGAGCCCTTCGGCCTCCTCGATGCCCTCGGCCACCTCGCCGACGACCTGCTCGAGAGCCTGCTCGACGTAGGAACGCACCCGCGGCGCGCCCTGAACCAAGAACCTCACGACCTCCCGGTCGGGGGTCTTCCGCCGCCGTTGCGAGCGCGCACGAGCGCGCAGCGTCGATGGGAGATGGATCAGGTTCCACTGCACCGCGGCCAGCGTCTGGCGCGCGATGTGCCTTCGGCCCGTCACCGCGAACAGGATCGTGTTCATGAGCGAGACTGCGAGCGTTATCGGAAGCGTGATCGCGAGACGGAGGAGGCCGTAGTTCTTGAGGAGCGAGGCGATCATGTTGCGCTCGCTGAAGTAGCGGGCGCGGCCGGAGACGGGGCTCTGACGAAGGTTGCGGTAGGTCGCTACCGCGTGGCGGACGCGAGCCCGGCTCGTGACGACGGAACGGAAGCCCGCGATACGCGCGCGCCAGCACAGATCGTAGTCGTCGCGAAGCGCCACGTACCGCAGATCGAAGAGGCCGACCCGCTCGACGACCTCGCGCGCCACGAGCAGGCAGGCGCTCGACGAGTAGAACACTTCCTTCAGACCGTCGTGCTGTCCTTGGTCGAGCTCGCCGGTCTCGAGCGGGTTGTAGAGGCGGCCGAAGCGATCCGTCGTGAGGCCGACCTCTTGGAGCGTCTCCGGTGCGTCGAACTCGACGAGTTTCGATCCGACGATGCCGACGCGCTCGCGACCGAGCGCCTCGACCATCGCCTCGACGGCCTCGGGGTCCATCGCGGCGTCGTCGTGCAGCAGCAGGAAGGCGTCGGCGGAAGAGTGACGTTCCGCTGCAACCTTCAGCGCGGCGGCGAGCGCGCGACCGTAGCCGACACGGCGGTCGAGCACGACGACGTTCTGACGTCCGAACGCCTTCTCGAGCAGCTTGCGCGAGCCGTCGTTGGATCCGTTGTCGACCGCGAGAACCTCGAGGTCATCGTGGGTTTGATGGCGGATGCCCAGGATGACATCGCGCAGCCACCGTTCTCCATTGGTGGCGACGAGGAGGACGAGAACGGACGTGTTCTCGGGGTCCATGAGCGCGCGCGAGCCTACCAACGCCCATCGGGGGCGGGCGAATCCCACGGTTTCGGGGAAAAACTGAGGCCCTGCCGGGCGGGCAAGGCCTCAGGAATCCAGAGGGCGTCTAGCGCTTCTTGCGCTTCGCAGTCGCCTTCTTCCGCGTCGTCTTCTTCGCGGCGGTCTTACGCTTCGCCGGTTTGCGAGCCGCGGTCGTCTTCTTCTTCGCGGTCTTACGCTTCGCCGGCTTGCGCGCCATCGTCTTCTTGGCGGCCTTGCGCTTCTTTGCTGGCATCCTGTCACCCCCTCTCCCTATCTCGTGATAGGGAAGGCTCCCGTCTTCTACGACGCGAGTCTCTTCAAGCGCCGTCTCTCTCGCTCGGAGAGCCCGCCCCAGATCCCGAAGCGCTCGTCGTTCGCGAGCGCGTAGTCCAAACATTCATCGCGCACGGCGCACTGCGCGCAGATGCGTTTCGCTTCGCGCGAAGACCCGCCCTTTTCGGGGAAGAACACATCCGGGTCCACGTACGCGCAGAGAGCCTCTTCGGCCCACGGGAGTTCCTCGTCGGGAAACCGTCGCACCTGCCGCTCCCCCTCACTCGACGCCCCTCTTGTGTTTTCAGATCAGGGATCGAATGCGACAACCGTAATTACGCTGGTGTAATTCTAGGGAGACGAAGGCGTAGGTCAAGTGTTATGGACAATCTTTTTCTCAAGCTGTGGATAACTCTGCGCGCCGTCGAGCGACGCCGACGATCACTCGTCGATCCACCGATGCGCCATGCGGTGCGGTGCATCGGTCACGTGCGAGTGATCGATGTGATCGGCGCGATGCATCACGTGAAGCAAGAAACGGGTCGGCCGGTCCTTTTAGACCGGCCGACCGTGGGGGGAGAGGTTGGCGCTCGCGCGCCGTCACGTTAAGGGTCGGGTCGCGACGTCGTCCTCTCGATGGCTACCCGGGATGGAATCACGGTAGTCATCCATAGCTACCGCTGAGAGCCCGGCCCGAAGCGTCGCGGACGTCCCGGTTCGCCGCGATCACTCGTCCGTTTCGTCCTCCGACGACTCAGTTGCGCGACCGGTTTTGGACGCGCGTGCAGACTCTGAGCGCGTGCGCGCCTGCTCCGCCAACCGTTCGGCGGTTCGCTTCGCGTCGGCGGCAAGCTTCTCCGCGAGCGATCCCGACGCTTTCGGCTGCTTCGTTCGTGCAGGCTTCGGTTTCGGCTCTGCGGTTTCCCCTGCCGGCGGAGGAGCCGGTGGCGTCTTCGCGCGCGGCGCGGGAGCGGGTGGCGTTTTCGCGCGCGGCGCGCGCTTGCGCGGTGCGGGCTTCGGCGGCTCAGGTTCGGGCAAAGCGGCCTCCTTCGCCGCCGACATCGACTCCAATTCGGCGAGCATCTCGGCCGCGGCCTCGGCCGGAGATATCACCGGCGCTTCCGCCGGCGGAGCTTCGGGTTCAGGCGCGACGCTCGCCGGTGCGGCTTCGGGTTCCTGAGCGCCGCTCGCCACC
>DATFGK010000113.1:0-8470 GCA_035249485.1 Actinomycetota bacterium | reverse complement strand
ATCTACGCGAATAACCTCGGCAGCCGCGGCGTCGATGTGTTCAAGCTCGACGACGCGATCCTCAAGTCACGCGTGACGCTGGCTCGCATGAACCCGCAGTCACAGGAGCGGCTCCCCGCGACGAGCGGCGCGACCGCCGGTGGGGGGAAGGGCCCGGCGACGGGCGGGACGAAGACGCCGTCCAAGGTTCTAGGGACCAAGACGGGCGGCGCGCTCCCGGGGACGGGCGTCGGGGGGTCCTCGCTACCGGGCCTCGGGCTCGTGATCCTCGCGGCGGGGATCGCGGCCGCGGGCCGGCGTGTCGGCCGGGCTCGCGAAGTCCCCGCTCCTGCGCGCGCGCAAGGCTGAGATCGCGGGTAAGGCATACCCCGGAACCGACGCGCGTTAGAGAGAGCCATGGAGATAGGCGTCTACACGTTCGCACAGCTCGAGCCCGGAGGCTCCGGAGACGGGGCCGTCAGTCCAGAACAGCGCATCCGCAACCTGATGGAGGAGATTGAGCTGTCGGATCAGCTCGGTCTCGAAGTGTTCGCCGTGGGCGAGCATCACCGGCCGGACTTCGTGGTGTCGGCGCCGGCCGTTGTGCTCGGCGCGGCAGCGGTCAAGACCAAGAAGATCCGGCTGTCCAGCGCCGTCACCGTCCTGAGCTCGGACGACCCGGTTCGCGTGTTCCAGGACTTCGCGACGGTGGACCTCCTTTCCGGCGGCCGCGCGGAGATCATGGCCGGCCGCGGCTCGTTCATCGAGTCGTTCCCGCTGTTCGGCTACGACCTGGAGGATTACGACGAGCTGTTCGTCGAGAAGCTCGAGCTGCTCCTCGAGCTCCAGAAGTCCGAACGGGTCCGCTGGTCGGGCAAGCACCGGCCCGCGATCAACGACCTCGGGGTGTATCCGCGGCCGGTACAGGAACGGATCCCGATCTGGGTGGCGGTCGGCGGGAATCCCGAGTCGGCGATCAGAGCCGGGAACCTCGGGCTGCCTATGGCGATCGCGATCATCGGCGGGATGCCGGAGCGGTTCAAGTACTTCGCCGACCTCCATCGCGAATCGGCGCGGCGCGCGGGGCACGGCCGGCTCCCGCTCAGCATCAATTCGCACGGGTTCATCGCCGAGACCTCGCAGGAGGCGCTCGACGCATCGTTCCCGTCCGTTTCGAAGGTGATGAATCGGATCGGCCGCGAGCGCGGCTGGGCGCCCATGACGCGAGCACAGTACGACGCGGCGGCGGCGCTGCGCGGCGCGAACTTCGTCGGCAGCCCGGAGCAGGTGATCGAGAAGATCCTCTTCCAATACGAGATCTTCCAGCACGAGCGTTTCCTGATCCAGTTCAGCGTCGGAACGATGCCGCACGACAAGATCATGCGCTCGATCGAGCTGCTCGGAACCGAGGTGGCTCCGGTCGTGCGCGAGGAGGTCGCGAAGCGCGCGCCGGCGGGTTCGCCCGTCGGCTGATCCTGGGGCGGCGCCCCGCGGCTGCCCTTTCTGCCCTTCGGTTCACACTTTCCGCAAGCGAGGAACCGCGCTCTTGGTGTCGCCGTCGAACGGGCGTACGAAAGACAGATGGTGATCCCGAGAAGGCTCACCCAGACGGAAAGGGAAGTCCGATGCGAGGCAAGAAGAGCTTCATCGCAGCAGCGCTGGTCGCCGCGATCGCAGGGGTCGTGCTCGCCGCGGTAGCGGCGAGCGGGGATGGGAAGCCGCAAGCGCAAGCGACGGACACGCCGCGGCCGCCGGTCACGCACAACGAGAAAGAATGGAAGATCGTGACGCCGGCCGGCTGGACACGCGCCGACGCGACGAGCACCACCGACGCGAAGAAGGCAGTGCGCTACGTAGGTCCCGACGGTGAGTTCGTGATCGTCGCGATCGACCCGCTCGGCTCCGACTACGTGGCGGACACAGTCTGGCGGTACGCGGCGCGGGACGACGGCTTCGAGATCGTCGCCAAGGAAGACTGCACCGGAACGGTCGAGCAGGGCTGCAGCACCGGCGACGCTCGCTTCGACGGCTACGTGATGTGGAAGTCGGGCAGCGAGCCGAAGAAGGTCGGAGGCCACGTCTGGTACTTCATGTTCGGCAACGCCGAGAAGACCACGATCGACCCCGCCGCCTTCGAGGAGATCCTCGAGAGCATCCGGGTTCAGGCCTAACCAGCATCGTTACCATCTTCGGCCGCCCCTCGCGGGCGGCCGAAGACTTGTTCTCCCGCGTACGCTGCGGAGCACAAACGTACTGGCAGGGGGACTCCATGGACATGCGGCAGCGGTACGGCCCGTGGGCGCTGGTCACGGGCGGCGCGATGGGGCTCGGTGCCGCCTTCGCCGAGCAGCTCGCCGCGGCGGGCCTGAACCTCGCGCTCGTGGATAACGACGCAGAGGCGCTGCGATCGAAGGCCGCGGAGCTCAAAAGGCGTTACCCGTCGATCGAGGTCCGCGAGGTCGTCGCCGACCTCGCGGACCGGACCCAGGTCGAGGAGACTCTGGCAGCTCTCGCGGCGACCGAGATCGGCCTCCTCGTCGCCTGCGCGGCGCACTCCGGCGTCGGCGCATGGCTCGATGTCCCGATCGAAGACAAGATCCGGCAGATCGAGGTGAACTGTGTCTCGGTCGCCACGATGGTCGACCGACTCTCGCGGGCGATGGTGGACCGCAAGCGCGGCGGGATCGTCATCGTGTCCTCGATGGCGGGACGCCAGGGAACGCCGCTTGTCGCGACGTACGCCGCCACGAAGGCGTTCGATCTTGTGCTCGGCGAGTCGCTCTGGGCCGAGCTGGGGCGTCACAGCGTCGACGTCCTCTCCTTGATGCCGGGGACGACGCGGACGCCGGGCTTCGAGCGATCGCTCGCGCCGGGCACGAAGCTGCCGAAAGCCGTCCGGATGATGGAACCGGCCGACGTGGCGCGCGAGGCGCTCGCCGCGCTCGGCAAGCAGCCGAGCCTCGTGGCCGGTGGCTGGAACCGGCTGGCGGCAACCGTGATGCATCGCGTGATGCCGCGGAAGAAGGCGATCGAATTGATGGCTCGGTCGATGCGCTCGATGTACCGCGATCGCGCCTGAACGACAGCGGACGAGCGCGGCCGGCCGATCGAGCCCGCGATACCCTCTGCGCATGATCACCGTCACCGGTCTCGAGCGTTCGTTCGGCGCGCGGAGGCTGTTCGCCGGGGCCGACCTGCGCGTGGGTGCGCGCGATCGGATCGCGATCGTCGGCCCGAACGGGTCCGGCAAGACGACTCTCTTCGAGATGATCGTGGGGCTCCAGGAGCCCGACGCCGGCCGCGTCGATGTCGTGCGCGGCGCGATGCTCGGGTACCTCGCGCAGGAGACGGATGCCTTGCGCGGCAGGTCTGTGCTCGAGGAGGTCGTCGGAGCCGGCGCCGCGATGGACCACGCCGGCCACCGGCTCGCGGTGCTCCAGGCGGAGCTCGATACCGAGGCCGACGAGCGGGAGCGCGGGAAGCTGCTCGAGGAGTACGCGCGGCTGCACGAGCGGTTCGACACGCTCGGCGGCTGGTCCCTGGAGACCGAGGCGAAGCAGATCCTCGCCGGGCTCGGCTTCCGCGAGGAGGAGATGGAGCGCAGGACGGAGTCGCTCTCAGGCGGCTGGCTGATGCGGGTCGCGCTCGCGAAGCTGCTGCTCGCGTCGCCGGACGCGTTGCTGCTCGACGAGCCGACGAACCATCTGGACCTCTCGTCGGTGGTGTGGCTCGAAGGGTTCCTGCGCTCGTACGACGGAGCCGTGATGCTGATCAGCCACGACCGCGACTTCATGAACGGCGTCGTCAACCGCGTGGCCGAGATCGAGCGCTCCATGCTCGTCTCCTACACCGGCGACTACGCCTCGTTCGTCGAGCAGCGAGAGCTCCGGGCCCGGCAGGCCGAGGCGGCCGCGAAGGGGATCGCGCGCAAGCGCGCGCAGACCGAGGTATTCATCAACCGCTTCCGCTACAAGAACACCAAGGCGCGCCAGGTCCAAAGCCGGATCAAGATGCTCGAGCGGATGGAGACCGCGCCCGACGCGCCGGTGACCGCTCGCGCGATGCGCATCGGCTTCCCGCCGGCGCCTCGGTCCGGTCGCGTCGTCGCCGAGCTCCGGAAGGTTTCGTTCGGGTACGCCGAGCAGCCCGTGTACGCGGGCCTCGATCTGACGATCGAACGCGGCGAGAAAGCCGCGCTCGTCGGGCCGAACGGCGCCGGTAAGACGACGCTGCTCAAGCTCGTTGCCGGCGCGCTGGAGCCGAACGCAGGCGAGCGCTCCCTGGGGCACAACGTCTCGGTCGGATACTTCGCGCAGCATCAGCTCGAGGCGCTCGATCCGTCGTTGCGGGTCGTTGAGGAGCTCGAGCGATCTTTGCCCGCGGACTCGAAGATCCGGCCGCGCGATCTGCTCGGCCGGTTCCTGTTCGGGGGCGAAGACGCCGACAAGCGAGTCGGCGTGCTCTCGGGCGGGGAGCGTTCGCGGCTCGCGCTCGCGAAGATGCTCGCGGCGCCGCACAATCTCCTCTGCCTCGACGAGCCGACGAACCACCTCGACATCACGAGCCGCGACGTTTTGGAGGATGCGCTGGCCGAATACGAGGGCGCGATGGTGCTCATCACGCACGACCGGCACCTGATCCGATCGGTCGCGAACCGGATCGTCGAGGTCACTGCAGGGGTGACCCGCTCGTTCGCCGGCGACTACGAGTATTACCTCGAGCGCACGGCGGCGGAAGCTCCGGCCGAGCAGACGAAGGCACCCAAGGAGAAGGACCGCGCACAGGCCAAGCGTGAGGCGGCGGAGGTGAGACAAGCACGGTCGCGCGCGAAGGCGGCGGTACGCAAGATCGAAACACAGATCGAGGACGCTCACGCCGAGATGGAGAAGCTCGGCGGGCTGCTCGCCGATGCGGCGTTCTACACATCTGGTGAGGACGTGGCCGGCGCCGTCCACCGGTACGAGGAGCTGCAGGCGGCCGTACGCTCACTCGAGGAGGAGTGGGAGCGTCGGACGGCCGACCTGGGCTGAGGGGTTCCGGGAAAGATATCGTCGCGGCGTGTCGATCCGGCGGCTCTCCGTTCGTCGTGTCGATGGACGGTCGAAAAGGAGGCGCCATGCGGTTCATGTTGTTCGTGAAAGCGAACGAGGGGTCGGAAGCGGGGGAGCTCCCCGACGACGAGGGTGCGGCGCGGGTCGGTGAGCTCATCGAGGAGATGGCCGCAGCCGGTGTGCTGCTCGCCGCCGAAGGGCTGAAGCCGAGCTCCGCCGCCAAGCGGGTTACCTACTCGGAAGGGAAGGTTTCGGCCGTCACCGACGGCCCGTTCGCCGAGGCCAAGGAGCTTGTGGCCGGGTTCTGCTGGATCGACGTGCCGTCGTGGGACCAAGCGCTCGCGTGGACGACGAGGTTCGCCGCGGCGGCCGGCGAGGGCGTCGTCGAGATCCGCCCCCTCTACGAGGTCTCGGACTTCCCCGAGGATGTCCTGCCGCCCGAGGCAGCCGCGCGCGAGCAATCGCTTCGAGACGCGCTCACCGAGAAGCTGACGGCGCACTGACGGACGAGAAGGAGGAGCGATGCGGTTCATGCTGTTGATGATCCCGAAGGGATACGAGAACGCCGAGCCGGGCACGATGCCCCCGGTCGATGCCGTCGCGAAGATGTCGAAGTTCAACGAATCGCTCCAGAAGGCGGGCGTCGTGCTCGCGATGGACGGACTCCACCCGCCGTCGATGGGGGTGCGCGTGACCTTCGAGGGCGGCAAGCCCAAGGTCACCGACGGTCCGTTCGCGGAGGCGAAAGAGGTCCTCGGCGGCTACTGGATGATCGAGGTGAAATCGCGGGAAGAGGCGATCGAGTGGGCGAAGCGGGTGCCCGGCTCGGGCAACGAGGTCGTCGAAGTTCGGCAGGTGCAGGAGCTGTCGGACTTCCCGCCCGACGTGCGCGCAGCGATAACGGGCGGAGCCTAACGAGGTCGTCACCCCCTCAGCCGTTTGTAGCGCGGGTGAGTTGATGGTGTGATCGTGGCCGTGACGGCCACCGATACCCATCGCATCATCGAGGCGGTCTGGCGGATCGAATCGCCGCGTCTCATCGCCGGCCTCGCCCGCATGGTCGGGGACGTCGTCGTGGCGGAAGACCTCGCGCAGGACGCGCTCGTCGCGGCTCTGGAGCGGTGGCCGGAGTCCGGGGTTCCCGACAACCCGGGCGCATGGCTGATGGCGACCGCGAAGCATCGGGCGATCGATCAGTTCCGGAGGAGCAAGGTGCTCGAGCGGAAGCACGCCGAGATCGGACGCGACCTGGAGCGTTCGGACGCGGACCTCGACGCCGAGCTCGCGGCGGTCGAGGAAGACGTCGGCGACGACCTGCTCCGGCTCGTGTTCATCGCGTGCCACCCGATCCTGTCCGTCGAGGCTCAGATCGCGCTGACGTTGCGGATGGTGGGTGGGCTGACGACGCCGGAGATCGCGCGCGCCTTCCTCGTTCCGGAGCAGACCCTCGCGCAGCGGATCGTCCGGGCCAAGCGGACGCTCGCCGACGCCGGGATCCCGTTCGAGGTCCCGCCGCCGGCCGAACGCGACGCGCGCCTCTCCGCGGTCCTGAAGGTGATCTACCTGATCTTCAACGAGGGCTACGCCGCGACGTCGGGTGACGACTGGATGCGGCCGGCGCTCTGCGAGGACGCGCTGCGGCTCGGTCGCGTCTTGGCGGAGCTCGTCCCGAAAGAGCCCGAGGTCCTCGGGCTCGTCGCGCTCATGGAGATCCAAGCGTCGCGGTCGGCCGCGCGGAGCGGGCCGGCCGGTGAGCCGGTGCTACTGCTCGATCAGGATCGAGGGCGGTGGGATCAGCTCCTGATCCGGCGGGGGCTCCGCGCGCTCGGCCGCGCCGAAGCGATGGGTGGAGCGCTCGGCCCGTACGTCCTCCAGGCCGCGATCGCGGCATGCCACGCGCATGCGCGGACGGCCGACGAGACCGACTGGCCGCGGATCGCGAGCTTGTACGAGACACTCGCGCGGATCGCTCCGTCCCCGGTCGTCGAGCTGAACCGCGCCGTTGCCGTCGGCATGGCGTTCGGTCCCGAGGAAGGGCTCGCTCGCGTCGACGCGCTCGTGTCGGAACCGGCGTTGAAGTCGTATCACCTGCTGCCGAGCGTTCGCGGCGATCTACTCGCGAAGGTCGGCCGCCTGGCCGAGGCACGCGCCGAGTTCCAGCGCGCCGCGTCGCTCACACAGAACGAACGCGAACGCGCGCTCCTGCTGGAGCGCGCGGCCGCGATCGAAGCGTGACGTCCGTCAGGCGTTCTTCGCGCCCTGCGTGCGGTGCCGCTCGCTCTGCGCCCGCAATTCGGGCGTCAACGCGTCGCCGAACTCCGCGTCCTCGAACACCTGCCGGATCTCGACGTGACCGCTGCGGAACGGAGCGCGGCTGAGCCAGTCGACCGCTTCCTCGAGCGATTGCGTCTGGATCATCCAGAAGCCCGCGACGAGTTCCTTCGCCTCGGCGAACGGGCCGTCGATCACGACCGGCTTCTCGCCCGAGTAGTCGATCCGGACGCCCTTGGAGCTGGGGTGGAGCCCTTCACCGGTGAGCATGACCCCGGCCTTCACGAGCTCTTCGTTGTAGTTGCCCATCTCGGCGAGCTCTTCGGTGGTCGGGAGCTTGCCGGACTCCGTCGCTTCATCGCCCATGACCATGACCAGGAATCGCATGACGCCTCCTTCACTTCGGTGGTCCCGTGCGGTGCCTTCTACCTACACGTCGAACGGGCGGACGGGAAATCGACACGATGCGGGGAACCGAACCAAGCCCACGCTGCTTCGTTGCCTCAGCGTTCGAGGATCTCGAGGTCGAGCTCGCCGATCGAACGCTCGTCCGCCAAGAGCTCGATCTCGACGATCCGGCCGTCCTCGATCGAGAACGCGAAGACGACGCGCGGCTTGCCGCCGACCGCCCACACCGCTCCGGGGGAGCCGTTCACGAGCGCCGTCCGTGCGACCCGGGCCCGGCCCGAGAAGGTCTCTGCCACGGCAGCGGCGCCGCGCACCTCGTCGGTCGCGCCGGTCTTGACGGCCGCAGCGTCGGCACGCAGCACCACCTCTGGGTCGAGCAGAGCCAGCAGGCCGGCGAAGTCGCCGCCTCGCGCGGCGGCCAGGAAGGCCTCGACGATCTGACGCTTTCGAGCGGAGTCGGCCTCGGGCATCGGGTCCGCGCCTTGCACGCGACGGCGCGCGCGGCTCGCGAGCTGCCTCGTAGCGGCAGGCGAGCGTCCGACGATCGTTGAGATCTCGTCGAAGGACACGCCGAACATGTCGTGCAGCACGAAGGCCACGCGCTCGCCGGGTGTGAGGGTCTGGAGCACGACGAGCATCGCGAGGCCGATCGAGTCGCCCAGCATCGCTTCGTGCTCGGGATCCACGGCGCCGGCGGTCGTGGGAACCGAGTCACCGATGGGCTCCTCGCGGCGCGACTCGCGCGACCGGAGCATGTCGAG
>DATFGK010000112.1:0-14260 GCA_035249485.1 Actinomycetota bacterium | reverse complement strand
GTCCCAGAGCCCGAAGCGGTTCAGCCAGAGGTTGTCGAACGCCGACGACGCCGCCGGCGTGAAGTAGTTGCCGGGGAACCCGCAGCAGTTCGTCGGCGGGATCGTCACCTCGCGGTCGCCGGGCAGGACGAGCGCGTTGTGGGTCGCCCAGTCGGGGAACCCTTCGCCGTCGAATCGTTCGTTGTACATGTCCTGATGCGAGTCGATCACGACCGTCACGTCGTGCTCGGCGAGCATCTTGACGAGCTCCTGCACCCGGTCGAGATAGGTCTCGTCGAACGAATCCTTCTCGGGCTCCGTTCCGACCCACAGTGAGCCGAGCCGCACGCTGTTCAGCCCGTTGTCTCTGAGGAAGGCGCCGTCCCGCTCGTCGAAGAAGCTCTGCTCGGTCGGCACCGCGAACGGCTCGGGGTAGACGCTCGACGGCGGGTAGTAGGGCGCTTTCTTCCAAACGGCGTTGACACCGTGGAAGAACCGCACCCGCCCGGCGCCGTCGCGGATGAACGGCGCGTCGGCCCGGAACGTGGGCTCCGATGGCCCTCCCACCGAAGGTGAGCCCGCGCCGAGCGCGAGCAGAAGCCCCACGGCCGCGAGCGTGATGCTCCGCTTCATACGAGACTGGTTGGCCGCACGCGGCCCGGAATCCTGCGCGCCGGATCGCTCAGGCCGAACCCAGCGGATTGGCCGGATCCATCCGGCCGAGATTCCTGGGCACGCCGCGCTCGGCCAGGACCTTGTTGGCGATCGGCTCCAGGAGTCTCAAGATCTCCTCGCACCGCTCACCGCCGGCCGCGACGAAGGGCGCGGCAGCGGCGCGGTCGGTGTCGTGCTCGAGCATCCCGCGGAACTTTCCGCCGCCGTCCGTCAGCGCGCCGTCGGCGTCGAGGAATCCCCGATCCATGAGCACGGCAGCGCTTTCCTTCTGCGCGGCCTCGTCCCACTCGCGGGTGAGGAAGAACCACTCACGCGCCTTGCCGGAGAGGCCCATGTACCCGACCTGGAGAAGCAACGCTTCAACCGGAGCGATGCCGTGCAGCATCAAGGCGGCCACGTGGCCGTCGCCGCGGAACTCGCGAAGGACGTTGGCGCCGTGCCAGGTGCCGAGCAGCGGATCGTCGGGCCATTGGAGGGCGGCGTGGGGCGCCGCGATCGGGCGGCCTTCCATCGGACATGCCTCGACCAGGGGCCGGAGCAGCCGCGATGTCGTCTCCAGGTCGAAGCCCGACTCGTCGCCGAGGAGCCGCTCCAGCGTCCGCCGGGCGGCTCGCAGCCGCGCAGCATAGACGTCCTCGGGGGGGACGTCCCACGCGATGCTCCTCCGAACGAGCGCCGGGTTGAAGTTGTAGAAGGTCGCCGCGACGACCTCCGCCGAGACGGCCCCCATGGCGGCCGATCGGGAGCGGAAGTACCCGGCCCAGCCGTCCGTTATGCCGAGGGCCGCGTACTCCTCGAAGCCCTCCGGGCTGAAATAGATCATCGAGACGATCGGCTCCAGCACTGCAAGGAACCGCCGAGCGAATGGGGTCGTCACGGGCGGGGACCATACCGGACCGGGGAAGAAATCGCAGGTCCCCGGCGTTGGAGCGGTTGCGGCCGGGTTACCGGCGGTGAGCTGCGGGAAGGATTGACTTCGATGAGGAGGATCGTGGAGACGGACCGGGTCACGACCGATTACACCTGGCAGGAGCAAGCCTCGTGCCGGGGGGTCGACGCCGAGCTGTTCTTCCCCGCGACCGAGGAGGAGGCCGTCCCCGGGAGGGCCATCTGCGCGACCTGCCCGGTCCGTATCGCCTGCCTCGCTTTCGCCCTCGAACGCAACGAGCGCTTCGGGATCTGGGGCGGCCTCACCGAGAAGGAACGTGCGCGCCTCTCGCCGACCGCGCGCGAGCAGATCGTGCGTGAGGCCTCGGCCGCTTAGACTGGCGCCCGCATGAGCGGGCCCATCGTCATCGTCGGCGCCAGCCTCACCGGAGGCTCGGCCGCCGTCGCGCTCCGGCATGAGGGCTTCGACGGCCCGGTGATCATGATCGGCGCCGAGAAGCACCCTCCGTATGAACGTCCGCCGCTGTCCAAGGAGTACGCCCGCGGCGAGCAGCCGTTCGAGAAATCGCTCGTGAAGCCCGCCGACTGGTGGGCGACCAACAACATCGATACCCGCTTCGGCGAGACCGTCGAGACACTCGACACATCGGCCCGCGAGGTCGTGCTCGCGGGCGGCGAACGGATCGGCTACGACAAGGTCTTGATCGCCACCGGCGTTCGGAACCGCAAGCTCCAGGCGCCCGGCGTCGAGCTGGCCGGGATGCACCAGCTCCGCACCGTCGAAGAATCGACGGCGATCCGGGAAGACGCTTCGAAGGCGAAGCACGCGGTCGTGGTTGGGATGGGCTTCATCGGCGCGGAGGTCGCCGCGTCGCTGCGGACGTTGGGACTCGACGTCACCGCGATCGAGCCGACGCCCACGCCGTTGCACCGCGTGCTCGGCGCCGAGGTCGGGGGCTCGATCGGGGCGCTGCACGCCGACCACGGCGTCCACATGCGCTTCGAGGACGTCGCCACGTCGTTCGAAGGATCGGATCGGGTCGAGACCGTCGTGACGAAGTCCGGCGAGCGGATCCCGGCCGACATGGTGGTCGTCGGCGTCGGCGTCGAGCCGGTCACCGACCCCGTCGCCGGGACCGATATCGAGGTCGACAACGGGATCGTCGTCGACGAGCGATGCCGGACCAACGTCGAAGGCGTCTACGCCGCCGGCGACATCGCCAATCACTTCCATCCGCTGTACGGCCGCCGGATGCGTGTCGAGCACTGGCAGAACGCGATGCGCCACGGCACGCACGCGGCCAAGAGCATGCTGGGGTCCGAGGACCCCTACACCGAGGTGCACTGGTTCTGGTCCGACCAGTACGACGCGAACATCCAGTACGCCGGGCACCATCGCGAGTGGGACTCGCTCGTGATCCGCGGCTCGATCCCCGAGCGTTCGTTCCTCGCCTTCTACATCAAGGACGGGCTCGTCGACGCGATCGCGGCGCTGAACCGCGGCAAGGAACTGCGCCGCGGGATGGGCATCATCAAGGCGCGGAAGCCGGTCGACGAGGCGTCGCTGCGCGACGAGTCGGTCGACCTCAAGACGCTCGGCTCGTAAAGCCGCGGAAAAAGTCCGGGTTTCGCCCCGGTTCGTCATCGAGGCCCGGCTCGGCGCGTTATACTCCGCGGACCCATTCCGGGGTGGCGCAATTGGCAGCGCGGCGGACTGTTAATCCGTAGGTTGCGGGTTCGAGTCCCGCCCCCGGAGCAAACGCCATGGCGACGACCCGACGAGCCGACATGTTCACCGAGGACGGCAGGCCGTCCGACGACGACCCGCGTGAGAACGGACCGTCGTTGGGCGACGAGCGCACCACGCTGGTCGAAACCCTGCGCGTTGCACGCCTCACGTTGGAGATGAAGTGCGAAGGTCTTGATGCGAACGCCATGGCGCGTCGTTCCGTCGAGCCGTCGACGATGTCGCTGCTGGGGCTGGTGCGACATCTGGCCGAGCAAGAGCGCAGGACGTTCCGGGAGATGATGGCGGGACAGGACGCTCCCCGGCTGTACACCTCCGACAACGACCGCGACGGTGATTTCGATGGTGCCGTTCCCGACCCTCAAGTGGTTGCGGAGGCGTGGGATGCATGGCATGCGGAGGTTGACTTCGCCACGCGATTCGTGGCCGAGGCGCCCAATCTCGACATCACCGGCGACGATCCCTTGAATGAGCACGGCAGCGGTGGCGGGTCGATGTCGCTGCGCGAGGTGCTGGTCTCGATGATCTATGAGTACGCCCGCCACCTCGGTCACGTTGACCTTTTGCGCGAGCGGATCGACGGTCGCATCGGCCAATAGACGGCCCCCCTTTTGGCGCGAGACCCCTTCCCCTCGCAGAATCTGAGTCCATGCGCTACCGAGTGCTCGTCCAGATCAAGGCCGATCGCGTCGTCGAGCTCGACGCGGTCGACGCCGAAGAGGCGATGGAGAAAGCGGAGGAAGCCGCGTTCCCCGGCCGCCACCGCCGCGACAAGATCAAGACGATGATCGCTCCCGGCTTCCCGAAGAAGTCGAGCAAACGCAAGACGAAGCCGACCGTCGGCGTTCCCTCGTGACCGGCGACCTGCTCGAGACCGCCGACCGGCTCTGGCGGGGCGAGATCGGCATCGAGGATCGCTTCCCGTTCGCGGCCGGCGGCGAGCACGTCGAGGTCGCCGACCGCACGTTGTTCGTCGCCTCGTTCGCGAATGTCAGCACGTTCGCGACCGACGAGGGGCTGCTGCTCGTCGACACGGGCGCGGTCTTCGTGGCGAGCTCGGTTCATGAAGTGATCCGCGGCTGGTCCGACGATCCGCTCCACACCGCGGTGTACTCGCACGGCCACGTCGACCACGTCTTCGGTGTTCCGGTCTTCGAGCAAGAGGGCCGGGGACCGGCACGCGTCATCGCGCACGAAGCGATGCCGGCGCGCTTCCGGCGGTACGTGCTCACGGCCGGCTTCAACTCCTGGATCAACCGCCGCCAGTTCGGGGTCGACCAGCTCGAGTGGCCGACCGAGTACCGCTACCCCGACGTCACGTATCGCGACACGCTGACGGTCGAGCTCGGCGGCGAGACCTTCGAGCTGCACCACGCCCGAGGCGAGACCGACGATCACACCTGGACCTGGGTGCCCGGCCGCAAGGTGCTCTGCACGGGCGACTTCGTCATCTGGGCCTCGCCGAACGCCGGGAACCCGCAGAAGGTCCAGCGCTACCCGAGCGAGTGGGCGACGGCGCTCCGCGAGATGGCGTCGCTCGGCGCCGAGGTGCTCCTGCCCGGCCACGGCTTGCCGATCGTCGGGGCCGACCGCATCAGGCAAACATTGACCGACACCGCCGCGCTGCTCGAGCACATCCACGACGAAACCGTGCGGATGATGAACGACGGCGCGCGCCTCGACGACATCGTGCACGCCGTCCGCGCGCCCGAGCACCTGATCGAGCGGCCGTATCTCCGGCCCGTCTACGACGACCCGGAGTTCATCATCCACAACGTCTGGCGTCTGTACGGGGGCTGGTTCGACGGGAACCCCGCGACGCTCAAGCCGGCTTCGGAGACCGAGCTCGCGCGCGAGCTGGCGACGCTCGCCGGCGGACCGCGGGTGCTGGCCGAGCGGGCGCGGGTGCTGGCCGGGGAAGGGAACCTTCGCCTGGCGGCTCATCTGGCAGAGACGGCAGCCCTCGCCGATCCGGAGAACGCGACCCTTCACGAGATCCGCGCCGAGGTCTACGAAGCGCGCGTCCGCGCCGAGCCGGCGCTGATGGCGAAGGGGATCTACGGCTGGGCGGCCCGGGAGTCGCGGGCTCGCCTCTCACCCGGGAGCACCGATCCGAGCCGGTAGCATGAGTCCGATGGACCTCGCACCGCTCACGATCCGCGACGCGACGACCAAGCTGCTGCTCGTCGTGATGGACGGGCTCGGCGGTTTCGCGGACGCCGAGCACGACACCGAGCTCGAGGAAGCCGCCACGCCGAACCTGGACGCGCTCGCCGCCGACGGGATCACCGGCCTGGTCGAGCCGGTCGGGCCCGGCATCACCCCCGGCTCGGGCCCCGGCCATCTGGCGCTGTTCGGATACGACCCCGAGGTCTTCGAGCTCGGGCGCGGCGCGCTCAGCGCGGCCGGGCTCGAGTTCGAGCTGGCACCGGGCGACGTCGCCGCGCGCGGCAACTTCGCGACCCTCGCCCCCGACGGGACGATCCTCGACCGCCGCGCCGCGCGGATCCCCGACCCCGAGGCGACGGCGGTCGTCGAGCGTCTCCGCCGCGAGGTGCGGCTGGGCAACGGCGTCGAAGCGTTCTTCGTCCCCGAGCGCGAGCACCGGGTGCTGGTCGTCCTCCGCGGCGACGGGCTCGACCCGCGGATCACCGACACCGACCCGCAGAAGACCGGCGTGCCGCCGCTCGGGTCGAGCCCCCTCGATCCGCAAGCCAAGCGGACGGCGGAGCTGGTCAACGAGCTCTCGACGCAGGTGCGGAACGTGCTGCGCGACGAGCCGAAGGCCAACGGATTGCTGCTCCGCGGCTTCGACTCGCTGCGCGACATGCCGTCGTTCGACGAACGCTACGGCCTCCGCGCCGGCGCGGTCGCGATCTATCCGATGTACCGCGGGATCGCGCGGATCCTCGGCATGGACGTGCTCGGCCGGCCGAAGGATCTCGACGAGCAGATCGCCGTCGTGCGGGAAGCCTGGAACGACTACGACTTCTTCTTCCTGCACCACAAGTACACGGACTCGGCCGGGGAGGACGGAGACCGGCCTCGCAAGGTCGCCGCGATCGAGCAGCTCGACGCCGCGGTGCCGGCCCTGCGCGAGCTCGGGCCGGACGTGATCGTCGTGTCGGGCGACCACGCGACGCCGACGCAGATGGCGGCGCACTCCTGGCATCCGGTGCCGACGCTGCTGTGGTCGACGCGGCGACAGCGCGACGAGGTCGACCGGTTCGGGGAACGCTGGTGCGCGCGCGGCGCGCTCGGCATCCGCCCGACGATGACGTTGATGCCGCTTATGCTCGCCCACGCCGGGCGGCTCAAGAAGTACGGGGCCTAGCGACCCGCGTCACGCGCGGCGAGCCAGGGGATCCTCAGCTTCCCGCCCGGCGGAACGAGGAACGCGAACGCCGCGTACCCCAGCGCGGGGAACAGTGCGAACGCCGACGCCGGGCCCGGCCCGACCAACACCGCCACCCCGCCGCCGATGATGCTCGCGAGCGCCTGACCCCCGAGGAGCATGCCCTGCAAGAGCCCGAACGCGGTCGCCCGGATGTCCTCGGGTAATCGCGTTCCGACGACGGCGTACGCGGGGATCACCATCGCGAACACAACCCCGACCGAGAAGAACCCGGCCGCCGCCCAGTAGTTCGGCGGCTCGATCAGGAACCACAGGATCCCGCCGGCCGACCCGAGCAGGACGACGAGCGCGGAGGTCCGCAGCAGATCGTCGGGCTTGCCGTGCCGCCGGACGAGCATCGACGCGAGGATCGTGCCGAGCGGCACCGTCGCAGCCATGAGACCGATCTCGGCGTCCGATCCGCTCAGGTTCTCGCGGACGTAGACGACGACGAGCGCCTCGGCCACGATCGCGCTCGACGCGCCGATCGTCGCCAGCACGGCCGCCCGCCGCAGGTACGGATCGCCCATGATCGTCCGCGCGGCCGCGCGGATACTGGCCCCGACGGCCTGCGCCGCCCGGCCGAACCGGCCGCCGGAAAGGAACGCCAGCAGCAGCGCGCTCAGCCCGAAGGTCGCGGCGTTGATCGCGAGCGCGCCCTCCGCCCCGGCGAGTACGACGAGCCCGCCCCCGGCCATGTATCCGAGCACCAGCACGACCTGATACGTGATGTTGCTCAGCGCCAGCGCGTCGCCGTAGCGCTCCTCCGAGACGACCTCGGGAAGGAACGCGGCGCGCGCGGCCTCGAAAGGCGGAGTGGCCGAAGCGGCGATGAACGCAAGGAGCAGAAGCGCCCACGCCGGCTCTACGGCGATCATCGCGAAGAACGCGACGGCGCGGATGAGGTCCGAGACGATCATCATCGTGCGGCGCGGGAACCGCTCGCCGAAGGCGGCGAGCGCCTGGCCCAGCCCAACCCACGGCAGGAGGCTGATCCCCGTCACCGCGGCCGTGAGCACCTTCGACCCGGTGCGGTCGAGCACGAGGACGCCGAGCGCGAGACGTCCGGCCCAGTCGCCGAGCTCGCTGAGGATCTGCGAGCCCCAGAGGAGCCGGAAGTCGCGGTGATCGAGGGCTCGGAACAGCGAGTTGCTCTTCGTGCTCAAACGATCGGCTCCTGGGAGAAGTCCGGGTCGGTATCTTCCCATGAGCGGGCCGTCCGGATAGGTTGGCTGGGATGCGACGCCTCGAGCTCGGCGATACACGGTCGCGACGGCTGCCGGTCGCGATGACGATCGGCCTGGTCGCGATCCTCTTGATCGTTCCCGGCGCGCCGCGCGCGGACCATCCGCTGGGGAACGTTCCGTGGAGCGCGCTCCTTCCGCCGCGTGCCGTCCCCGCCGCCGCCGATCCGGCGCAACCGTGCGGCGCTCAGCCCACTGCGGCGTGCGTCGACGGCGTCATCGCGGACATGGTCGCGAACTATGGGCCGCTCGATTCCTCTTGCGACCCGCGCGCGGTCTTCGCGCTCACCTACCTGCTCACGACCGAAGCCTTCCGCGAGACGCTCGGCACCGGCTTCTTCGAAGACCAGGACGCGATCATCCAGCTCGACCGGCTCTTCGCCGACCTGTTCTTCGCGGCGACCGATGCGTACGAGACCGGTGACGCGCCCCCGGCGTGGACGATCGCGTTCGATGCGGCGACGCAAGGCCGGACGAACGCTGTACAGGATGTGTTCCTCGGGATGAACGCGCACATCCAGCGCGACCTGCCGGTGGCGCTCGCCGCCGTCGGGCTCGTGAAGCCGGACGGTGGCTCCCGCAAGACCGATCACGACGCGGTCAACGAGATCCTCGCCGGCGTCCTCGATCACATCGAGGACGAGGTCGGCCGCCTCTACGACCCCCTCGTGACGTTCGCCGATGCTTCCCCATCGCCCGTCGACGAGATGGGCGCGCTCGAGATGCTCAAGCTCTGGCGCGAAGGGGCGTGGCGCAACGCCGAGCGACTGACGCTCGCGCGGAACGACGGCGAGCGCGCCCTCGTGATGCAGCAGATCGAGACCTACTCGACGTTATGGGCACAGATCATCGCTGCCGCGGACTTCGGTTGGTATGAGGCGCGGCGCTTCGCGTACTGCTCGGCCGCTCATCAGGCGGCGTAGGGCGCCGCCGCGAAGAAGCTAGTTGTCCCAGGTCGAGAGCGGACCGGCCTCGAAGGCGAACGCCGCCTCCCAGACCGCGGCGAGCGCGAGCGGTCCGAGTGAGCCGAGATCCGCCAGGCGATCGACCGCGCTCGGGCCGTAGCCGGAGTCCGCGACCGTGGTGAGGTTGAGCGAGCGGCTCGAGACCGTGCGGTAGCTCGACGTCGCCGGTGCGAAAGGCTCGCCTCGATACGAGACGACGCGCGAGCGAGGAGCGTGGACCGACTTCGGGTTCTGCTTCGATCCCATCGAGCTCCTCCGTTCGATCCGGTTTTCCGACCCCCGGCCGGGCCCTGATGGTGCGAGGCCCCCGTCGCCGGGGGCCCCTTCGCCTGCTGGGAACCGGATCCCGGTTCCCTCCCCCGCAGGATGCAGGTCGTTCTCCCCCGCTGGCTGGTGACTCCGGTGTTGCATTTCTTCCTCGCCTATCTCATCGGAAATGGGCAGGGGACCAACAGTTGCACGTGCCCCAAAACGGGATGGGTCGGATGCACTAGCTGGGGAGCGCCCCGGCCTCCGCCGGGTCGGTCTGGGTCAGCCCGTCTGGCGGGCTTGCTCCTCGACCGCGACCTGGAACGAGCGGAGGAGCGTCATGACCGTTGCCTGCGTCGCCACTTGGGTCGCGAGGGCGTGACGCTGATCGAGGGCCGACGCGGGAAGCGCGTACGACCCGTCGAGCGTGATCTCCGAGACCCGGTTCGATATCCCCCGGAGGAACAGGCGTCCCGCGTACGACGGCGGCACCCAGTCGAAGCCGGCGGTGCGCCATCGGAGCGGCACGACGAGCTCCTCGTATCCGTCGCCGGCGGCGACCGGGAACAGCTCGACCGAGATCTGACGCTTGCCGGGTGGCGACGGGATGTGGATGGAACGGCCTGCGGCCGCCTCCCCCGCATACGCGGCGATACGGACGAAGGGCACGAGCCAATCAGCGGGCCGGATCGAAAGAAGCTCGGCCAGCTCGTCGAAGGGCCGCTCGATCCGGATGGTGCCGGTTGCCGACATTCGTCCCCACTACCCGCCCGGCGAACGATGATCCCGGGTCATGCACCATTGACGCACCGGCCGAAGGAGGCAACCAGAGTCAGATGCACTAGCCGCGATAGTGCAGAGTCAGGCCTGTCGGAGGATCCCCTCACGCACCGCGGTCGCGACGGCCTCGAGCTTGGAGTGGGCGCCCAACTTCCCGATCACGTTCTGCACATGGTTGCGCACCGTGTGCAGGCTCAGGACGAGTCGCTCGGCGATCGCGGCGTTCGACATGCCCGCCGCGAGGTACTTCAAGATCTCCATCTCACGCGGCGTGAGGTCGACTCCCACGCCGCGTTCCTTGCGCCGCAGCCGCGGGAGCAAACGAGCGAGCATCGACGGAGAGATCAAGGCCTCGCCCGAGCTGGCCGCCCGCACGGCGCTTGCGACCTCGCTGATCGCTTTGTGCTTCGTGATGAACCCCGAACAGCCGGCTTCGATCGCGCGAACGAGCACCGCTTCGTCGTCGAACGACGTGACCATGACGACTTGGACCGAGGGGAGATCCGCCTTGATGCGTTCGGTTGCGACCGCGCCGTCGCCGTCGGGGAGCTCGAAGTCCATGAGCACGACGTCGGGTGCGTGCATGCGCACCGACGCGCACGCGTCCTCGACGGAGCCGGCCGACGCAACGACCTCGATGTCGCCTTCCATCGCGAGCGCCGCGCGCAGTCCTTGCACGAGCATCTCGTGATCGTCGACGACGACTACGCGGATCGTCTGTGGGCTTTCCATCTTTCTTCGTTTGCTCGGCTGTTCGGGCTGGCGAGCGTAGCACAGCGTTTTCCCGCAACTGCGACATGAACGGGAAAAGAGCGTACGAACGGTACACTCTCGACGTGTCTTCGCCCGACCCGGACGCAACTCCTTCTTCGGCCGGGCTTCGCCTCCGACTCGTGCTGCTCGTACTGCTTGCCGTGCTGCCCGCCTTGGCGCTCGTCGCGATCAGCGCGATCGGGAACCGCAACACGCTCACGCGTCAGGTCGAGGAGAACGCGTTGCGGCTTGCTCGCCTGTCTTCCGCCGGGCACCAGGCTGCGATCGAGGGCGCTCGCCAGTTCCTCACCGCACTCGCGCAGGCGCCGGAGATCCGCTCGGCGGAACCCGCGCGCTGCACAGGTTTGGTTCGCGATCTGCTCGCGAGGTTCCCCAACTACTTGAACGTCGGGCTCGCCGAAGTACCCGACGGGAACGTGATCTGCAGCGCGGTCCCTGCTCAGGGAGCGGTGGACGTCGGCGACCGCGCGTACTTCACGAAGGCCGTCGAAACGCGAGAGTTCGCGGTCGGCGATTTCATCATCGGGCGGATCACCGGGGAACCGTCGCTCGGATTCGGGATTCCGGTCCTCGACACGCGCGACCGGCTGCACGCGGTCGCGTTCGCCGCACTGACTCTCGATGCGTTCGAGAACGTTGCGAGCGAGGCCGATCTGCCGGCCGGCTCGGCGGTCGTGGTCGTGGACGGCACCGGCACGATCCTCGCTCGCTCGCCCGACCCGGTCGGGCTCGTCGGCAAGCACCTTCCCGAGTCCGAGCTCGTGCGCGCGATCCGCTCAGCCGGCCAGGGAGCGGTCGAGGT
Organism: Actinomycetota bacterium; assembly: GCA_035249485.1. Classification (GTDB taxonomy): domain Bacteria; phylum Actinomycetota; class AC-67; order AC-67; family AC-67; genus DATFGK01. The sequence continues at coordinate 2,763 of DATFGK010000112.1, read as the reverse complement.
GCCGGGGCTCGATGGGGTTCGCCGGCTGTACGGGTTCACGCGGCTCGAGGGCGGCGGCGACGTCTCCGTGGCGGTCGGGATCTCGACGAAGGCGGCGTTCGCCGACGTCAACCGCACGTTCTGGCTCGCGATCATCGGGCTCGGGGTGGTCGGCGTGCTCGCGGTGGTCGCGGCGTGGGTCGTCGGCACGAGCGTCATCGAGCGGCCGGTCACGGCCGCGTTCCGTCGGGAGCGCGACGCCGTGTCGCGACTCGAGGAAGTGGACCGCATGCGCACCGACTTCGTGTCGATGATCTCGCACGAGCTGCGGAACCCGCTCGCGACGATCCGCGGCTTCGGCCAGCTGCTGCGCGACCGGCCCGAGTCGTTGCCCGGCGAGCAGCGGACGCTGGCGTACGAAGCGATCGTCCGGCAGGTCGATCGGATGGCGGCGTTGGTGGACAACGTCCTCGACGTGTCGCGGCTCGAGTCGGACACGTTCTCCTACGCGTTCATCTCGTTCGAGCCGAATCGGCTCGTCGCCGAGTGCGCCGAGGAAGCGCGAGCGTCGTGGCCGGCGAACCAGATCCTCGTCGACGCCCCGCCCGACCTTCCGGAGGCGACGGGGGATGCCGACCGACTCAAACAGGTGCTGATGAACCTGATCTCGAACGCGTGCCGGTACTCACCGGCGGGAGCGCCGGTGGCGTTGCAGGCGTCGAGCGACACCTCGACCCTTCGCATCGCCGTCATCGACCGCGGTGCCGGCATCCCGCCGGAGGACATCGCGAATCTCTTCCAGCGGTTCGCGCGGTTGCGCACGCCGGACACGCAGAAGGTGCGCGGCACGGGTCTCGGCCTCTACATCAGCAAGAAGATCGTCGAGGCGCACGGCGGACGGATCCTCGTCGACAGCGAGCCGGGCCGGGGTTCGGAGTTCACGCTGGAGCTTCCGCTCCGGCCGCCGGAGCCGGGCGCCTAGCGTCGCTTGCGTTTCTTCGGCGGCGGTCGCCGGAAGCCGGGCGCGGCGGCCTGCCCGCCGGTTCCGCGCGCCGCTTGCCGCCGTGCCTGTCGGTTGGGCGGCTGTTTCTTCGCACGAGCTCGCGACGCCGCGTACCAGCCCGCGGCGACCGCGACCGCCGACGCACCGAGCGAGACCGGCAGCCACGGGAACGGCTTTCCGTGAAGCGTAAGCGCGGCCACGAACGTCCCGAGCCTCGTCGTCTCCGCGAACACCTGGAGGCTGGCCGAGACTGCCGTCGCTTCGCTGATCTCGACCCAGTTCACGCTGGGCTCGTGTCGTAGCAGTCGCGTCCCACCGAGCGGTGAACGCAGAACGACCGTCGCCGGCGTCACGAGCTCCGCCGTCGAGCCATCCTTGGCGTACGTGGCAGTCATCACGTACGCGTTTCCGTCGTATCGGGTTGCGGGGGGCGGCTCTCCGAGCGTCGCGGGATCCTTCGGCTGGATGTCGACCATCACGGCGATCTCGCCGAGCTTCGCCGCGAACGAGCCTTCTCGGAGCGCGAGGTACGCCTGTCCGTCCGGCGTGACCACGGTCGCTGAGACGGACCCCTTCTCCGTTAAGGCGACCTCTTGTCTCGTCCCTTCCGGGGCCAGGTTCCCGGCCTGGAACTCCTCGGGCGGGTTCACCCACCGGTACGGCTCGCTCGGCAGCGGGCCGGTGTCGTAGAGCGGAAGGACCGGGCCGCGTCCGGCCAGCACGAGCGCGCTCGTGAGGTAGACGGCGATGAAGGCAACGCCGAACGTGAGACGCCGCCGGCTCATAGCAGCATCAAGATGTTCGCGGCAGCGTGCGTCACCGCCGGCGCCGTCCACGAGCCGGTCACCCATCGCTGCCATCCGAGGAGCGCCCCGGCGGCGAGATCGACCGGGACGGCTCGCCACCCCCAGAGGGTGACGTGAACGAGCGCGAATGCTGCGGACGAGAGTGCGATCGCCAGCGGGATGCCGCGGCCGGCGAGGACGCCGAACATGAACCGCCGGAAGAAGAGCTCCTCGGCAACGGCCGCGACCGTAACGGACACGAGCAGCCAAGTCGTCGGAGGCGGTATCAGACTCCCGCCGAGGGCACCTCGAGCCACGGCGAACGCCGCGATGCCGAGTCCGACCACGGCGAGCCAGGTGCGGCGGTCGTCCCGGAACCGATAGTGGTTCGGTAGCGGATGGAGCGAGCCGGCGATCGCGACGACGACGGTGATCGGGATGAAGGCGTCCGACACCGGGCGCGACAGCAGCGCCGCGGATCCTGCGAGGAGCGTCAAGCCCGCGGAGACGTGTGTTGGTGAGGCGGCGCGCGGGGTCCCCGCGCGCACGGCGTCGAGCGTCATGCGGCCTCGAAGGACACGGCGGTTATGACGCGAGGGCTGAAGAAGCCGTGATCGGCCGCCACGAACTCGACCTGCAACAGGTGCGCGCCGGGCGCGACGTCGATCATCTCGTCCAGCGAGCCGAGCAGCTGCACGACCCGGCCGTCGAGCAACAGGTGGATGTGTCCCTCGTTCGGTTTCAGGTTCGAAGAGACCTGCGGAACGATCACGCCGCCGTCGAGCTTTATCCGGACGCGGACCTTTCCGCCTTGGACGACCGCTCCTGCGACCGGCTCGAGGATCGTCACCTTCGCGGTGGAGCTGAGGCGGGCGCTCGTCGTCGGGCTCGGCGATGCTGCCGGAGGTTCACCGCCCCCGCAAGCGGCGAGCGCGAAAAGCATCGCCGCAGCGATCACGAGCGAGACGGGCCGTTTCATCGGCAACGGAGTCTATC
>DATFGK010000111.1:0-6592 GCA_035249485.1 Actinomycetota bacterium | reverse complement strand
ACGCTCGAGATGGAAGGCGACGGCGGGGACGAGAACTCCGGCGGCCTGATCGTCACCGCGACGCGGCTGCTGAACGCGATCCCATCGGTCGTGAACGCGCCGCCGGGGGTGCTTTCGGCGCTCGACCTCCCGCTGATCACCGGCAAAGGCTTGATGCGGTAAATCAGCGCGGCCGGTAGATCTTGAGCGGCGAGTGCCGCGCGATCACGTCGAAGTCGCGATTCTTGTGGAGGATCTCGGCTCCCGCTTTCATCGCCGGTACTGCGATCAAGCAGTCCACTATCCCTCGAGGAGTTTCGCCGGCGAGACGGCACGATCGATAGAGGAGTGCGGCCTCTTCGAAGTCGGCAAAGCCTTCGAGCGGGAGCATTGGCAACGACAACAAGCGTTCTCGGAGACCGAAGAAAGCCGCCCGAGAAAGCATCCCCCCGAGGAGCTCGGCGATGACTACCTCCGTGACGGCTACGTCGACCTGGCGCTCGAGTAACCCCTCCAAGACGAGACCCACGGGATGATCGCTGCCGCGGAGGTGCTCGACCCAGGCGGACGTGTCGGCGACTATCACTCGTCGAAGTTCCGCGATGCACGCATCGCGTCGAGGTCTCCGTCCCACCCGATACCGCGGAGGTCAAGCATGTCGCGCGGCGTGTAGCGCTTCTTCCCCACGAGCCGCTCGAGCGCGAACTGAACCGCGGCCCGCTTCGTCGGAAGGTCGTAGAGCTTCATAACTTTCGCGACGAGCTCGTCGTCAATAACGATGTTCGTGCGTCCCATAGTTTTCATGATACACATCGATACACATCGCAGACTCTGATTTCCAGTGTGACGACCGGCCCAATCTCACCAACCAGCGCCGTCGGTTGAAATCTGACGGGTCGTCAGAAACAATGGCTTGATGCCCGAAGCCCCTGTTCCCGCCGTCGACGGCTGGTTCGATACCGAGCCCGAACCGCACCTGATCGGTGCACGCTGCCCGTCGTGCGGGACGGTGGCGTTCCCGCCGGAGATCTTCGGCTGCCCCAACCCTCGTTGCGAGTCGTTCGACGATCTCGAACGGGTCCCGCTGTCGCGGCGCGGCCGGGTGTGGTCGTTCTCGGTCAACCACTTCGCCGCTCCCCCGCCCGCGCTGTCCCCTGAGCCGTTCGAGCCCTATGCCGTCGCCGGCGTCGAGCTCGCCGAGGAGCGGATCGTGGTGCTCGGACGCGTGGCCGAGGGAGCAGCGCTGGACGGTCTGAAGGTCGGCGACGAGATGGAGATCATCATCGAGCCGATCATCCCCGGCGCAGACGAGCTGGTTTGGAAGTGGAAGCCGGTGAACGCATGACCGGCGGCCGGGTCGCCGTGCTCGGCTCGGGCATGCACCCGTGGGGCAAGTGGGGAAAGAACTTCGTGTCGTACGGCGTGGTCGCCGCGCGAGAGGCGTTGCGCGACGCCGGGATGGCGTGGACCGACGTGCAGTTCGTCGCCGGCGGCGAGACCGTCCGGAACGGCTACCCCGGCTACGTCGCCGGCTCGACGTTCGCACAGGCGCTCGGCTGGTCGGGCGCGCGAATCGCGACGAACTACGCGGCGTGCGCCTCGGGCGCGCAGGCGATCGACGCGGCGCGCGCGCGGATCCTCGCCGGGCTGTGCGACGTCGCGCTCGTGATCGGCTCCGACACGACGCCGAAGGGCTTCCTTGCGCCGTCCGGCGGCGAGCGGCGCACCGACGCGGACTGGCTCCGGTTCCGTCTCGTCGGCGCGACCAACCCCACCTACTTCGCGTTGTACGCGCGGCGCCGGATGGAGCTCTACGGTGAGACCGAGGCCGACTGGGCTCAAGTGAAGGTCAAGAACGCGCGGCACGGGCTGAACAACCCGAACGCACGGTACCGCAAGGAGGTCGCCGTCGAGGACGTCCTCCGGAGCCAGATGGTTTCGGACCCGCTGCGGCTGCTGCAGATCTGTACCACGTCGGACGGCGCGGCGGCGCTCGTGCTCACGTCGATGGAGTACGCGAAACGGCACGGCGTGGCCGATCCCGTGACGGTCGCGGCGGTTTCGACGGTGACGCCGACGTTCCCGCAGACGGTGGTCGAGATGCCGTACCTGGCGACCGACTCCGCGGCGACCGTCGCACCGCCCGAGCGCCTGTTCCGCGACGCGATCGCGCACGCGGCTCTGGAGGAGGCGGGGATCGGTCCGGAGGACCTCTCGCTCGCGGAAGTCTACGACCTGTCCACGGCGTTGGAACTGGACTGGTACGAGAACATCGGCCTCTGCAAGGAAGGCGAGGCCGTGAAGCTGCTCCACGATGGGGATACGTCGCTCGGCGGGCGCGTCCCGGTGAACCCCAGCGGCGGCCTGGCGTGCTTCGGCGAGGCGGTGCCGGCACAGGCGATCGCGCAGGTTTGCGAAGTTACGTGGCAGCTCCGTGGGCAGGCGGAGGGCCGGCAGGTGGAGAATGCAACCGTAGGGCTAACGATCAACCAGGGGCTGTTCGGACACGGCTCCTCCGTGATCTGTGTGAGGTGAGCGATGGCTGAGGCGTACATCATCGACGCGGTTCGAACGCCGGTCGGAAAGCGCGGCGGTTCGCTGTCCCAGATGCATCCGGCGGACCTCGGGGCGCATGTCTTGCGAGCGGTCGTCGAGCGATCGGGCGTCGACCCCGCGACCGTCGACGACGTGATCTTCGGGTGCATCGACCAGCTCGGCCCGCAAGCCGGCGACATCGCGCGCACGGCGTGGCTCGCCGCCGGCTACCCGGAGGACGTCCCCGGCGTCACGATCGACCGACAGTGCGGCTCCTCGCAGCAGGCCGTCCACTTCGCGGCGCAGGCCGTGATGAGCGGAACGATGGACGTCGTGATCGCCGGCGGCGTGCAGAACATGTCGCTGATCCCGATCGCCACGGCATCGAAGATCGGCAAGGACCTCGGACTCCCCCACACCTTCCACGGCTCCGAGGGATGGGTGAAGCGCTACAACACCGAGCCCGTCTCGCAGTTCCACGGCGCCGAGAAGATCGCCGAGAAGTGGAACATCACGCGCGAGGACATGGAGGTCTTCGCCCTCGAGTCCCACACCCGCGCGCGCCGCGCGCAGACCGAGGGACGCTTCGATCGCGAGATCGCGCCGGTCGGCGACTTCAAGGTCGACGAGGGCCCGCGCGACACCTCGCTCGAGAAGATGGCCTCGCTGGATCTGCTCCCCGGCGCCAAGACGCTGACCGCGGCGGTCTCGTCTCCGACGAACGATGCGGCGTCGGCGGTGCTCGTCGCGAACGAGGCGGCCGTGAAGCGCAACGGCTGGACGCCGCGCGCGCGGATCCACTTCCTCGGCGTCCGCGGCGCCGATCCGATCTACATGCTGACGGCTCCGATCAACGCCACGTTCCACGCCCTCGAGAAGACCGGGATGTCGCTCGACGACATCGACCTCGTCGAGATCAACGAGGCGTTCGCGCCGGTCGTCCTCGCGTGGCAGAAGGAGACGGGCGCCGACCTGGCCAAGGTGAACGTGAACGGCGGAGCGATCGCGCTCGGCCACCCGATCGGGGCGACCGGCACGCGCTTGATGACGACGCTCCTGCACGAGCTCGAGCGCACCGGCGGCCGGTACGGTCTTCAGACGATGTGCGAGGGCGGCGGTCAGGCCAACGCGACGATCATCGAGCGGCTCTGATCCGGGAGCCTCGGGAGGGAGTTCCTCGTTGGGCTTGTCAGACAAAGTGTCGTCGTCATGTCTGACACCAGCACGTACTCTTGTCTGACATCGGCGGGAGCAACCCCTCTACCGCCAACGCGGGACCGACCGGATCGCGACGGATAGCGCCATCAAGCGCGGTCGGCGGCTTTCAGCAGCTCGTCGAGCGATTCGTGTAGCCCGTCGGTGACCTTGTGGACCTCGGGGAGCAGCGACGAGCACGAGATCGCCGCGAAGTTCATCTGGTCGATGTAGCTCCACACCGTCGTGTTGAGCCCGATCCCTTCGAGGATCGGACCGACCGAATAGAGGGCAGACAGCCGCGCGCCGGCGATGTACAGCGGCGACCGCGGGCCGGGCACGTTCGAGACGACCAGGTTGATCGGCGGGGCATGCTTGGCGGCCAGGCCGCGCCGCGAGTACGTCCGCATGACCCAGTTGAACGGCCGCGGCGGCGCGTATTCGAGCCAGCTGGCCATCGTGTCGGCACCGAGGATGTTCTGGACGACCTTCGCCTCCTTGGTGATCTCGTGGATCGCGCGGAGCCGCTCGACGGGGTCGGCGATGTGGGTGCACAACGAGGTGAACATGTTCGAGACCTTGTTGCCGCCGAGCCGCCGCACGTCGTCGGGCTTGTCGGTCGCGACCGGCACACCGGCGATCAACGGCTTGTCGAGCTTCTCGCCTCGCTCGGCGAGGTAGCGCCGCACCGACGAGCCGACCACGTCGAGGACGACGTCGTTGAGCGTGACGCCGTACGCCTCCTTGACCTTCTTGAAGTCGTCGAGCGGCAGCGTGGTCGTCGCGAAGGCGCGGTTCGACGTCAGCGGGCCGTTGAACGAGGTGCGCGGCGCGTCCTTGATCGGCCGGGGCGTCTGGACGGTGGCGCTCTGCCGGTACTTCGCGAGCTCCTTCGCGTTCGCGCGGGTCTTCTTGTAGAGGTCCGGCATGACGCGCAGCAATGCCCGCTTGTCCTTACGCCCTTCCTTCGCCAGCGTCCGCGCGTCGGGGATCGGCTCGCCGCGCCACGGTGTCGCCGGCGGGTCGGGGTCGGAGGGCTCGGGGTCGACGCTGAGGATGTTGGCGAGGAGCGCCGCGGCGGCAACGCCGTCGGCGGCGGCGTGATGGATCTTCGCGACGAAGGCGACGTGGCCGTCCTCGAGGCCCTCGAGTGCCGTCAGCTCCCACAGGGGGCGGTCGCGCGGCAGCTGGGTGCTGGCGATCTCGCCGATGAGGCGGTCCATCTCCCGTGCGCCGCCGGGCGCGGGGACGGTCGCTCGCTTCAGGTGGGCGTCGAAGTCGAAGTTCGGGTCCTCGATCCACATCGGATGGTGGATCCCGCGCGGAAGATCGACGACCCGACGACGGAACGGCGGCAGCAGGTGAAGCCGTTTGGAGAGCTCCTCTTTGAAGCGCTCGAAGGAATAACCGCCGGCGACGTTGACGGGATCGATCACGCCGATCTTGAGCGTGTGCATGTGGAGCGTGGGCGTTTCCATGTAGAGGAACCCCGCATCGAGGCCCGTCATCCGCTCCATGTGTGCCAGTGTCACACACGCCGGGCCGGCGAGGAAAGGCTTTCCCGGTGACGATCGCGGATCTCGTCGGCCGGGCCGAGCGCGACGTCGAGGAGGGCCTGGTTCCCTCGTGCCAGCTGGCCGTCGCGCGCGACGGAGAGCTGATCGCGTTCGAGACGCTCGGCGCGGCGACGAAGGAAGACCGGTACACGATCTTCTCGGTTACCAAGGCCTTGGTGGCGGGCGCCGTCTGGCGTCTGGTCGGCGACGGCAGGCTCCGCTACGAGCAACGGGTGTCGGAGCTGGTCCCGGAGTTCGCGACGAACGGCAAGGAACATGTCACCGTGGAGCAGTTGCTGCTCCACACCTCCGGCTTCGCGCGGGCGCCCATGCGGCCCGAGGAGGGCGCGACGAGCGCGGGGCGTGTCGCGCGCTTCGCAACCTGGCGGATCGACCACGAGCCCGGCACCGAAACCGAGTACCACCCGACGGCGGCGCATTGGGTGCTGGCCGAGCTGGTCGAACGCGCGACGGGCGCCGACTACCGGCCGTTCGTCAACGAGACCGCCGGCGATGGGCTCACGCTCGGCCACGCCGAGGCGCTCGACGTCGTCATCGTCGGCGACCCGGCAACGATCGGGAAGGTCGATCGAGGAACCGGCGAGACGTTCGACGTTCCCGAGATCGAGGGTGACCTCCTGCTCCGCTACAACGAGCCGGAGGTCCGCGCGGCCGGCGTGCCCGGCGCCGGGGCGACGGGCACGGCCGCCGATGTTGCGCTCTTCTTCCAGTCGCTCCTGCGCAACCCGGACGGGCGATGGGACCCCGCGGTTCTGACCGACGCGACGGGCGTCGTGCGCAACACATACCCCGACCCCTATACGCGGGTGTCGGCGAGCAGGACGCGAGGGCTCGTGCTGGCAGGGGACGACGGCTTCGAGTCACTCCGAGGGTTCGGGCCGGGCGTTTCAGCGAAGGCGTTCGCGAGCCCCGGGCTCGGCGGTCAGACGGCGTGGGCGGATCCCGCGAGCGGGCTGAGCTTCGCCTTCCTTACGAACGGCATCGATGCCGACCTCGTGCGGGCGTTCCGGCGCGGGATCTCGCTGTCGAAGCTCGCCGCCGAGCTCGCGACGGGGTGACGGGGTTGGGGTCGAGCTTGGTCACGGCACGATGTCCTTCATGTAGAAGATGAGCTCACCCGCATCGTGGCTCGACGGCTGCGAGAACCCGACTTTCTGGTAGAGCGCTTTCGCCTTCGCGTTCGCGTCGCCGACCTCGAGCGTGAGCTTGGTGCAGCCCAGGTCCCGGGCCTTCCGCTCGACGGCTGCGAGGAGCTCGACACCGACGTGCCGCCCGCGGTGCTGAGGTACGACCGCGAGGTCGTGGAT
>DATFGK010000110.1:0-57397 GCA_035249485.1 Actinomycetota bacterium | reverse complement strand
GTTCGCCTTCGGCAGCTCGACCGACATCCCCATCGCCGGCGACTGGGACGGCGACGGGAAGGACACCCCCGGACTCGTCCGTGCCAATCGGTGGTACCTGAACGAGGGATACGACGGCATCGCCGAGACGAGCTTCCTCTACGGCAACGCCACCGACCAGCACGTCGTGGGCGACTGGGACGGCGACGGAACCGAAACTGCCGGCGTGCGTCGCGGTGTCACCTGGTACCTCAACAACGGGGAGGACGGCCTGGCCGACATCGTCTTCGCGTACGGCAACCCGAGTGACGTGCCCGTCGTCGGCAACTGGCGGGGTCCCGCGCATTCGACCCCGGCACGGGTGGACGACGCGACGTGGAGCTTCAACACCGGCTTCGACAGTAGCGCCGACGCGGATATCACCTTCGGGAATCCGACGGATATCCCTCTCGCGGGAGACTGGGACGGGGACGGCTGGGACTCGCCCGGCGTCTTCCGCACGAACACCTGGCACCTCAACAACGGTTTCGACAGCACCGCCGAGCACTCGTTCGGGTACGGAAACACGGGAGACCGTCCCGTCGTCGGCGACTGGGACGGCGACGGGATCGACTCACCCGGCGTGGTGCGCGGCAACATCTGGTACCTCAACGACGAGTTCGGACCGCTCGCGACGAAGACGTTCGCCATGGGGAACGCCACCGACGTGCCGGTCGTCGGCGACTGGGACGGCGACGGCGTCGATACGCCGGGCGTCGTGCGCGGCTCAACCTGGTACCTGAACAACGACTTCGACGGCATCGCCGAGATCGTCCTCACGTTCGGAGACGGCTCCGCAACCCCCCTCGCAGGGGACTGGGACGGCGACGGCAAGGACACGCCCGCCCTCGTCGACGGGGAACGATGGATGCTGAGCAACGGCCTGGACGGAGCGATCGATGTCGACTTCGAGTTCGGCGCCGGCTCCGCATTCCCCGTCGCAGGCCGCTGGAGCGGCTGAGGATCTCGTCGCCCGCGGCTTCACACGGGACGGATCTCGGCGCAGCGGATCGAGCGGTTGCGGATGACCTCACGGCCCGACGGGTCGGCAGGTGAGCCCATCTCGTAGAGGTACACCTCCGCGCCGTGAGCGAAGGTCGCCCCAGCCGGCCGGCCGACGATCCCCATGAACGAGCGGATGATCATCCATTCGCGCACCCGGCTGGGATGGGAGAACACGAACCAAACCCGTCGGGCTTCCCGCAGCGGCGCCAGCGCCGCGTCAAGACGGCACCGGTCCGCGCTTGCAGCGATCATCCCCGATGCCCGAACGGGTACGCGCGGCGCGTAGTAACGGTACGCGGCCTCCGCAGCCGGGTGGATGTAGAGCGCGTCCCCTGCCCTCCATCCGCGCGCGACCTCTTCGAATATCACGCGGGCTTCCTCGTTCGTGACCGGTTCCTGTGAAAGCCGCCAGAAGCGCTCGGCGGGGACCGTCGAGACGACGATCAGCGGCACGATGAACGCGACGGTTAGGAACCGGAGCCGGCCTCGAAGCGGCCAATCCGCCGACGCTGCGAGCAGTAACACGACGAGCGGAACGACGAACATCAACAGCCGGCGATGGATGGGATACACGCCCACGATCGAGCCGGCGATCGTGAACGGGAACGCCGAAGCAACGAGGAGAAGGTGTAACACGCGCTTCCGCGCCACCAGCGCCGCCGCACCGAGAGCGCACAGGATCAACCCGAGCCCGACGAGGGACAGGCCCACCGGGGCAACCATCACCTCCTCGGCACGGGTGCCGAGCCACGACAGGAAGCCACGGAGCGAGGCGCCGTCGGGCGGGAACCCCACGGCCCAGTACTCGACCGTCGCAGGGTTCGACTGGATGTAACGCTGAGCGAGCGCCCAGGTGCCCAGCAAGCTCGCCCCCCACGAAACACCGGCCGCGGCGAGGAGCGCAACGTTGGTCCACTGCTTCGCGAGGAGATGGTAGAGAGCGACCGTTATTCCGACCCCCGCCATCACGAAGACGACCGGATACGAGATCCAGATGAGGATCGCACCGAGCCCCCCGAAAGCGAGCGCCGTCCGGCGAGGGATCGGCCCGGGACGGAGCATCGCCTCGCCGAGGTTCAGGACCGCGAGCGTCGCGAGAACGTCACTCGAATACGGCTTGACCTCACCCGAGTAGTACACCGCCGTCGACGTGATCGCGAACAGGATCGTCGCGAGAGGGGCAACGGCAGGCGAAAGCACGCGGCGTGAGAGCCGGTGGAAGAGCACCAGCGAGGCGATCCCGCTCAAGAGTGGGAACAGCCGGAGGCCGTACTCGTTGTCGCCAACGAGGCCGACCATGAAGCGCTCGATCCAGAGGAACCCGGCGGGGGCGATCTGGCCGAACGCGAGGGGGTCCAGCAGGTCTTCGTATGAGCGGCCGACGATGCTGACCGCAAGCGCCGCTTCGTCGAGCCACAGCGACCGTCGGAAAAGGAACTGCTGGATGCGCACCCCCGACCCGACGATGATCGCGAAGGCGCCCATCCGGCGCAGATAGAGCCCATAGACGCCGGCGAGGAACCTTCGGTTCGGGCCCGCGCCGGCGTTCACATCCGTTTCCTGCGCGTCGGGCCGTCCCGTGATGGTCATGGCACCTTGGTTCGAACCGTCGCGGCGAGCTCTTCGTAGGTCCGCAACAGTACCGCCGCCTGTGCCTCCCACGTGTATCGATCCGCAGCCGCCCTCGCTCGCTCCCGGCATGCCGCGAGAGTCCGGTCGTCGGCGATCAGCCGCCGGACGGCCGCCGCAACGGACGACGGGTCGCTCGCGTCGAAGAGCTCGCCGACGGCGAGGCCCTCGACGACGCGACGGACGTCGGGAACGTCGCTGGCGGCAACCGCGAGGCCCGCGTGCAGGTATTCGAACAGCTTGTTGGGGGCCGCCAGTTCGTTGTTCAAGCCGATCGGTAGATACGGAGCGAGGCCGACGTCCGCGCCGGCGATCGTCGGGACGACCTCGTCCGGGTCGACGGGAGCGAGGAACGTCACCCGCTCCGCGACCCCGTCGTTCCGTGCGATCTCGCGCAGCACGGGCTCGACCGGGCCCCACCCGATCATGACGAGCCGCGTCGCGTCGACCAACGGAACAGCGCGGATCAGGTTCTCGAGTCCGCGCCCTTCGATGAACCCACCCGCATAGACCAGCAGCCGTTCGCCGCCGCGCCGCAGCGGCGCCAGCGGGCCGGCGGCGGGATCAGGCGGCGGCGACCGGTCGGGGCAGTTCATCACGACGACCGGTGTTGGTATCCCGTAACGCTCCACGAGGACGTCACCTCGCGATGGAGACGGAACGATCACCGCGTCGGCTTCTCGGATCAGGGCACGTTCCAAACGCTCCCACCGCCGGCGTTCGCCGTCGCCGAGCCCGGGCAGCTCGGTGTAGAGCTCGTGGGCGTCGAACACGAGCGCGGCACCGCGCCGCCGTGCGGCCCGGCGCGCGGGTTCGAGCGTGTTGAGGTCGTGAGCGTGGAAGACGTCCGCAGAGATCGACGCGGCGGCACGCGCCATCCGCGCCCCGAGCAACCGGTCCCGCAGCCAGACGAGTATCGGCGGGCGCGATCGCGCCTTCCGTGGTGCAGCGTCACCGCCGCCGCTCCCCGCGCCGAGGATCGTGGGACCGGCGAGGCGACCGGCGGGAACACGGATCACCCGGATGCCGTCGCGTTCCTCGCGTCGCGGCATCGCACTCGTTCCGAGGGCGATCACCGTCACGTCGTGGCCCGCCTGCACCAGGGACCTTGCCTCCCTGAGCACGCGCGCATCTCGTACGAAGAGGTTCCGCACGAGCATGCAAACGCGCACGGTCGTGCTACTCAGGCCGCCCGCCCCAGGCGACGATCACGTCCGCGATCCGTTCCCCCGATTTCCCGTCCCACAGCGGCGGTCTCGCCTGCGTCGCGGCGCTCGGACGGCTCAGGATCGCGTCCGCTTCCTCTTTGATCCTGGCTGGGTTCGAGCCGACGAGCTTGTTGGTCCCCATCTCGATCGTGATCGGCCGCTCCGTGTTCGAGCGCAGCGTGAGGCAGGGAACGCCGAGGATCGTCGTCTCCTCTTGGATCCCGCCGGAGTCGGTGAGGACGAAACGCGCCCCGGCGATCAAACGCAGGAAGTCCAGGTAGCCGAGCGGCTCGGTGATGGCGACCCCCCGGACCGCGTCGTCCGCGGGCTTCGTTAGATGTTCGAGGCCGAACCGCTCGATCATCTTCGTCGTTCGTGGATGAGCCGGAAAGACGATCGGGATCCGGCGCGACAGATCGGCGAATGCCTCGAGCAGACCTTCGAGCACGGCGGGATCGTCGACGTTGGACGGCCGGTGCAGTGTGACGAGGCCGTAGCCGTGCTCGTCGATCCCCAGCCGGTCGAGGACGTCCGAGCGCCGGGCGCGTTCGAGATGCAGCTCCAGCGAGTCGATCATCGGGTTCCCGACGAAATGGATCCGAGAGCCGGCGATCCCTTCGCGGAGCAGGTTCGCCTCCGCCTCAGGCGACGTCGTGAACAGAAGCTCGGAGACCTGATCGGTGAGGACGCGGTTGATCTCCTCGGGCATCGTCCGATCGAAGCTCCGCAAGCCCGCTTCGACGTGTGCGACGGGCACATCGAGCTTCGCACAGACGAGCGCGGCGGCGAGCGTGGAGTTGACGTCCCCGACGACGACGACGAGATCGGGATTCCGATCGAGGAGCACCGGCTCCAGTCGCTCCATCACGCGAGCGGTTTGGACGGCGTGAGACGCCGACCCGACCTCGAGATGCACATCCGGCTCTCGCATTCCCAGATCGACGAAGAACGCCGACGACATGTCGCGATCGTAATGCTGACCCGTGTGCACGAGTTCGACGTGAACGCCGCGCTGCTCGAGCGCACGAACGACGGGCGCGACCTTCATGAAGTTGGGACGCGCTCCGGCGACGTGAAAGACCCTCATCGGTCGGGCTGCCTTCCGAACGGGAACGGGCCGCGATGCCAGGTGATAAGCATGCCACGAGTTCGGCGAAGCCCGTGGGACGACACTTTACCGCCGCCCTTCCCCCGGCGCCCACAGCAGAGTGGTGCGCGACGTCCGAGCCCACGGGCTATACAGTTGGGCCCCTCGGGTTTGCGATGAGCGCCGTCTCCGAGATCCTCGAACGCATCGAGGCCGAGTCATGGGACGCGGCCGTTATCGGCCTGGGCTACGTCGGGCTCCCGCTCGTGGCCACGATGGCACGGGTCGGGATCGACGTGACCGGGTACGACGTCGATCCCGATGTCGTCGCGCGGCTCGACGCGGGACGATCGCACATCGACGACGTGAGCGATGCCGATCTCGTCGAGATCGCCCATAAGGCGCGCTTCACGGCCGTCGCGGAGGACCTCAAGGAGCGCGATGTGCTCTTCATCTGCGTGCCGACGCCGCTCGCCGTCGGCAAGCAGCCCGACATGTCGTACATCCAGCAAGCAGCCCGCACGGTCGGAAGCATCCTTCGCCCGGGACAGGCAGTGATCCTCGAGTCGACGACGTACCCGGGGACGACGCAGGACGTTGTCCTCCCGATCCTGTCCGAGAGCGGATTACGGATCGACGAGGACTTCCTGCTCGCGTATTCGCCCGAGCGGATCGACCCGGGGAACGCGTCCTTCCGCACCGCGAACATCCCGCGGATCGTCGGAGGAGCCTCGGCCACAAGCACCGAGGCGACGGCCCACATCTACCGCCGCTTCGTCGAGACCGTCCATCCCCTGACCGACGCACGAACCGCCGAGATGGCCAAGCTCGTCGAGAACACGTTCCGGTGGGTCAACATCGCACTCGCCAACGAGCTCGCGTCGGTGGCCCGCGCGATCGGCGTCAACATCTGGGAGGTCATCGACGCCGCGGCGACCAAGCCGTTCGGTTACATGCCTTTCTATCCCGGTCCAGGGGTCGGAGGGCATTGCATCCCGCTCGACCCCTTCTATCTCCAGTGGGCCGCCAGGCTGACGGGGGAAGGGACGCGTTTCATCGAGCTGGCGGAGTGGGTGAACGCCCGTATGCCGCAGGTGGTCGTATCGCACCTGATCCAGGCGCTCAACAGTCGCGGCGTCGCGCTCCGGGACGCTCGCATCCTCGTCGTCGGCGTCTCGTACAAACCGAACGTTCGCGATCATCGCGAGTCTCCAGCGCTGGAATGCATCCGCCACCTCCGCTCGTGGGGCGCCGACGTGCACTACATCGACCCGTTGATCCCAGAGCTCCCGCTCGACGGCGGGATCATGACGGCGTTGCCGCCCACCGACGAGGTCATCTCCGCCGCTGATCTGATCCTCATCCTGTGCGACCACGACGCCCTCGACTACGGTCTCCTCGCACGTTCGGCCCGCCTGATCGTCGACACCCGCAACGCGCTCGGTCGCCGGGGGATTACGTCACCGAACGTGGTCCTTCCCTGACGCTCTGAGCCCTTCGAGGTCCCCGGTGGTACGATTTCGCAGACCGCCGCGGGGGTGCGGCGTTTCCGGCGGATCCAACAGGAGGTACGCATGAAGGGTCGCTCACGCGGCGTTATGGCTCTTCCCATGTTGCTCATCATCGTCTTGGGTATCGAAGGTGGAACGGCGTACATCGACGCGGGTTCCGGCAGTTACATCCTCCAGCTCGTCGTGGGCGCGTTCGTCGGCGCGTTCATGGCCGTGGGCGTGTTCTGGCGGCGGATCAGGGCGGCGTTGAGCCGCCGCTTCTCACGCAACAAGGGCTGATGCCGCTCGAGCGTCTCGGGGGCTCCTTCCGAGACCCCAGCGGATTCGTCTTCCGCAGAGACGGCGATCTTCTTCGCCAGATCAACGAAGTCCACAGGCAGCACTGGGATCACCTGGCCTCTTCGGGCCTCTACGACGCCCTCGTCGGCAACGGCCTGATGGTTCCACATCAGGAAGTCGATCTTGCACTCGCCGCGACCTCCGACGCCTACAAGGTCATCCGACCCGAGCCCGTGCCGTTCATCTCGTACCCGTACGAGTGGAGCTTCGGCCAGTTGAAGGACGCGGCGCGAGCGACGCTGCAGATCCAGCGCACCGCGATCGAGCACGGGATGTCGCTCCGCGACGCGAGCGCTTACAACATCCAGTGGCTGCGCGGGAAGCCGGTTCTCATCGACACGCTGTCGTTCGAGACCCTTCGCGACGGCGAACCCTGGGTGGCCTACCGGCAGTTCTGTCAGCACTTCCTCGCGCCGCTCGCGCTGGCGGCCTATCGGGACGTGCGCTTGCTTCAGCTCTCGCGCGTGCACCTCGACGGGGTCCCCCTCGATCTCGCGCGGGAACTGCTCCCCCGCCGGAGCAAGCTACGCGCTTCCTTGTTGCTCCACATCCACGCGCACGCGAAGAGTCAGAAGCGTCACGCGGGTGAGGACCCTCGGGCGAGCGCGAAGGGGCGGAAGCTCAGCACGCGCGGGCTGCAGGGGATCATCGCGAGCCTCGACTCCGCCGTCCGCGCGCTGGACTGGCAACCCCCGAAGACCGTGTGGACCGACTATTACGCGGAAGCCGACCACTACACGGCCGAGGCGACGGATCACAAGCGCCGGCTGGTCTCCAAGCTCGTCGAGGAAACCGCGCCCTCCTCCGTTTGGGACCTCGGCGGCAACGTCGGCGCGTTCGCCCGGATCGCCACGGCCCAAGGGATCCCGACGGTCTGCTTCGACATCGACCCGGGGTGCGTCGAAGCCGCGTATCGCGACGCGGTCGTGCGCGACGGCGACGCAAATTTGCTCCCCCTCGTGATGGATCTGACGAACCCCAGCCCGCGGATCGGGTGGGAGAACACCGAGCGGGACTCCCTCGCGGACCGCGGCCCCGCCGACCTCGCGCTCGCACTCGCGCTCGTGCATCACCTCGCGATCGGTAACAACGTCCCACTCGAGCGGGTCGCGGACTTCTTCGCCGACCTCACGGACAAGCTCATCATCGAGTTCGTCCCGAAGAGCGATCCGAAAGCGATCGTCCTGCTCCGGGCGCGCGACGACATCTTCCCCCACTACACGGCGGATGGCTTCGAGGCCGCGTTCTCGAAGCGTTTCAACATCGAGCGCCGGGAACCGATCGTCTCCTCCGAGCGAAGCTTGTATCTCATGCGGAGACGGGCGTGAGCCGTCCGCGGCCACTGCATCCCGTCCTCTTTGCAGCGTTTCCCGTCCTGAATCTCTTCCAGCAGAACCTCGACGAGGTTGCACTCGGGCAACTGCTGGTTCCGCTCGGCGTGGTGGTCGGCGGCGCGCTGACCCTCCTTGTACTCACGGTCGTGACGGTCAAGGACCTCCAGCGGGCCGCGCTGCCTGTGTCGCTCTGGATCCTGCTCTTCTTCTCGTACGGATACGTGGCGGACGCGGTAGCGGAGTGGGAAGTGGCCGGCGTCTCGGTCGGACGTGATCGCTACGTGCTCGCGGCGTGGGGCCTCCTCGCCGTCGCAGGAGCCTTCCTGCTGCTTCGCATCCGCCGGCCGCTTGCCGACGCGACCAGGGTCCTCAACATCGTCGCCGCCGCCATGGTCCTCGTGGCCTCCGTCCCCATCGCCGTTGACGCCGTCAAGCAGCCGTCGTCGATCGATCCGGTCGCCGGCTCATCCCCGCTCCCCACGCCCGAGAACCGAGCCGGCCCGAAGCCCGACATCTACTACGTGATCTTCGACCGCTACGGTGGGGAGGAAGCCCTGAAGACCTTCTTCTCCTTCGACAACGACCCGTTCCTGGACTCGCTCGAATCTCGTGGATTCGTGGTGGCGAGAGACGCCCGGGCCAACTACCCAAACACCGCACACTCGCTCGCCGCGGCCCTGAACATGCGCTATCTCGAGGATCTGACGCGGATCGCGGGTTCCACCTCGAGCGACTGGCGTCCCGTCTATTCGCTCCTCGGCAGGCACGACGTCGGTCGCTTCCTGAAGGCGCAGGGGTATCGATACGTGCACATCGGATCGCGCTGGGAGCCGACGCGCAACAACCCGCTCGCCGACGAGAACGTCACGTTCGATCCGCTGTCCGAGTTCTCGAGAACGCTGCTCGACACCACGCCGATCGGTCCGCTCTCGCGCGGCTTGGGCGGCGGGGAGAAGCTCGATCCTCGACGGGTCGAATGGGGCCGCGTGCAGTTCCAGTTCGAGCAGCTCGTGCGCGCCGGGAACGACGGCAAACCAACTTTCGTCTTCGCTCATATCCTCCTTCCGCACGAGCCCTACGTGTTCGATCGCGCCGGCACGTTCCTCACGGAGGAGCAGGTTGGCTCGCGATCGTGGCACCGCAATTACCTCGAACAGCTGATGTTCGCAAACGAGATGATGACGCGGTCCGTCGACCGACTCTTGTCGGGACCGGACGGATCCGACCCGATCATCGTGCTGTCGTCCGACGAAGGCCCGCCTCCCGGCGTGGACCCGAGCAATCCGAACCCCGACCCTGAATCCTGGGTCACGAAGACCACGCCCCAGCTCCGCCAGAAGTTCGGGATCCTCATGGCGCTCCATCTCCCGGGGGTTCGCGAACCGGAGCTCCCCTCCGGCATGACGCCCGTCAACATCTTCCGGAAGCTGCTGTCGCTGTACTTCGGATCTTCTCTGCCGCTCTTGCCGGACGAGAGCTACGTCTGGGAGGACCGCCAACACCTGTATCGTTTCGTCCGCGTGACCGACCAGGTCGCGAGCTGATCTCCGGGGAGGTCGCGAGCAGGATGCGTGCCGATCCGACCGTCGCAAGGCTCAGCCGCAAGCTGCGCCGGATCGGCGCGCGGATCCCCGGATCGAGGACGTACCAAGAGCTCCAGCGTCTCCGCCGTCAGGGCCGCACGGTCCACACCGAGCTGAACGCATTGCGTGAGGAGGTCGGGCGGCTCACGAGCGAGCGGCTGCGGGCGTCGTGGGCTCCTCCGGGTCACGCGTCCTCGCCGATCCCGTCGCTCGACGCGATACGCTCCCGGGCGGATCGTATCTTCGACCGCTCGACCCGGGCCCTGCCCGGCATCGATCTCGACGACGCGGGACAGCTGGGGCTGCTCGAAGAGCTCAAAGGCCGCTACGGCGAGCTCCCTTTCGCACACGAGCTGCAAGCCGGTCTCCGCTACCACTATGGCAACGACTTCTTCAGCTACTCGGACGCGATCTTCCTCTCGCTCCTCGTCCGGCATCTCGCGCCGAAGCGGGTCGTCTCGGTCGGAGCCGGCTACTCGTCGTGCGCACTCCTCGATATCAACGACCGCTTCTTCGAAGGAGCCATCTCCTGCACGTTCGTCCATCCGGATCCGAACGAGCTGGGCGCCCTGCTGAGGCGATCGGATTTCGACGCGCATCGATTCATCACGTCCGAGGTTCAGGACGTCGGCCTCGAGCCGTTCGCCGAGCTCGACGCGGGAGACATCCTCCTCGTCGATTCGAGCCACGTCTCGAAGACGGGGAGCGACGTCAATCATCTCTTCTTCGAGGTGCTCCCGCGTCTGCGCTCCGGCGTCTGGGCGCAGATCCACGGCGTCTTCTACCCGTTCGAGTACCCCGAGGCGTGGGTGGAACAAGGCAGAGCATGGAACGAGGATTACCTCGTCCGCGCCTTCCTCATGTTCAACGACGCCTTCGCGATCCGGCTCTTCTCGTCGTACGTCGTTGCCCTCCACGAGGAGTGGTTCCGGCGCGAGATGCCCCTGTGCCTCGAGAACCCCGGCGGGAGCCTCTGGTTACAGCGCCGGTAGGGCCGGCGCCACGGCGGCCTACGAGCCGCGCGCGAGTTGGCGGATCAGCCGGCAGAACTCGTCCGACAGCTCGAGCGCGGGATACGCGAGCGCCTTCTTGTACGCGGCCTCCCGGAAGCGTTCGTCTTTGAGCGCGTCCGACTGCATCAGGGTCTCGAACAACCCTTCCGTGTCCTCGAGGTCGAACGTGAGCGAGACGTCGGGAGTCAGGAGCTCGGCGACACACCCGAGGGCGGGCGCCACCACCGGCCGCGCGAAGGAGTACGCGAGCATCACCGATCCCGAGTTCAGGACGGCGCGGTGGGGCATGACGACGACGTCGGCGGCGTTCAGGTACAACTGGATGTCCACGTCCGGGATGCGGTTGAAGTTCGCGATGATCCGCGGATCGCTCTCGCAGCGCTCGGCGAGATCCTCGATCTCTTCGAACCGGCCCGGCGGCCCGCCGACGATGAGGCGGGCCTCCGGCTTGACCCGCGCCAGGCGATCGAACGCATCGAGCAGCCGGTCGAGTCCCTTGTACGGGCGGATGCCGCCAAGGAAGCAGAGAACCGTGTGCTCGGGGCGGAGGCCGAGCTCGGCGCGGGCGCGCGGCTGATCGACGAGGTTCGGATAGACATCCACATAGTTCGGATGCGGGACGACGCGCACCCGATCGGGCGGCAAGGTGTAGTACGCCGACACGAGCTCGGCCGTGCGTTCGCACATGACGTGTATGAGATCTGCCCGGTCGGCCAGTCCCTGGCACAGGGTCGCCTCTTCGTCCGGGAACCGGCTCTCGTGCGAGAGCACGTTGTGGATCGTCCATACGAACCGCACGCCGCGTTCCTTGAGACCGTCGACCGTGCGCAGGAACGACCGCCCCAGGTCGCGCGCGTCCCCCGCCGTCAAGCCCGGACCCACGATCGGCGCCGTCCAGTGCAGATGGAAGACCAACCGAGGGCCGAGTTCGGGAAGCCGCGACTCGAGGAGCGTGGCGAGGTCGGTGATCGACAGGGACGTCACCGCGTTCTTCCCGCCCGCGGCGTACAGCATCTGCTGGTAGGGGTTCCCCGGCGACAGCGGATAGTTGACGACGACGACGCGCTCCCCGACCTCCGGACGCCGCTCGAGATCGCGCACGAAGGCGTCGAAGTCCTGCGCGCGTCGCTCGAAGGTGTGATCGCGAAGGACCACCTCCTGAAGTCGCTCCGTCAGCGCGACGGTAGCCGCGCGATCGGAGAGGAGCCGGTGGATCAACTCGTCGAGCTCCTCGGGGGTTGTGTATGTGGGCAGCGCGTCGAGTCCAACCTCAGCCAGGCCGAGCGCGGCGTTGCTGATCACGAGCGCGCCCGACGCCAGCGCCTCGTAGACGCGGGAGTTCAGGTTCCCGTAGGGCTGCGTGGTTGGGTTGTGATCGTCGAGGACGAGCGCGGCCTGCCGGTAGAGGGAGCCGAGCGCGAAAAAGCTCGCCGGTCCGTGCCAACACGTCATCAGATCCTCGTTCAAGCCGCGTTCCTGCCCGAAGATCGCCAGCGGGAAGTCCAGCGTGCAGGATCGAAGCGCACGGAACAGCTGACGCTCGCCGCCCCACAGGTTGACCGTCGTCACCACCCCGCTGCGCTCGCCGGCCGGTGACGCGGGTGAGAAGAGCTCTGCGTCGACGCCGATCCGAAGGATCCCGGCCGGGCCCGGATACACCCGCGACACCTCCGCGAGGGATCGTTCCGATGAGCAAAGGACCGCGTCGTACAGCGGAAGCGACTGCGAGGCGACCCAGTCGTCGGTCCGGTTGCGGATCCACGCCAAGCGGAGCATGCCCTGCCGCTGCGGCACCAGGGCAAGATCGAGGTCGTCGAGGAGGGCGACGTACAGATCGGTGCCATCCGGCGGCTCGTACCAGCGGTGGCGGGGGAGGTAGACGACGTCGTATCCGATCCGCTCGAGGAAGCGGCCGAGACCGACGGCCACGTAGACGTCCCCCCTGCCCTCCGACAGATCGGCCGTGTGCACGGCCATCGCAACGCGACGACCCGTGGAGCCGAACCGCTTCTTCCGCACCGCGCGTCGATACCCGGCGAGGAGATCTTGCGCCTCGGTCAGCTCGTACCGGCCGACGGCGCGAGGCATCCGAGCCGCGCGATCCGCCGGCGTCCCGGCGGTCAGCGCTTGACGGAGGCTCCCTCTCCGCAGGCGGGCGATGGCCCATCGCGGCCTCCGCAGGGCTTGGAGCAAACCGTAGGCCAGCCACCCCAGCTTCCACGTCTTCGTGTCGTAGATCCGCGCGAGGCGGCGGTGGTGGTTCGCGGCTTCATCCCGAGCGCGCTGGAGCTGTGCCTTGAGGAGCTCTTCCGTCCGCTCGGCCCCGGAACGCTGTTCCTCGAGCGCCTCGGACAGCGCCGCGATCTCATCGCGGAGACGCCGAACCTCGTCGCTCTCCCCCGCCGGAAGTCTCGGCGCCTCAGACATCGGAGAGCTCTTCCCAGCGGAGCGCGTTGTACTCGGGTCGCGGGCCGTCGCGCATCGCCGTCCCGTCGGCCAGGGCATCGGCGACGACGCGCTCGAAGGCGGCGGCGAGGTCGGGCCCCCTCCGCGCGATCTTCGTCCGCCAGCTCGTGATGGCGTCGTGCAGGTCGTCGACCATGACGTCGGTCGGCGCCGTCGAGAACGTGCGTCCGAACAGGATCCTGTTCCGCACGAAGTAGAAGACGTAGTACGGGGAAGGCACGTTGGCCCACGAGCGCCGGAAGTGCAGCACCCGGGACCGCGGCTCGAGGAGGACCTTCCAACCAGCACGGATCGCGCGGGTGTTGAAGTCCGTCTCCTCGAAGTAGAGGAAGTATCGCTCCGGCAGGAGCCCGATCTCCTCGAAAAGCCTGCGCCGCACGAGCATGCTCGCGCCCGTCGCGTAGTCGATCGTCGTCACCTTGGCGGGGGGCATCGCCGCCTCGGGCTTGCCCATGCCCGGGAGGACCGGCTTGCCTCCACGGCTCCAGTCGATCCGTCCTCCATTGAAGAGAACCGTGGCGCCGTCGTCGCCCCGGAGGATCCGGCTTCCGACGATCCCGGCTTCGGGGAATCGTGACATCGTTCGAACGAGCCGTTCGAGCGTGCCGGCCTCGACGACCGTGTCGGGGTTCAGGATCCAGACGTAATCGGCGCCGCGATCGAGCCCGTGGACGATGCCGAGGTTGTTGCCGCCGGCGAACCCGAGGTTCTCGCCCGACTCGATCAGCGGCACGCTGCCGAGCCCTTCGGCAAGCTCACGTCTCGCTTCCCGCCCGGATCCGTTGTCGACGACGACGAGGAACTGATCCCGGTACGTGCTATCGCGCAGCGACGACACGCACCGAATCGTGTCGTCGCTCCGCATGTAATTGAGGACGATCGTGTACACGCGCGGCGGGTTCGCGGTCATCGGCACAACGTATCCCGCCGATCGTCGCCGCTCAACGCGCGGGTGGAGCCGCTCACTTCTCGGGGCGCGCGACAACGACCACGATATCCCCGAGCCAGCCGAACGGGATGCGCGGGTCGGCTACGGACGCCACGCCGCGGACCGCCCGAGCCGCAGCGGCGTTGGACTCCTGCAGACGACCGGCCACATACG
The DNA here is from genome assembly GCA_035249485.1 of Actinomycetota bacterium. Lineage (GTDB taxonomy): Bacteria > Actinomycetota > AC-67 > AC-67 > AC-67 > DATFGK01. The sequence continues at coordinate 43,102 of DATFGK010000110.1, read as the reverse complement.
AGAGCTTGAACGAACGGGGCGCGACCTCCCATTGCACCATCCTGAAGCCGGCGCGCTCGAGCATCTCCCCCAGCGTCTGCGGCGAGAAATAGTGCAGGTGCGACCGGATGAACCACGGCCACGTCCGTCCGCGCAGGCGCGCGTGCAGCCCGGCGACGTTCACCGTCGAGAGCGTCAGTACGCCTTCCTCGTCGATGACGTCGCGGAGCGTCTTGAGAGCGCCGAGCGGGTCGGTCACGTGCTCGAGCACGTCGAACATCGCGACGGCGTCGGCGCTTCCCGGCTCGATCTGGAGGTCCTCGATCGTGCCCTGGCGCAGATCGACGCCGAACCGCTCGACGCCTTGCTCGACCGCCCACTTCGAGGGCTCGATCCCGCGAGCCTGCCACCCATGCGCTCCGGCGACGTCGAGGAAGAGGCCCATGTTGGATCCGACCTCGAGCAGCCGCCGGCCGCGAACGACGTACGCGCCCATCGCTTCAGTGATCCAGGTGAAGAGCTCGCGGCGTCCGGCCTCCTCGACGAGGTACTGGTCGTCGACGACACGCTTGTAGCCTTCGACTATGTCGTCGTGACCGATCGTCGGGACGGCGGAGACCATCCCGCACCGGCGGCACTGGATGATGTCGTCGTGGCTCGACAGCGCGTTGGTCGTGCATGCGAACTCGCTCACCGGCACGTCGCCCGTCGCGTTCGCCCGGTAGACCAGGACTTGCTTCGTGTCTCCGCACAGCGCGCACGGTCGCTCGACCGGCGGCCCGTCGCCGAGCTTCCGTTTGCGGCGCTTCCGCGCGGACACCGGGTACCGGTCGCCGCGGCGGCCGCGCTCGACGAAGCGCTTCGAGGAGTAGCCGACGCTTCCGGTGACGTACTTGATCGAGCGTGAGACCGAGATCGACGACGATTCCTTCGTGTACCGCGTCGGGATCGGGACCTCGACGACACGCTGGCCGGAGGTCACCGCGTCGATCAGGAACTGCGAGTCGAACATGAAGTCGTCCGAGTACTTCCTGAACGGCATCGACAGCAGACACTTCCGCGTATACGCGCGCAGACCCGAGTGCATGTCCGTGAAGCGCGCGCCGAGCAAGAGGTTCTCGACCGTGGTCGTGAAGCGGTTGCCGAGGTACCGGTACAGCGGCATCCCGCCGCCAATCGGATCGCCGAGCCCGGCGAACCGCGAGCCGAAGGTCATATCGGCGTCGCCGGCCAGGATAGGCGCGATCAGCAGCGGCACGGCCTTGGGGTCGTACTGGTAGTCGGGGTGGAGCAGCACGACGACGTCCGCGCCGGCGCGCAGCGCCTCCGTGTAGCAGGTCTTCTGGTTCCCGCCGTAGCCGCGGTTGACCTCGTGAACGTGGACCTCGATCCCGAGCTCGCGGGCACGCTCGACGGTCTGATCGCCGCTCGCGTCGTCGACGAGGATGAGCTGATCCGCTACGCCGGCCGGGATATCGGCCACCGTCTTGGCGAGGGTTGCTTCCGCGCGATACGCGGGGAGCGTGATGACGACCTTGGGCAAGGGAGCGCTCCGAGCCGAACGGACCCTTATCTTATCGGCGCCCTCAGCCGCCGTTTGAGAGGGAGGAACCCTCCTGACCAGGCACGATGATCGCCGCACGCGAGTCGTTATGCCCCGCCGCGCGGCCGCCCGGCCCGACGACGGCGTCCCGCAGTACGGCACCGGTCCGTACGACGGCGCCCTCGAGCAGCACGACGCGCTCGACCACGGCGCCCTTCTCCACGCGAGCGCCGGGTCCCAGCACGGCCGGTCCTGTGATCCCGTCGGGTGCGCTCGCGCCATCGGCGAGCAACACGTCACCCGACCTGCGACCCAGCGGCTCGGTCGTGCGCGAACGCCCGGCGAGGACATCCCAGTGCGCTTGGAGGTACCGCTCGGGTGTCCCGATGTCGAGCCAGTACGCCTCGGAGGGGAACCCGAAGACCGGTTCACCGCGCTCGACGAGCGACGGGAAGACCTGTCGCTCGAACGACCACATCTCGCCGGCGGGCACCCCGTCGAACACCGACGGTTCGAGCACGTACGTCCCGGCGTTGATGAGCCCGCCTTTCTCCGCGACCTCGGGCGGCGGTTTCTCTATGAACCCCATAACCCGGCCGGCCTCGTCCAGTGGCACCAGCCCGTACGCGCTCGCGTCGTCGACCGGCGTCAGCGTGAGCGTCGCGACCGCTCGGTTCGCCCGGTGGGCGCCGAGCAGAGCGGAGAGATCGAGGTCGGTCAGCACGTCGCCGTTGAACACGATCGTGGTGCCGTCCATCCGGTCGAGCACGTTGCGGACCGCGCCGGCCGTGCCCAGCGGCTGCGCCTCGCGCACGACCTCGAGCTGGATCCCCTCCCTCGACATCCGCTTCACGAACGGATCGAAAGCGTCCGCGAGATACCCGGTCAGCAGCATCGCGTCGGTGATCCCATGGGAACCCATCAGCCGCAGCTGATGCTCGAGGAACGGACGGTTGCAGATCGGAAGCAGGGACTTGGGCGTCGTGTACGTGAGCGGCCGCAAGCGCGTCCCTTCGCCGCCGGCGAGGATGAGCGCCTTCATGCGGCCGGTTCCGCGTCGAGGGACGCGAGCACGCCGGGCACGACCTCGGCGAGCGCCTCGCGCCAGTGACGCAGGTCGGGCAATCCGGCGGTACGCCACGCCGGCCCCTCCATCGGCGCGTACGCCGGGCGGATGGCGGGGCGCGGCATGGCCGAGGTCGGCACCGGCTCGACGCGCTCGGGGTCGAGCCCGGCGATCTCGAAGGCGGCGCGTGCGAACTCCCACCGCGAGCAGATCCCCGCGTTGACCCCGTGCAGCAAGCCGGTGACGCCGAGCTCCAACAGGATCACAAGAGCGTTCGCCAGATCGGGCGTCGACGTCGGCGAGCCGATCTGGTCGTCGACGACCTGTAGACGCTCCCGCGTCCGAGACGCGCGCAGGATCGCCGCGACGAAGTTCTTCGTGCCCGTGCCGTACAGCCACGCCGTGCGCACGACAGCCCAACGCCGGCCTTCGGCCGCAACCGCCCGCTCCCCTTCCAGCTTCGAGCGGCCGTACTCGGACACCGGGTTCACCGGGTCGGACTCGATGTACGCGCGATCGGAGCGCCCGTCGAACACGTAGTCGGTCGAGATCTGGACGACGAGCGCGTCGCCGGCCGCGCGGGCGATGTTGCGCGGCCCCTCGGCGTTGAGGAGCATCGCGTGCACGGGGTCGCCCTCGCAGCCGTCCACGTCTGTCCAGGCGGCACAGTTCACGATCGCATCCGGCCGGTGCGCTGCGACGGCGGCGGCCACGGCGTGCGCGTCCGCGACGTCCAGCTCTTGATGCGAAAGCGGGATCGCGTCCGCGCCCAGCACGCCGGCGAGGTCGCGGCCGAGCTGTCCGGCGCCCCCGGTGATCAACACACGCACGCGTTCACCCCTGGCGGGCGCGGATCGGTTCCCACCACCAGCGGTTCTCGCGATACCACTCGACGGTGGCGATGAGCCCGTCGTCCAGGTCCCATCGAGGCTCCCAGCCGAGCGCACGCGCCCGGGTCGTGTCGACCGAGTACCGGCGGTCGTGGCCCGGCCGGTCCGTCACCGGGGTGATGAGCGAGTGCGGCTTGCCGAGCAGATCGCAGATCCGCTTCGTTAGTTCGATGTTGGTGAGCTCGTTGCCACCGGCCACGTTGTAGATCTGGCCGAACTCTCCGTTCTCGAGCACCGCGTGGATCCCGGCGGCGTGGTCCTCGACGTGGATCCAGTCCCGCACGTTGAGCCCGTCGCCGTACAGCGGCACCGGCTTGTCCTCGAGCAGGTTGGTCACGAACAGCGGGATGACCTTCTCGGGATACTGGTACGGCCCGTAGGTGTTCGATCCGCGGGTGATCAGCACCGGCAGGCCGTAGGTCCGGTGGTACGCGCGGACGAGCATGTCGCCGCCGGCCTTCGACGCCGAGTACGGGCTCGACGGATCGAGCCGATCCTCCTCTTGGAACGAGCCCACGTCGATCGAGCCGTAGGTCTCGTCGGTCGATACCTGGAGGTAGCGCGGCGTGCCGTGACGCCGGGCGGCCTCGAGGAGCGCGTTCGTCCCGAGCATGTTCGTCCGCACGAACTCGGCTGCCCAATCGATCGAACGGTCGACGTGCGACTCGGCGGCGAAGTTCACGATCGCGTCGTGGCCCGGCAGCACCTCGTCGAGCAACGCCGAGTCGCAGATGTCGCCCTTCACGAAGCGATACCGGTTGCCCTCCTCGATATCGCGGAGGTTCTCGAGGTTGCCGGCGTACGTGAGCAGGTCGTAGTTGGTGAGCTCGACGTCGGTCCGCTCGCGAAGGACCCAGCGGACGTAGTTGGAGCCGATGAACCCGGCGCCGCCGGTGACCAGCAGACGCAACTAGATCACCCCGACGCGGCCGTGATCCCCGACCATCAGGCGGTAGGCCTTCGGCTTGTCGTCCGAGCGCTCGACCGTGACCTCTTTCCCGAGCAGCGAATCCTCGAGGCGGTGCATCCCGCGAACGGTGCAGCCCTCCATGATCACCGAGTGCTCGATCTCCGAGTCCTCGATCGTGCAGCCGTCGCCGATCGCCGTGTACGGCCCGATGAACGAGTCGACCACGCGCGTGTCGCGCCCGATCACCGCCGGACCACGGATCGAAGAGTTCTCGACGACCGAACCCTCCTGGAGCACCACGTTGCCCACGAGGGTGGACTTCTCATCGGCGGTGCCGTCCCGCTCGGGCTTGAGATCCTCCATGATCAGGCGGTTCGCATCGAGCAGGTCGTTGAGCTTCCCGGTGTCCTTCCACCAGCCCTCGACGAGATGCGGCCGGACCTCGTGGCCGTTGTCGATCAGCCACTGGATCGCGTCGGTGATCTCGAGCTCGCCGCGCCCGGACGGCTGGATCGCGCGAACCGCTTCGTGGATCAGCGGCGTGAACAGGTAGACGCCGACGAGCGCCAGGTCGGAGGGCGGGTCCGGCGGCTTCTCGATCAGCCGGACGATGCGCTCGCCGTCGAGCTCGGCGACACCGAAGCGCTGCGGGTCGAGCACGTGCGCGAGCAGGATCTGCGCGGCGCAGCGGCGCTCCTCGAAAGCGGTTACGAGATTTGTGATCCCGCCCTTGAGCACGTTGTCGCCGAGGTACATCACGAAGTCGTCCTCGCCGAGGAACTCCCGGGAGATGAGCACGGTGTGCGCGAGCCCGAGGGGCGCCTCCTGGGGGATGTAGGTGCACTCGAGTCCCCACGCGGAGCCGTCGCCGACCGCCGTCTCGATCTCGGGCGCCGTGTCGCCGACGACGAGGCCCACCTCGCGGATCCCGGCGGCCGCGAGCGCCTCGAGCCCGTAGAAGAGGATCGGCTTGTTCGCGATCGGGACAAGTTGCTTTGCCGAGGTGTGCGTGATCGGCCGCAAACGGGTACCGGCGCCGCCGGATGGGATCAGCGCTTTCATCGAGGCGAAAGAGTACCGGGTCGAGGCCGCTAGCTCGGGCTGGGGCTGGGCGTGGGGGCCGCGTCGGCGCCGAGGATGATGATGATGTCGACCTTCTGCTTGGCCGAACCCTGCTTGGGCTTCGGGCCGGTGAAGTCCGGGAGCTCGTTCACCAGCGCCGCTTTGGCCTCGGCCCCGAACCGGTAGAGGATCACGGTCTCCGCGTAGTCTCGCCGATCGGCGTTGCCGATCTCGGTCACGTCGAAGCCGAGCCTCTCGAGCTCGTCACGCACCTCGCCGGCCAGGCCTGCAACCCCGGTGCCGTTGAGGACCTGGATCGTGACGTCCTCGGGCTTGGGGATCGAGGCGCCGGTCTTCCCGAACGGCGGCAGCTCGGTGTCCTCGCGGAGCGCCTTGTAGAGCGCCCTCGCCTGCGCCTCACGTTGGATCACGTACGAGACCCCGCCGATGTAGTCGGGGAACGACGGCACGACGCGGAAGTCGACGTTCGACTGCTTGTAGTCGGCGAGCTTGTTCGCGATCCCCTGAACCTCGCCGAGATCGAGCTCCTCATCGGTGATGACACCAGCGGCAACCGCGTCGGCGAGCTTCCTGATCGCGAGAGGGTCCGCGAGGACGCCGATGCTCGTCACCTTCGACATCAGCACGCGCATGAATTGCTGCTGCCGCTCGATCCGTCCGAAGTCGCCGCGCGGGTCCTGCTTGCGCATCCGGACGTACGAGAGCGCGAGCTTCCCACCGTAGACCTGGCAGCCGGCCTTCTCGACGATCAGTCCGGACTCCTTGTCGTCGTAGGGCCGGTCGACGCACAGCCTCACGCCGCCGACCGCGTCGACGATCTTCTGGAACGACGCGAAGTTGATCTCGACGTAGTGATGGATCTTGAGACCCGTATGGCGGCGGATCGTCTCCATCATCAGGTCGGGCCCGTTGAGCTTCTTCCCGTCGACGGTGCCGCCGTTGTAAGCGGCGTTGATCTTGGAGAAACCGCTGCGGCCGGGGATCCTCACGCGGAGATCGCGCGGGAAGGAAAGGATCGTCGCCGAGGCGTGGTCGGCCGGAACGTGCACAACGAGGATGGTGTCGGCGCGACGACCGCTCCCACCCCGGAAGGCCCGTTCGTCCTGCTGCGCCTTGTCGACGACATCCCGCCGATCCGAGCCGAGGACGAGGATGTTCTGTGCTTGCCCGGCCGGAAGCGGATCGACCTTGAGGTCCTGGTGGGTCTCGCGGAACTTGTCGTTGACGTAGTCCCACAAGTACGCAGCGGTCCCGCCGACGAGTGCGGCGAGGCTCAGCGTCGCGATCAGCAGCCACTTGAGAACCTTGCGCTTGCGACGCGGCTTCTCGCGGTAGCTGCGGAACTCGACGGTTGGACGTTCTGCTTGTTTCACGCGCGGGTCAACCTCGCCTCCGGAACGGGTGTGATGCGAACGAGCCGATCGATTCTACCCATTCCCGGAGTGCCTGCTCTGCCCGATTGGGCAGTACGCTACCCGCGACCGAGGCGGATCTTCGCGATCACCCACAGCGCGATCACGCCGTCCTGCCACGCGATCTTCTTGCCTTGGGCGCGCGTGCGCGCCTTGTAGCTGATCGGAACCTCGTAGGGACGATGGTCTGCCCGCAACAGCTTGGCCGTTACCTCGGCCTCGATGTCGAAGCCGTCGGAACGAAGGTCCAGCGACCGCAGGATCGGGGTGCGGACCATCTTGTAACAGGTCTCGAGATCGGAGATGTAGCAGTTGAAGAGCACGTTGGCCCAGGTGTTCAGGAATCTATTCCCGAGCACGTACCAGTACGAGAACGCCGTGTGCGAGCCGAAGTTCCTCGTCCCGTAAACGACATCGGCGTCGTCCCGGATCAGCGGCTGGATGCACTTGGCGAGGTCGGCCGGGTCGTACTCGAGGTCGGCATCGAACGGAACGAACACATCGCCCGAAGCCGCCTCGAGCGCCGTACGGAGCGCAGCCCCCTTCCCACGGTTCTCGGGGTGCCTGATCAGCCGAACGTTCTCCGGCATCATCATCTGGCCGAGCTCTTCCCAGGTTCCGTCCGAGGAACCGTCGTCGACGACGATGACCTCCGTCTCGACCGGGAACGGCGTCGACTGGAGCTCCTTGAGCGCCCGTGCGACGCGCGCGCGCTCGTTGTAGACGGGCACGGCGATGGTCAGCTTCGAGACCGGCACGGACCGAATCCTAACGCACGATCGCGGCGGCGCGAGAGCGCGCTATTCGCCCTGTTCGGCCCTGCGCTTGAGGATCGCCTCTTTACGGGCGAGGCGATGTTCACGGCGGATCTTCGCCTCCGCCATCCGCCGCTGCTCGTCGAGCGTCTCCGGCTCGAGCCGGGGAACCGCCTTCGGGTTGCCGTCCTTGTCGAGCGCCACGAACACGAGATATGCGGTTGAGACGTGCCGCCGCTCCCCGGACAGCGTGTTTTCGGCCTCGACACGGACGCCGATCTCCATCGAGGTCCGGCCGACGTCGTTCACCTGCGCGCGCAGCGTGACGACGTCCGAGAGGTAGACGGGCTCGATGAAAACCATCTCGTCCATGGCGACCGTGACGACGCGCCCTTTGGAGTGCTTCACCGCCGAGAGCCCGGCAGCCGTATCGCACAGCTTCATGATGACGCCACCATGGACATTCCCCGACAGGTTGGCGTCCGTGATGCTCATCGCTTGAGAGAGGACGACATTGGACTCGGAGGGTTTCCGGACCTCGACGCCCTCCTGTGGGGCGACTCCCGCTGAACTCAACGGTCATCCAGTCGGAAGCCGCAAACCAGTCGGGCGATGTCGAAGGCCTTCTCCGATTCCGATCTGGCGGACCCGCGGATCACGCGGATCTTGTCGATCTGATCCCGGGCGTTCTCCAGGCGTTCGAGACGGCGCTTGACCAGCGATTCGTCCGACACGGGGTACCGGTCGTAGATGAGACGGTGCGTCTCGAGCGCGTCGTCGCGCTTCGCCACGATCGAGTTCTCCGTCGCCGTCGACACCCAGAACCGGTACTCGGAGGTGAATCGCCGGGCGTGGAAGAAGGGGAAGCGCCTCGACAGGCGGATCATGAAGTCCCAATCCTCGAGCACGTCGAGCGACTCATCGAACGCTCCGACCGACGGGATGCACTCGGCTGCGTGGACGACGGATTGGATCGGGAGCCGGTTCGCGAGCAGCAGCTGGTCGGGATCGAACTCGAAGAACCCGAACGGCTCGCGCGCGACGACGGCATACCGATCCGGCGCGACCAGACAGAGGACCTTGTTCACGTCCGCGTACGCCACGCGGAAGCCGGTCTCCTCCAGCGAATGCGCCAGGACGTCGAGATGGATCGGGTAGATGATGTCGTCGTCGTCGAGGTAGGTGATCCAGCGGCCCTTCGCCTCCTCGAGCCCCCGGTTGAGCGCGACCGAGCGCCCCCGGGGCTCGGGATGACGAACGTAGTTGATCGATAGGTACGGCTCGAACTCGGCCACCAGGTCATCGAGATCTGGGCCGCTGTCGTTGATCAGGACGACCTCGAAGCCTGCGAAGGTCTGGTTCGCCAGGCTCGTGAGTGCCTGCCGGAGGAGCTTGGGGCGATCGACGGTGCGAACGACGACGGACACCTGCGGGGTCCGAACCGGAACCCGCGGCCGCCTGATCAGCGTGACGGAGAGGTCGGCCAGCCGCTGGTAGTAGATCGGACGGTTCCGTTCCATCCAATCCTTGTGCGATATCCGACCGGCCTCCCACGTGGCCGACCCGTGGTGGAAGACGAACGCGCTCCTGTCGATCGCGAGCCGGTACCCCAGCATCCGCGTGCGAACGCAGAGGTCGTCGTCCTCGAAGTTGCCCACCCCATAGACCTCGGGGAATCCGCCCAGGACTTCGAACAAACTGCGCCGCATCATCACGCAGAAGAAGACGAGGCGGTCGGGGGCGAACTCGAGCTGCGCATCGCGCTCGAGGGCGCGCCGTGCGAACTCGGCCACCGAATCGGGCGTCACGTCGCTCGCATCCTGGTCGAGTTGTGGTCCCTCGCCGACGTAGTTGGTCACGGGGCTGACGATCCCGACATCGGGGTTCTCGTCGAGAGCCCTGACGAGCCGCTCCAAGGCTCCAGGCGGGATGACGACATCGCTGTTGCAGATCAGGATGTAGTCACCGCTCGCGGATCCCGCGCCTTGATTGACGCCCGGTCCGAACCCGCGGTTGACGTCGTTCGCGATCAGCGACATGGCGGGGCGCCGCTTTCGCTGATCCTCGAGCCAAGGCGAGACGCCGTCGCGCGACGCGTTGTCGACGACGATCACCTCGAAGCTCACACCTATCGAAGCCGCGAAGATGCTTTCGAGACACTGACGCGTCACCTCGAAGCCGTTGTAGACGGGGATCACGATCGAGAGCCGTGGCGCGGCGGTCGCCGCCGCCGAGCGAAGGGTGCCGGCTCGCTCCACGCGAGCGGCCGTCCTCCGCGCCGTTCGCGATCTGCGGACGCTCCGAGCGGGCGGCTCCGCCTTCTTCCCGCGCAGCCGCTTCCACGCCCAGGACGGGTCGCGAGCCGCCCGCGCGACGGCGCCGAACGATCGCGCGATCCGCCATGCTCGCGATCGCTGGATCTTCTTCAGCGCGTTCCCGCGAGTCTCGGCCACCCGGTGGACCCGCCGGAGCTCCTCCAGAAGCCGTTCCTCGCGCCGTCCGGCAGCGGCGGAGAGATCGAGGAATGTCCGCCGCTCGGCGGCGATCTGATTGAGCAAGCGGCCGCGCTCGTCCACCGACCGTTCCAGTTCGCGCGTGAGGCGCATGAGCTCGTGCGAGCTGCCGACCGGCTCGGCACGGACGACGAAGTGCGTCACCTCGGGATCGGAAGCGTCGCCCATGAACCGAAGCAACGCGGGCGGCAGCCCCTCCGCCGCCTTGGAGCCGCCTTGGAGGCGATGCATCTCCGACATCTCGAATCCGTGTCTGTTCAGCAGATCGATGATGCTGCGTCGCGTGAAGAACCGGATGCGGTCGCCGGCGAGGATCCCCTCAGACGGCCCGCCGGGCGTGAGCAGCGCGGAGACGCCGCCCCACGAGCCGGCGTTCGTGACGGCGACCACGACGGCGCCACCGTCGCGCAGGAGTTTCTCCGAACGGATCACGTCCAGGAGCCGGCCGGGGTGTGCCGATCGCTCGAGGAGGTCGCCGAGGATGACCACATCGAAGGGGTCGCCGACGGAGCCGACCCAGTCGCCGCCCGCGATGTCCGCCACCCGTACGGTTCCGGCGCTCGCGGCTCGCACCGCCTCGGCGGGCTCGGGATCCTCTTCGACGGAGACGGCGGTCACGCCGTATTCGGCCGCGAGCACCGCGGCGGAGTCAACGGCGAGCCGTCCGAGCGCCAGAACGCGTTTCGCGTCCCCCGCCGCCTCGACGAGGGAGCCGATCAGCGGGACCTCCGCGTCGCCGCCGGTGCCGGAGCGATGCACGACCGACACGCTCATCAGGAGCGGCCGGGCCGGTTTCGCCGGAGAACCCGCCTCCCGATCCGCGCGAGGAACCCTCGGGATCGCCACGTTGCCGTGCCGCGGATCCGCTCGAGCCGCGCCGTTTCACGACGGAGGTCCGACTTCACGTCGACGAGCTCTCGTTCCACGCGCGCCCGTGAACGTTCGGCGGCGTTCCGTTCCCGCTCGTGTGCCTCTCGCTCCCGCTCGATCGCTTCGCGCGAGGCCCGCAGCTCCGCTTCGAGCTCCATCGCCCGCTTCTCCTCCGCGGCCTCCACGACGCCCCGACGGCCGAACGGCTCGAGCCGCGTCACGTACTGGTATGTCTTCGCCTCGGGGTTCGCGCGCGCGATCTCGAGGCGGACGGGAACGGGGATCGCGCCGGCCTTCCCGGCCGCCTCCGTGTCCTCGAGAGCGAGGACGGTTCTGTGGAGGGCGCCGATCTGGAAGCCGTGCGTCTCGGCGAGTCTGGTGAAGCTCTCGAGCGTGAAGAAGCGGAGGTGCGTGGAATCCAGCAGTCCCGACTCGCGATACGTGAACCAGCCTCCGACGATCTCCGCGATGATCGCCTCGTGCGACGCGTTCGGGAACGACACCACGACGAAGCCATCGTCGGAGAGCAGCCGGCGCTCCCGGATCAGATCGAGGACGTTCCCCGGGAAGACGAGATGCTCGAGCACGTCGGCGAGGATGATCACGTCGAACCGTTCGCCGGCGATCTCTTCGACCCACGATCCGCCGTCGAGATCCGCCAAGACCGTCCGATCGACGCCGCGTCCGGCGGCGACCGCCAGGCGATCGCGGTCGTTATCCATGCACACGACGTTTCGACCGTCGACACGCTTCAGCATGGACGAGACGATGGCGGGCCCGGATCCCAGATCGAGGACCCGCTTTCCGCCCGCTCGCGCGAACCGGTAGACGGCGGCGGCGGTGCTGTTGGGGTCGTTCGGATCCAGGTCGTACTCGTAGGAAGCGTGGAACTCATCCATCAGGCGGATCCCGCTGGGTCGGCTCCTCGAGGTACCTCGAGATGGGCAGGAACGTATATAGGTGTTCCTCATCCTGCCAGACCCAAGCCTCGTCGGGCAGGAGCGGCAGCTTCGTGCCGAAATACGTGTTCAGCAGAAGCCGGAAGTCGTTGACCGGGCTTATCGACGGATACAGGCCGGTCTTCGAGACGCCCGGGAAGTAGTAGGCGCTCAGGATCCTGAATTTCTGCCGGAGCTGGTCAGGGGTGCCGTGGAGCCACCCGGGTCCGAGCGGAGGTCCGGGGTCCGCCACGGGCAATCCGGGGGGGCCCTCGTCCGCCTGGATGATGATGATCGGGTGGGTCTCCGGCGGACCGGACAGCAACGTCGACACCAGCTCGCCGATCCGGTCGTTCGTGTAACGGAGCTGCTCGATGTAGTTCGTGACGGTGGAACGAGACTCTTCCTGATCGCGCGACACGAAGGTCCCGTCGCGGTTGAAGAGATAAGGCTCGTGCGGCACGAGGAGGTGTCCGAACACGAACGTGGGCCCTTCGTACCTCCGGGCCTCCGCGAGCTTCGAGAACTGATACGGGACGCGCTTCCACTCGACGGTTCGCGGGTCGAGTCGGGACGATGCGATGCCGAGCCTTTTCGCCAGAGGCCACACGAGGGTGGTGCTGTAAAGGACGCGTGTGAACTCGGAGAGCGGGTCGTACTGATAGACCACGTCGGCGGCCGCGCTGCTCCTCGTCGGCTCCCACCACGAACCCACGTGAACGTAGCGATAACCGGCGACCTTGAAGAACGACGCGACCTTGTTCTCGCGGACGAGCGAGTAGACCGGACCCCAGGTCGCTTCCGCGGCATCGGGGACGTCGTTGCTCAGCGGATGGAGATAGTCGAGGTTCATCGTCGCCGCGAGGGAGTGCGCCGTGTTCGGGTAGTTCGCGCGGCTCTGGTCGGCGATGAAGAACCCCTTGTCGCGGAGCGACTGCAGGAACGGACCGTTGTCGAACCCGTACGCCTCGCGCAGCGTTCGTTCGCCGGCGTAACGGTCGAGCACGATGAAGTACACGTCGCGCTGCGTTCGGCCGGGCGTCGCGGCGGGGGTCACATCGCCGCCGAGCTCGATCGGCGCCACGGAGGAACCCCACTTCCCCTGTCCGATCGTCACCAGAGATACCGCCAACAGGGCGGCGGTCGTAACGTTCAGGATCCGCGTCAGGTCCGCCACGCGCTTGCGGGCCCGCACAGCCAGGATCACTCCAAGCAGGCCGAGCATCGCCCAGCCGAGGACCAGGTAGCGGTCGCGGCCGATCAACACACCCGCGATCCTGGTCCCTCTGAGCACCTCCGCGACGTGGCCGTACGAGAAGAACAGCAGCAGGAGGAACGACGTGATCAACGCGGCTCGAAGCCAATCACGCAGCGTGAGCCGCGCGATCAGCAACAGCGCGGCCGCGAGCCCAACGGCCGCGGCGAGGGGCACCCAGACCTCGCCGGTCGCGACCTCGTTGACGTTCTGCGCGTACAGGAACAGCACCGGGAACGCGCCGACGAAGAATGGGTGCAGCGGGAGCGGCCCGCGCTTCCGCGCGGTGGACTCGATCGCGTCTCCGGACGCGGCAGGATACGTGGAAGGGTCCATGGCAGGGGGGGTCAATCCGTACTCCTGTGTCGAGCGCATCCTAACAGGGCAAGGGCGGCCGGCCTCGGCGCCGCAGCGGTCGCGCACGCGCTCGTCGAGCCGCTCAAGGAGTGTCGAGCAAGGGCCGGTCGATCGCCTCGTCGTCCCTCCGGCGCCTGCGAAACGCAACGACGGCGCCCGCGGCCAGCACGAGGGCGCTCGCGGCGCTGACCTTGGATCCGACGCGCCAACCGGCGGGTCGATAGACCAGCGAAACGACGTGGTCGCCCTCGGGGACGACGATCGCGCCGACGGCGTGATCCGCGTCCACGATCGCGGCACGAGCACCGTCGACCGTCGCGTGCCATCCCTCGCTGATCGAATCCGCGACGACCAGGTAGCCGCGACCTTCGGCCCGGACGCGCACCCGGATCTCGTCGCCCTCGTCCGCGAGGATCTCGATGAGCGCCGGTTCCGCGCTCGCCTCCGGGCCGGCGGCCGAGAGGAGGACGGTCCGCGGATCGACGCCCGCGCCGAGCCGGCGGATGCGTTCCGCCGGATCCGGCACGACCGCGGTCCTGCTCGCCCAATGGATGCGTGGAAGCGCGTTGAGCCGCCGGTAGACGACGGCGCCGTCCGCGAATGTCAGGCGGAGCCCGTCGTCGTCCGCGACAACGGCGGTTACGGCGGGCACGCCCGCGGTCCCCAGGACGACGGCGTCGTCGTCGTCCGAGCGGAGCGTGAGACGGATCGACGCCGGCCGGCCGCGTCCATCGGACGAGCGGTATTCCGCGACCGGTACGTGGATCCGAGCCGGGCCCTGCCCGGCTCGGATCCGTCGCTCGCCTCGCGCGAGCACGCGCCCGTCACGTGCGAGCACCTCCGCATCCATGAACGCGCCCTGCTCGTCCGAGGAGAACGCTTCGTCCAGACGGACGACAACTGCCCTTATCCCTTCGAGCGACGTCGGGATCCGAACCGGCACCCGTGAGCGCAGCACAACGCGATCACTGCCCGGGGAGATACGGATGGGCTCTCCGAACGGGAGCTCCTCGGGCCTGGACACCCAGAAGCCGGCTCCGAGCCGATCAAGGATCGGCGCCGATGCGGTTTCTCGGCCGTACCCGAACAGCGGTTGCGTCTCCGGCCCGCGGACGCCGACCTCCTCGAGCAGATCTCGCCATTCGGTGGGATGGAACGCGTGTGAGGCGACGGTCCGGAGCCGGTAGAAGGTCTGAGACCCGGGCCACATCGTGCCGCCGCCGGCGGCCATCCGCTCATGACCGATGTTGGCGGCGAGGTAGCGGTGCGTCGGAGTCACCGGATAGAAGTCGGTCCGGTCGACGGTCGGCAGGAACGCGGACGCGAAGGCCACGGATTCGATCGCGAACGCGACGGGCACGACCCAATGGGCGACGTGCTGACCGCCCGGCCGCCATCGACCGCCGATCACGAGCGCGATCACGACCGCTGCCGCCGCCATGCCCGGGATCCACAGCTGATCGAGGAAGTAGGACGAGTGACCGTTGTTGCGGGCGACCTCGTACATGCGCAGGAGACCGACTGCCGCTCCCCCCAAAGCGGCCAAGCCGCCCACACCCAGGACGATCCGTTGCCATATCTCCAGCCGCGGACGATCGGAGGAGACGAACGACTGGAAGCCGACGGCCGCGAGCGAGGCGACGAAGAACCCGAGGACCGATCGCATCCGCCCAACCGCGTTCTCCTCGAAGAGCGGTGAGAGAAGTGTCTGGAAGACACTGAGGAGCGGACCCCCCATGAAGACCATGACGACGAGGACGGCGACGCCCGCCCAGAGGAAGCCCTTCACCCCGGGAAGCACGCCCTCCCGCGGTCGCCGCAGGAAACCGCCGATCATGAGAACCAGGGCCGTGACTCCGGCGAACGTTTGCATCTCGACCTGATTCCGCGGCGCGAAGTCGATGTGGTCGCGCGGAGCGCCGAACGCCTTCGGCACCGCCACGGTGACGAGGGAGCTGACGGGCAAGACGCTCGTCGATCGCTGGAGCCGGTACGTGCGATCGAAGTCGTCCAGTGTCGCGACAAACGGAAGCAGCTGGATCGCGGAGAGCGCGACGCCGAGCACGAGCGCGACGCCGAGTCGCGCCAGCACCTTGATGCGTTCCCGCATCGACGACCCGCGATCGAGAGCCAGACGCATGAGGACGTAGCACGCGACGGCGATCCCCGCGTACGCGGCGACCGAGGGGAACCCTTGCAACAGCATCACAGCGATCACGACCGACACGGGGAACGCAGAGATCAGCGACCGTCGCGCGAGTACACGTTCGGCCGCCCAGAAGAGCGCCGGGATGAGCGCAGCCACCTCCGCATGCGGGAAGGTGCTCCATACCACGAGGAACGCCGAGTTCATGTAGAGCACGCCGCCGACCAGCGCGGCCGGCCGCCCCAGCCCGACCCGGCGCAGGAACAGGAACGTGAAGAGGAGTGCCACGAGCATCTCGACCGCCTTGGCGACCGCCGGCGCGTACGACGGAGAGAAGATCAGGTACGGGAGATGGAGCGGCGAGAACATCCCGTTCTGCGGCTGCGTCCCGAGCGGGGTCCCGCCGGCCGAGTACGGGTTCCAGAGCGGGTAGTCGCCATCGAGGATCCCGCGGCGAACCTCCGTGCGTTGCGGCGCCGCTCCGTCAACCAGATCGGTGAGCAAGCGGTTCTGCGGCTGGAAGTCGTTCGGCGCGTCGACCTGCCACGGTGCGACCTGCTTGACGATGTCTCCGGGGAAGAAGACGCCCCGACCGAACAACGCCGGACCGATCGTCAGGACTATCGTGACGACGGCCACGACGGCGATCCATACCGTCGGACCGAGGCCGCGGGTCTTCTCGGTTCTCAAGATCGACGGGCGCCTCGCCCGGCGCCGGACGCAGCCAACACGACGATGAGTTCGGCCACGATAGCGACGATCCGCTGAGCCACCGCCGCCGTTACCACTGGACCCTCGATACCGGACTCGAACAGGCCGATGAGTATCGCTTCACGCACGCCGATCCCGGATGGGACCGGCACCGCCACGAAGCCGGCGATCCACGCCAAGCAGAATCCCGTAACGGCTTCGATGCTGGACACCCGCGTATGTAACGACCCAAGCAGAACGGCGAATGCCATAGAACCGGCAAGTACCGAACCGAGGTTGAATAGATAGGAACGCTGGATGGCGCCGCGGGGTGGGATCAGGTCTTCTTCCGAGGTCGGCTGCTTCGAGATGCGCCGGAAGAGCCGGACCGTGGTCATCATCCAGCGCCTGGTGAGCAAGGGTAAGGTCGCCAAACCTGCGAGTGATCCCCAGCGTGCGGCCGATGGAACCGACGTACCAACGATGGAAAGAGCGGCGCCAACCGTGGCCCCTGCGACGATCGTGGTCACCATATAGACCGGCAAGCGAACGGTGGAATGGCGCAGGCTCGCCCCGGACCGGGATGCGGAACCGACGAGTGCTACGGACTGCCAGATGCCGCCGGGGATGTATTTTCCGAGCTGCGACGCGTAGAAACCGCGCCGCAGGTCGGATGACCCCTCGTCGAACAAGGACGCCCAGCCTCGTGCGCCGATCATGATCGAGCCGGCCGAAAGCACCCCCGCAGCAACGAAGGACGGCCACGACGGAACCGTGTCGACACCGAGGCGCCGCACCGTTCGCACCAAGACGAGCGCCAGGAAGGTTACGCCGACGAGCCCGAAAGCGGCGCGCAGGATCGGCCAGACACGATTCCGCATCGGTCACGCATCACGGCGAGCCGCGACGACAAGCCCGGTTCCACGCCCAGATCCCAGGAAGGGACGCTGCATGAGACGGAACGGCGCGGTGATCGACGCGGTTATGAAACCGGCTGACGCCGGGGGCTGGAGATGGCGGCCGCTCCGGGCCGTCGACTCTGCCAGGCTTGCGGAGTGCTCGCGGCGCGAGGCGATGACATTCCGGGCCCACTCGAGCACATATCCGAGCGGCACGCCGTATGTCCGGACGACGACGTCGGTGAACCCGGTTGAACGCAGAAGGGCGGCGATGCTGTTGGGTTCGTAGCGGCGGAAGTGACCCGCGGCGCGGTCGGCAGGTCCGAAGCGCCTTTGAAAGGCCGGAACGCTCAACACGAGCAGACCACCCCGTTCGATGAATTCCCCCCACCGCCGGAGCGCTCCGGCGTCGTCTTCGATGTGCTCCAGAACTTCGAAGGCACACACAACGTCGAAGCGAGAGCCTTCAGGGATGGCGGAGACCTCACCTAGGAGCGCGTGGCCTTGGCCGAAGCGGGCCATCCGCGCGGCGGCGCGGTTGTGCGAGACCGGATCCATCTCGACGCCGACGTAGCGATACCGCCGCGAGAGACGAACGCCGAGAGCGCCTTGTCCCATACCGACCTCGAGGATCGAAGCCTGGGGCGGGACGGCGTCGGCGATGAACCTCTTGATCAGGGGGTAGCGGAGCCAGGCGTTGAACGTCAGCGGTGGCAGACTCATACGCGCGGCGATCCGAACGCGGCCGCAACCGGCGCGGCAACCGCTGCAGGCGACAGCCTCTCCTTCGCCAGCCGACGGACGATCGTGCGCATGGCCCGGAGTTGCTCGCGATCGTTCGCGAGCATCTCCAGGACACGCGCCAGCTCCTTCGCGTCTCCAGGACGGACGTACAGAGCGGCTTCGCCGAAGGCTCTCCGTTGTGGTGGCGTGTCCGATGTGACGACCGCGCAGCCTGCAGCAGCTCCCTCGACCACCTTGTGAGGGACCACTCGCAACGCCTTCGGTGACGTGCCGAAGATCCCGAGGCAGACATCGTGCGCTGCAACGAGTCGGGGTAGCTCGCTCGCCTCCACCCAGGGGATCCAGCGAACGGCCGAGGCGTCGCGCGCGAGCCGGCGGGTCAGGTCGTGATCCTGTCCGTCACCGATCATCGTGAAGCGTAAGGGCGCCCCGCTGTCGTGCAGCATTCCGATGGCTTCCCCGATCACGGGCCCTCCCTGCAGCGGCGTGAACGCACCGTAGAAGACCACGCGAAGCGACTCCTCCTCGGGCGAGCTTGCCGCTTCGAACCACGCCCCACCCGCGCCTATCGGCGCGACGATCGCACGCGAGCGGGCTTCTTCAGGGAGGAGCTCGCGGTGCTCGTCGGTATCGACCATGACAACATCCGCCGCGCGCACCGCGGCGCGGTCGCACGCAGAGAGGACTCTCATCAGTGTCCGGTTCGAGGAGCCGCGATCCTCGGCCGTCTCTCGCAAAGACGTCATCTGATCGAGCACGATCGACGTACGCGCCCAGATCCTCCTCGCGAGGTGCACGTCGAGCGCGCCCAGGTATCCGACGACGACCGCAGACGGCGGTGGCAGGCGTCGAGCACGGCGCCACAGCCTGAACCACCCGGCTACGACGCGCACGGCGAGCCCCGCAAGAAGCCAGGGCTTGCGAAGCATCTCGACCCGCCGGCCGGTATCGATGCCGAGCGGCTCGTTGCACTCCACGGCCTTGATCCCCTGAGCTTCGAGTCCTTCCCTGAGCACGGCCATGCGCGGTTGCCGGCCGCTCTCATACGTCCCGAAAAGTACGAAGACCATCGATCGCCCGCTAGTGCGAAGCGGGATCGACTTCGCTCTGCGGACGGTTGATGCGCACGACCAGATCCGCAAGCAGGCCGATCGCAAAGACCTGGAAGGCAGCGAAGAACAGAAGCAGCGTGTTGGTGGTGATACGGAAGTCCTTGGTCGCCCAGTCGTACGTGAACTTCCCCAAACCCGTCAGCGTCAGCACCAGCCCTATCGGAAGGAAGACACGGAGCGGGTCGTAAGACAGAACCATGCGGACGACCTGCGTGAGGTATTCCCGCGTATCGGACCACCAGTGGAACTTCGAGCGGCCGGCTCGCGGGAAGTAGTCGATCGGCATGTAGCGAACGGAGTACCCGTTCGACAGGAACGTCAACGTGATCGTCGACACGCAGGAGAACCCGCGGGGCAACAGATGCAGGTACTGAAGAGCAACATCGCGGCGGAAGACCCTGAGGCCGGAGTTCAGATCCGGGATCGGCGTTCGCACCAGATAGCTCGCAAGCTTGCGGATGAACCACTTCGCAGGCATCCGCACGAGTTTCGCCGTTCCTTGCTCGGACGTCCTCGCCCCGACGACCTGGTCGTAGCCCTCCGCCTCCTTCACCAGTCGGGGGATCTCGTCGTTGGGATAGGTCATGTCGACGTCCGTCCAAACGACGAGCTGGCCGCGCGCGGCCCGCGTCCCGGCTTTGCGCGCGGATCCGGTGCCGCGGTTATGAGAGAACCGGATGAGGCGGATGCCCTCGATGGAAGCCAGCGCTTCTCCGGACCCGTCCGTCGAGCCGTCGTCGACGACGATGATCTCGTAGGAGTAGGACGAGGCGTCGAGCGCCGCACGGATGCGGCGCACCTCTTCCGCCAGATGCCCTTTCTCGTTGTACACGGGCAGGATGACCGAGACGTCGAGCTCTCCCGCCTGATCCATCAGACTCCTTCCGAGCGGTTCCGATCGGCGTGGCTGGGCCGTACCATTATCCCCCACGTTGGCAAGGCCCCACTCCAGCCCTGGATGGGCCGACGATCAGGCATTCGCTCGTTCAACGACCTCGGCCACTTCGCCCATCAGGTGGGTCAGGTCGAAGTCACGGGGAGTATAGACCGCTGCCACACCGGCCTCGCGGAGCTTCTCCGCGTCGGACTCGGGGATGATCCCGCCGACCACGACCGGGACCTTCGCCGGGTCGACGCCGTGCGCGCGCATCCGGTCGAGGACGTCGGGGACGAGCATCGCGTGCCCGCCCGAGAGGATCGACAGACCGACGACGTGCACATCCTCCTCGGCCGCGGCCCGAGCGATCGCCTCGGGCGACAACCTGATCCCTTGGTAGACGACCTCGAACCCCGCGTCTCGAGCCCGCACGGCGACCTGCTCGGCGCCGTTCGAGTGGCCGTCGAGGCCGGGCTTCCCGACGAGCATGCGGAGCTTTCCCACGCCGATCCGTTCCGCCACCCCGGCGACCTTGGCGCGCACCTGCTTCAGCGCCTCGTGCGCGTTGGCCGCAAGCACGGCCTGCCCGACGCCGGTCGGCGCGCGGAACTCTCCGAACACCTCGCGGAGGGCGTCGGCCCACTCCCCCGTCGTCGCGCCGGCCCGTGCGGCCTCGATCGAAACCGGGACGAGGTTCTCGTCGCCGCGCGCCGCGGCACGCAACGCGTCGAGCGCCTTCGCGGCAACCCCGTCGTCGCGCGAGTCGCGGTATTCCTCGACGCTCGCGATCTGGCGCTTCTCCGCGTCGGGGTCGAGCTTCTCGAACCGCGCTTCCTCGGTGTCGAGCGGCGACGATTCGGTCGCCGTGTAGCGGTTCACCCCCACCACGGTGATCTCGCCTGCCTCGATGGCGCGTTGGCGCGTCGCGAGCGACCCGACGAGCTCCGACTTCATATAGTCGATCGCCTCAACGGCGCCGCCCATGCCGAGTACCTTGTTCATCTCCTCCCAGGCACCCGCCGCGATCTCCCTCGTCTTCGCTTCGACGACCTCGCTCCCGCGGAAGATGTCCTCGTACTCGAGGAGATCGGTTTCGAGCGCGAGGATCTGCTGCAGCCGCAGCGACCACTGCTGATCCCATGGGCGCGGCAGGCCGAGCGCTTCGTTCCACGCCGGGAGCTGGAGCGCGCGTGCCCGGGCGTCCTTGGAGAGCGTGACGGCGAGCGCCTCGAGCATGATGCGGTACACGTTGTTCTCCGGCTGCAAAGCGGCGAGCCCGAGCGAGTTGACCTGGACGCCGTAGCGGAACCGCCGGAACTTCGGATCTTCGACGCCGTAACGTTCGCGCGTGAGCCGGTCCCACAGCTCGGTGAAGGCGCGCATCTTCGAGGTCTCCTCGATGAAACGCAGCCCGGCGTTGCAGAAGAACGAGATCCGGCCCACGACCGCGGCGAACTGCGCCTCGGGGACGCGCCCCGTCGCCTTCACCGCGTCGAGCACGGCCACCGCGTTCGCGAGCGTGAACGCGACCTCCTGAACGGGGGTCGCGCCGGCCTCCTGCAGGTGGTACGAGCACACATTGATGGGGTTCCACTTCGGCACCTCGTCGGCGCAGAAGGTGATCATGTCGGTGATAAGCCGGATCGACGGGCCCGGCGGGAAGATGTAGGTCCCCCGCGACAGGTACTCCTTGAGGATGTCGTTCTGCGTCGTGCCCTGGAGCGAGGCGCGCGGCGCTCCCTGCTCGTCGGCGACGGCGACGTACATCGCCAGCAGCCACATCGCGGTGGCGTTGATCGTCATCGAGGTATTCATCTTCTCGAGCGGGATGCCGTCGAGCAGGGCCCGCATGTCGCCGAGGTGACCGATCGGGACGCCGACCTTGCCGACCTCGCCGGCCGCCATCGGATGGTCCGCCTCGTAGCCGGTCTGGGTGGGAAGGTCGAACGCGACCGACAAGCCCGTCTGCCCCTTGGCGAGGTTCCGCTTGTAGAGCTCGTTCGACGCCCGCGCGCTCGTGTGACCCGCGTAGGTGCGGAACAGCCAGGGGTCGTCTTTCGGGTGATTCACCGGCATCGCGCTCCCATGGTAGCGAACGTGCGGTTTGAGGCCGTCGTCGGGCGGGTGCGAAACTAGGCGCCCCCTCGTAGAACGCTTCCTTGAGACCGGAGGAGAGATGAGCGAACAGATCGCAACGATCGGCGTCGTCGGTTGCGGGACCATGGGTTCCGGGATCAGCGAGGTCTGCGCCCGCGCCGGCTACACGGTCGTGTTCCGCGAGGTCGACGACGAAGCCGTCGAAGCGGGGCTCGCGCGGATCCGTCATTCGATGGACCGCGCGGTCGACAAGGGGAAGCTGCCTGCGGAGGATCGCGACGCAGCCTTGGGCAGGATCTCGGGCTCGACGACCCTCGAGGGCTTGAAGGAATCGGATCTGGTCATCGAGGCGATCCCGGAGATCCTCGAGCTCAAGCAGCAGCTCTTCAAAGATCTCGACGCGATGCTTCCCGCGCACGCGATCCTCGCAACCAACACGTCGTCACTGCCCGTCATCGAGATGGCCGTCCAGACCGGGCGTCCGAGCCGCGTCGTCGGGTTCCACTTCTTCAACCCGGCGCCCGTCATGGGTCTGGTCGAGCTCGTAAAGACGGTCGTCACCGATCCCGAGGTGCTCGAGACGTCTAAGTCGGTGGCCGGGACGCTCGGCAAGAGCCCCGTCGTGTGCCAGGACCGCGCCGGCTTCATCGCGAACCTGCTCCTCTTCCCGTACCTCAACAACGCGGCCCGCATGCTCGAGTCCGGGTTCGCCACGCGCGAGGACATCGACGCCGCGATGCAGTTCGGGTGCGGCCATCCGATGGGCCCGCTTGCACTTCTCGACCTGATCGGCCTCGACTCGACCTACGAGATCCTCGACGCGATGTACCGGCAGTTCCGCGAAACCCTGTACGCGCCGGCGCCGTTGATCAAGCAGCTCGTCACGGCCGGTTTCCTCGGCCGGAAAGCCGGGCGCGGGGTCTATGAGTACGAGGAGCCCGCGTCCCCGCAACTCAAGGAATCGGGCCACCACCGGCGGAACGTCCCCGAGACCGCCGGCGCGCACATCAAGAAGATCGGTGTCCTGGGCTCGGGCACGATGGCCAACGGCATCGCCGAAGTGGCGGCCAAGGCCGGGTACAAGGTCGTGCTCCGCGCGCGTTCGAAGCAGCGCGCCAGCGAGTCGGCCGCCAAGGTCGAAAAGTCGCTCGTCAAGGCGGTCGAGCGAGGGAAGATGACGCAGGAGAAGCTCGACGCGACGCGCGCGTTGCTCGAGACGACGACGGAGATGGAAAACTTCTCCGACTGCGATCTCATCATCGAGGCGATCGCCGAGGAACTGGACGTCAAGCTCGAGCACTTCGCGGAGCTCGACGCGGTCGCGCCGGCGCACGCGATCCTCGCGTCGACCACGTCGTCGCTGCCGGTGGTCTCGCTCGCCGCGGCGACGAAGCGCCCCGAGCAGGTCGTCGGGATGCACTTCTTCAACCCGGCGCAGGTGATGAAGCTCGTCGAGGTCGTCCGCACCGTTCGCACGAGCGACGAGACTGCCGACGCGGTGTTCGCGGCCGGGGCGAAGATGGGCAAGCACTGCGTCGTCTGCCCCGACCGAGCCGGGTTCATCGTCAACGCACTGCTGTTCCCGTACCTCAATGACGCGGTGACCATGCTCGAGTCCGGCTACGCCGCCGCCGAAGACATCGACAACGCGATGAAGCTGGGCTGCGGACACCCGATGGGTCCGTTCGCTTTGCTCGACATCGTGGGGCTCGACGTCTCGCTGCAGATCATCAACTCGCTGTACGGCGAGTTCCGCGAGCCGGGCTATGCGCCGGCGCCGCTGCTCGAGCATCTCGTGCACGCGGGATACCTCGGCCGCAAGGCGGGCCGCGGGTTCTACACCTACTAGGGGGAGCCATGGGCACCGAGATCTTCTCGCTCGAAGGCAAGCGCGCGCTCGTCACCGGGGCGTCGCGTGGGATCGGCGCGGCGATTTCGCTCGCGTTCGCCGAGGCCGGGGCCGACGTGGCCGTGACGGCCCGGACGACGACGGAGCTCGAGGAGCTCGCCGGGAAGATCGAGGCGACGGGCCGCGTGGGTGTGCCGATCACCTGCGACGTGACCAAGACCGACGACGTCACGCGGTGCGTCGACTCGGCTCTGGGCCGGCTCGGCGGCATCGACATCCTCGTGAACAACGCCGGCGGTTCGCGCTTCATGGCGCCGCTGCTCACGACTCGCGAGGAAGGCTGGGACAAGGGCATCGCGTTGAACCTCAAGAGCGTGTTCCTGTTCTGCCAGAAGGTCGGCGCGCACATGGTCGAGCGGGGCTCGGGCTCGGTCATCAACGTGTCGTCGGTCGCCGGCATCAAAGGGTCGCCCACGCTCTCCTTCTACGGAGCCGCGAAGGCCGGCGTGATCAACCTCGGCAAGACGCTGGCCGTCGAGTGGGGACACGCCAACGTGCGGATCAACACGATCTGCCCGGGCTGGGTGAAGACGTCGCTCAACACGAACCTGTGGCGCGACGATCCCGAGGTGGCGAAGAAGACGGTCGAGGGCGTGCCGCTCGGGCAGCGATGGGGCGAGACGGGCGACATCGTCGGCGCTGCGATCTACCTCGCATCGGACGCGTCGCTGTACACGACGGGGACCGTCATCCAGATCGACGGCGGGATCGCCATCTAGTGCCGCGGCGGAACTACCCGCCGCGCAAGCGCCGGGCGCGAGCCGGTTCCGACGAGGAGCCGGAACCGCTGCGCGCGCCGGACCTCGTGACGGCCGCGCCGGAGGGATGGGAGGTGCGCCTTATCCAACCGGCCTCGGCGACGAAGGAATACCGCTGCCCCGGCTGCAATCAGGAGATCCGCGTCGGGACCAAGCATGTTGTCGCGTGGCGCGAAGGCTCCGAGGAGGGCCGCCGGCACTGGCACCTGCCGTGCTGGCAACGCTCACGCGGGCGGCGATAGCCCCCTCCGGCGGGTGTGATTCCTCTCGTTATGCGAGTCGAATCACACCCATGGTCCTTAGATGACGCGTTCGGCCTTCAGCGCGGCGAGCTCCTCCGGCGAGATGCCGAGCGCCCCGTAGACCTCCCCGTTCGCAGCCCCGAGCGGCAGACCGGCGTGGCGTATCCGGCCCGGGGTGCGCGAGAGGCGCGGCGTCACGTCCTGCATGCGGAGCGTCCCGAGCTCGTCGTCCTCGACCGTCGCGATCGAACCGCGCGCCTGGTACTGCGGGTCGTCGAAGATCTGCCGGGCGTCGTAGATGGGCGCGACGGCCGCACCCTCGGCTTCGAACGTCGCGACGACCTCGTCGAGCGGGTGAGCGCCGATCCAGTCGCCGATCACCGCGTCGAGCTCGTCGATGTTCGCGAGGCGGTCGTTGTTCGTCGCGAAGCGCGGGTCCGTGATCAGCTCGGGGCGGCCGATCGCGCGGAAGATCCGCTCGGCGACGGTCTGCGCTGTGCCGCTCACGCCGACCCAGTGCCCGTCGGCCGTCCGGTACGCGTTGCGCGGCGCCGAATACGCGATCCGGTTCCCGATCCGCTCCATCACGACGCCGAGCTTGTCGTAGGCCATCGCCAGCGGCCCCGTCAGTTGGAAGAGCGATTCGTACAGCGACGCGTCGATCACTTGCCCCTTCCCCGAGCGATCGCGCTCGTGGAGTGCCATCAACACGGCGTACGCGCCGACGAGCCCCGCGACCTCGTCGGCGAGCGCGATCGCGGGAAGCATCGGCGGGCCGTCCGGCATCCCGGAGATGTGCGCGACGCCCGAGATCGACTCGGCCAGCGTTCCGAAGCCGGGCTTGCGGGCGTACGGACCGGTCTGGCCGAAGCCGGAGATGCGGAGCACGATGAGCCGTGGGTTGAGCTCGGCGAGCGCGTCCGGCGCCAGGTCCCAGCGCTCGAGGGTTCCGGGACGGAAGTTCTCGATCATCGCGTCGGCGTCCGCGAGCAGGCGGCGCGCGATCTCCTGGCCCTTCGGGTGCGAGAGGTTCAGCGTCACCGGCCGCTTGTTCCGGCCGACGAGCTTCCACCAGAGCGCGACGCCCTCGTGCTTGTAGCCCATGCCGCGCGTGGTGTCGCCCGTCTTCGGGTGCTCGACCTTGATCACATCCGCGCCGAAGTCGGCGAGGTACTTGCCGGTCGATGGCCCGGCGACGATCGTCGCGAGCTCGATGACTTTGAGCCCCTCGAGGGGCATCCCGGGGTTCTCGTCGGTCACTTCGAGTCGCCGCGGCCGGTACGCCGGACGCTCAGCAGCCCGAAGCCCGGCATCCTCGTTCCGAGCCGCCACGCGTCGGTCAGCCCGCGCACATCGGCGGCTCCCCAGCCGGAGCCTTCCGCGCGCGCGGCCACGACCCATGCCGACCCGCCGCCGCCGCGGCGCGCTTCCGACTGCTCCTGCCGCCACAGACGGAGGATGGCTTCGCGGATCGCGGCTTCCTCGTCATCCGACGGACTGCCGCCGGTGATCCGGATCTCGGGGGGCTCGGGCATCGCCCGATGGTAACGCACCGGCCGCGGCGGGAAGGATGCGACCCCCTCCGAGGCGAACCTCGCGGGCGAGATGAGAGCAACCCCGCGCCGGCCCATCCTCGTGGCGTTCTGTTTGTTGCTCCTGGGGGCCTCAGCGGGTACCGGTACGCACGCTGCCGCGCCGGGATGCGGTCCCGGCGACCGGCCCGAGACCGGTCCGTCGGGTCAGGTTCCGCTCGCCGACCAGCTGAGCGGCCGCTCCGCCGAAGGGTATTCCTGCAACCTCGGCCTGATCGGCTCGTCGGACCTCGGGTCCGGCGGCGACACCCAGATGACCTGGTACGGCGACTGCGCCTATCGCGTCGTCCCTACCGGATCCGGCGACGGCGTCGCGGTCGTAGACCTGGCGAACCCGGCCGAGCTGCAGCTGGTATCGGTCCTCCACGAGCCGGAGTGGAACGGGCGCGGCGGCGTGCTCGGCATCCACGAGGGGATCCACGCGAGCGCGTCGCGAGGGGTCCTCGTCGTGCCGATCGGCACCATGCTCACCACCTACGACATCTCCGGCGACTGCCGCTCGCCGCAGCTCGTCTCGCACTTCGATTTCGGCTTCCCGTCCGAGCCGTTCAAGGGGCCCGAATTCCAGGGCGCCGGCATCCACTCGGGGCAGCTGTCACCCGACGGGACCTTCTACTACGCGACCGACATCGGGAACGGGGCGGTCTCGCCGACGGGGCCCTGCCTGACGATCGTCGATCTCGCCGAGCTCGCGAACCCGAAGCTCGTCATGCGTTGGGGCGACGAGTTCCCCTGCCACGATCTGGACTTCAACGCCGACGGCACCCGCGCGTACGTCGGCTTCTATGCGTCGCTCGCCGGCCATCCGTCCGCGGTCGTCGGCGCCTTCACGCCGGTCGTCCAGCCGGCGCACCTGCTCAGCGGGCTGCGGATCCTCGACACCAGCGCGGTGCAGGCACGCGCGGCCGATCCGGTGATCACCGTGGTCGGCGAGCTCACCGGCGGACGCCAGCACACCGAGACCTTCACCCGGATCGGCGGACGCTCCTACGTCGTCGCTGCGGAGGAGGGCTTCTGTCCGGGCGGGAACGCTCGCATCGTCGACGTGACCGACGAGCGCCACCCGGTCGAAGTATCGGAGCTCATGCTCGACGTGAACCGGCTCCCCGGCTGCCTCGCAGCGCAGGCCGATCTCGACGCCGGAAGCAACCTGCTGCTGTACATGTCCCACTATGTGTCGGTCGACGATCCGGCCGACGCGAGCCTGGCGTTCATCAGCTGGTACGGATCGGGTCTACGCGTGTTCGACATCCGCGATCCGTATCACCCGAGAGAGGTGGCGTACTACAACCCGCCGGTCGCGGGCTCGGATCGGGTCCACGACAGCACGACGACCTATCCCCGCTACATCCCCGAGACCGGAACGGTTTGGATCGGGAGCGCGGTGAACGCGCTGTCGGTCCTGTCGCTCGACCCGTCGCTTCGCCCCTGAACGACGCCCGCTAGAGCGGGATGTTGTCGTGCTTCCGCGGCGGGAGCGTCTCTCGCTTCGTCAGCAGCATCTCGAGCGCCGAGATCAGCCGCGGGCGAGTGTCGCGCGGGTCGATCACGTCGTCGACGTAGCCGCGTTCCGCCGCGATGTACGGGTTTGCGAACCGGTCCGTGTACTCGGCGATCTTCTCCGCACGGGCGGCGACCTTGTCGTCGGCCTTCTCGAGGTCCTTGCGGAAGATGATGTTGACGGCGCCCTCCGGGCCCATGACCGCGATCTCCGCCGTCGGCCAGGCGAACGCGATGTCCGCGCGGATCGACTTCGAGTTCATGACCACGTACGCGCCGCCGTACGCCTTCCGCGTGATGACCTGGATCCTCGGAACCGTCGCCTCGCTGAACGCGAAGAGCAGCTTCGCACCGCGCCGGATGATCCCGCCCCACTCCTGGTTCGTGCCGGGCAGGAAACCGGGAACGTCGACGAACACCACGAGCGGGATGTTGAACGCGTCGCAGGTCCTGACGAAACGCGCGCCTTTCTCGGACGACGTGACGTCGAGGCAGCCGGCGAGGTGCATCGGTTGGTTCGCTACGATTCCGACGACGTGACCATTGAGCCGCGCGTACCCCGTCAGGATGTTCTCCGCGTAGTGCGGGAACACCTCGAGCCACTCGCCTTCGTCGACGATCATCTTGATGACCTGACGCATGTCGTACGGCTTGTTGGACGAGTCGGGGATGATGTCGACGAGTCCCTGCTCGCGGCGGTCGGCGGCGTCGGTCGGCGGGAAGAACGGGGCGTCCTCGAGGTTGTTCTGAGGGAGGAAGGACATTAGATATCGCACCATCTGCAGCGTGTGACGTTCGTCCTCACCGACGAAGTGAGCGATGCCCGAGCGCGACGCGTGCGTCATGGCGCCGCCGAGCTCCTCGAACGTGACCTCCTCGCCGGTGACGGTCTTGATCACGTCGGGGCCGGTGATGAACATGTGAGAGGTTTCCTTCGTCATGAAGATGAAGTCGGTCATCGCCGGCGAGTAGACGGCGCCGCCGGCGCACGGCCCCATGATCACGCTCACCTGTGGGATGACGCCCGAAGCGCGGACGTTGCGCTCGAAGATGTAGCCGTATGACGCGAGCGACACGACGCCCTCCTGGATGCGCGCGCCGCCGGAGTCGTTCAGGCCGATCACGGGCGCACCCGTCTCGAGCGCGAGATCCATGATCTTGCAGATCTTCTCGCTGAAGACCTCGCCGAGCGACCCACCGAACACCAGGAAGTCCTGCGCGAAGACGAACACCTTGCGGCCGTCGATCGTGCCCCAGCCCGTTACGACGCCGTCCCCGTACGGGCGCTGGCGCTCGATGCCGAACCCGTGCGCACGGTGCCGCGCCATCGCGTCGAGCTCGACGAACGAACCGGGGTCGAGGAGGATCTCGATCCGCTCGCGCGCCGTCAGCTTCCCGCGGTCGTGCTGTTTGTCGACCGCTTCCTTCGATGGTGGGCCGGTAGCCTCGGCGCGGCGCTTGGAGAGCTCAGCGAGCTTCTCCTCGACCGACTTCATCTGTGGAGCGACGGCCGGGCCTGAGGCCGGCGCGGCGACATCATCATTCGTGTCTTTCGCTGACTTCTTGGGAGCCATCGAACCTCGCAGCGTCGGGTGTGCGCGCCCGGCTCATTCACCACCCGGCGAGCCGGACGGCGCGGATTCTAGCGTAGCCGGGCCCGAGCCTTGTCCGTGCACCTCGCCGCCGAGTGCCACGTAGATCACGCCACCGACGATGCTCGCCAGGAGCAGTGCGGCGAGCACGAGGAGCGCGAACGCAAGCGCCGTGTCGTGCGGCACACCGTAGCGCCCGAGCGCCCAGATGTACGCGCCCTCACGGAACCCGAGGCCGTTGATCGACAGCGGGATCATCGTGGCGAGGGACGAGATCACCACGATGGACGCGATGGCGGCGATCGGCACGCCCTGGATGCCGAGCGCCTTCGCGATCATCACGTGATAGGTGAAGACCAGTCCTTGGAAGACCACGCCGAACAGGTATCCGCGCGCCGCCGCGTCGGGATGACGTCCGGCGGCGTGGATCTGCTGCATCGCCCGGCGGATCCGTCCGCCGATGCCCTCGCGCTTGATGAGGCGCCCGCGACCGAGGAGGCGCTCGCCGCCGAGGAGCAGGGTGGCCGCCGTCCCCATGATCGCGATCGAAGCGGCCAGCGCGATCAAGGGGACCCGCCGCCGCTCGTCGCCGGAAGCGAGGAGGTAGGAGGACGACACGATTCCGATCGCCGCCATCCCCACGACGCCGGCGAAGCGGTCGAGGAACACCGAGGCGAACGCCGGAGCGAGGCTCTCCTTCCCCCGGCCGAGCCGCACCGCCTTGTAGGCGTCCCCGCCGATGCCCGTCGGTAGGAACGCGTTGAAGAACGTGCCCACGAAGTACAGCCGGAACAACGTCGAATAGGAGAGCGGTATCTCGAGCGCGTCGAGATACGCCTTCCAGCGGAAGGCGCTCACGAACAAGCCGGCGAAGATCGCGCCGAGAGCGGCCAACAGGTATGCGACACGGGCTTCCCGCAACGTGGCCCACAGTTCGCCGACGTCCGAACGCCAGATGAGGAAGCCGAACACGCCGGCGCCGACCACGATCCGGATGAGGATCTTGATCGCGCCGCCGCGCTTTCGAACCGGCGCCGGCCGGTCGCCGTCTTCGAGGGTGAGGTCCGCCATCTCGCTCCGTTGGGTCCCGGCGGCTACATTACCCTCAATCCCCAACCTCACCCCGGTGGCCCGATCGCGCATGCGGATACTGCTGGTCAACTATGAGTACCCGCCGCTCGGCGGCGGCGGCGGCGTTCTCACGCGCACGCTGGCAGTCGAGCTCGCCCGGCGACACTCGGTCACCGTGCTCACCAGTCGCGGCGCGGATCTGCCGGCCGAGTCCTTCGACGACGGTGTCCAGGTGGTGCGGGTCCCGGTCGTTGGGCGCCGGGAGCTGGCCCGCGCCTCGACCGCATCGCTGCTGTCGTTCGTGCCGGCGGCGCGCCTGGCCGGGAGGCGGCTCGTCGCCGGTGCCGGCTTCGACGTCGTCCATTCGTTCTTCGCGGTGCCGACCGGCCCCGCGGGAGCCGCGATCGCTCGTCGCGCATCCGTGCCGCATGTCCTGTCCGTCATCGGAGCCGACGTCTTCGACCCGAGCCGGCTCTCGCCGGATCGGTTCCGGCCGCTGCGCGCGGTCGTGACCCGCGCGGTGCGGAGCGCGGACGCCGTCACGGCGATCTCATCCGATATCGCGCAACGAGCGAAGACCCTGACCGGCCGATCCGACATCTCCGTCGTCGCTTGCGCGGTCGAGCCACCGGCGATCCCGCCGCGGGATCGCTCTTCCCTGGGATGGGCGCCCGGCGATGTCGTCGTCCTCACGATCGCGCGTCTCGTCGGACGGAAAGGGATGAAGACGCTGATCGCGGCTACCGGCCGCGCCGGGAATCAAGTCAGACTCGAGATCGTCGGGGACGGGCCCGAGCGCGCGCGGCTCGAGACGATCGCCGCAGCCGAGGCTCCGGGCCGCGTGACGTTCGCCGGACCCGTCGACGCGGCCGGCAAGGCCTTGCGGCTCGCGTCCGCCGACGCGTTCGCGCTGGTCTCGGCACACGAAGGCTTCGGGCTCGTGTACCTCGAGGCGATGCACGCCGGACTGCCGGTGATCGCCGGCGACCTCGGCGGTCAAACCGACTTCCTGCGCGACGGCCGGAATGCGCTCCTCGTTCCGCCGGGCGACGTCGCCGCGACCGCTGCCGCGCTCGAGCGCATCGCGCGCGACGATCGCCTCCGCGCGGCTCTCGCCGACGAGGCTCGGGCGACCGCGGCCGCGTACACTCCCGGACGCATGGCGGAGCAATACCTCGACGTGTACGCGGCGGCGGCGCGATGAGCGATCGTTCCAACGTCCGCGAGCAGATCCTCCATTACGAGCGGATGGCCGCGAAGTTCGACCGGTCGATCTGGTCGCTCGGCAACCGTGATAACCGCAACCACCTCGTCAAGGTGCGCGCGATCGCCGATGCGATCGGCGCGGAGCGCGGGGGTCACGTGCTCGAGGTCGGCACCGGCACCGGGCTCCACGCGCGGTGGCTGCTCGAGAACACGCCGGCACGCGTCACCGCTCTCGACGCGTCGGAGCCGATGCTCGGTATCGCGTCGCAGCGTCTGGCCGACCATGGGGGCCGGGTCGCCCTCGGCATCGCCGATGCGCACGATCTGCCGTTCGGCGACGGAACATTCGACTCGGCGTTCTGCTCGGGCACGCTCCACCACCTGTCCTCGCCGGGCCGAGGGATCGCCGAGCTCGCGCGCGTCACGCGCCCGGGCGGGCGCGTCGCCGCGATGGAGCCGAACTGGAAGTTCCCGTCGACGATGCTCGTCGGGGCGTCGAACAAGGCCGAACGCAACGTATTCAAGATCTCGCCGGCCTCGCTCGAGGCCTGGGCGCGCGCCGCCGGACTCGAGGACGTGCGCCTGCGCCGGCTCCTCTACACGCCGCCGGCGCCGCGATCGTGGGAACGCGGCTGGGACGCGGTCGACCGTACCGTCGCTCGCATCCCGGGGCTGAAGCGCTGGTCGATCATGCTGCTGCTGACGGGGCGAGTGTCGGGGTAGCTGGTGGCAGTTAGGACCCGAGCGCGCCCGGCTCGATGATCCACCCGCGGTTCCGCACGTTGCGCACGAAGTCCCGTCCGATCGCGCGGCGAAGTCCGGATAGCAGGACGTCGACCGAGCGTCCGCGGGCCAGCCCGAGCTCCTGCGAGAGTTCCGTTCGAGGGGTGACGCGCTGGCGGTTGGAAAGCAGGATCGCCAGCAGCTCGAGCTGCGACCGGGACAGCGGGAGCGGACGGCCCTCGAACTCGGCCCTGTAGCCCTCCAGATCCACCCGGAGCGCGCCGACCTCGATCATCCCTTGATCGACCCCAGCGGGGTTGGTCATGGTTCAAGGCTAGGCCGGAAACGTTACCGGCGGTTTTCGCCCGTGTTTCGAGCCTATTAAATCTCCGCGCGATCACGAGGCGGCTTGTGTGGATAAGAGCCGGGGCGCCCGACGTCGTCGGCGGGCGCCCCGGCTGGCGGGCTCTCGAGCGAACCGGGTTCTCCCCGGCGCATCCCTGTTCTTCCGGTTCTTACAGCGTCGCGCAGCGCGCGGCGAGCGCTTCGTCGAGGCGTTCGCGCTCGGAACCGGCGCGCGCCTCCTCCGGGTCCATCACCTCGAGCAGCGCTCCAACGATCAGCTCCATCGCGTTCACCTCCCGCGAGCATCGTGACAGACGGATATTTCGGGAGGGTTTCGTGCGGATGAAACGCGGGTTAATTCGGCTCGGCGCCTACGAGAGCGTGATGGACTCTTCTGCTCCGCACGTGTGTCGTCCCGGCGTGCACCCCGTCATCGCTCGCCTGACGTGGTACGCGTGCCGGCCTCGGGCAGAGTAATAGGTGCGGATCACGAGCTCGCCGATGAGCCCCAAGGAGATGAACTGCACACCCATCAGGAGCAACAGCGCTCCGGCGAAGAGCAACGGCCGGTTGCCGATCGCGCGCTCAAGGACCAGCCGCTCGTACGCGAGATAGCCGAGCAACGCGGTTCCTGCGGCCCCGAACAACAGCCCCAGCCCCCCGAAGAACCGGATCGGCCGGTTGAAGAATCGGAGCATGAACGGCAGGGCCATCAGATCCAAGAAGACCTTCGACACGCGCGAGATGCCGTACTTGGACCGGCCGTGGACGCGCGGGTGGTGCGCGACGGGGATCTCGGCGACGCGGTCCCCGACCACGGCGGCTAGAGCCGGCAGGAAGCGGTGAGCGTCACCGTAGAGCTCGAGCTCTTCGACGACGTCGCGCCGGTAGGCCTTGAGCGTGCAGCCGTAATCGTGCAGCTGCACCTTCGAGATCCGCGAGATCAGACGGTTCGCGATCGCGCTCGGGATGCGCCGGCTCCAATAGCGGTCCTTGCGGTCGACGCGCCACCCGCTGACGACGTCGTAGCCCTCGTCGAGCTTCGCGAGGAGCTTCGGGATGTCGGCGGGATCGTTCTGGAGATCCGCGTCGAGCGTGACGATCACGCGGCCGCGCGCGTGGTCGAACCCGGCGGCCATCGCCGGTGTCTGCCCGAAGTTCCGCGTGAACCGAACGACCTGGAACCAGGGATCTTCGCGATGGAGCACATCGAGCGCGAGGCTCGTCCCGTCGGTCGACCCGTCGTCGACGAGGATGACCTCGCTCGGCGGGAGCGTCTCGCGAACCGCATGCAGCCGCCGCGCGAGCTCGGGGATGCTCTCCATCTCGTTGTAGACCGGTATGACGATCGAGACGTCGGGCGGTGACGGTCGCGCTTTCACGGGACCGGCATCACTCCTGAACGAGCTCGACGAGAACGCCCCCGACGCTGCGCGGATGGACGAACGCCACCATCGAGCCGCGCGATCCGCGACGCGGTTGCGCGTCGATCAGCTGCAGGCCCTCGCTCTTCAGATGCTCGAGCGTTGCCTTCAGATCGGCGACGCCGTACCCGACGTGATGAACGCCTTCGCCGCGCTTGGAGATGTACTTGCCGACCGGGGTGTCCGGCCCCAGCGGGCAGAGCAGCTGGATCCACGACTCGCCGACGCGGAACATCGCTTCCTCGACGCCCTGTTCTTCGACCGTCTCGCGATGGGCGAGCTTGACGTCGAACGCGGCCTCGTAGAAGGCGATCGCGGCGTCGAGATCGCGAACGGCGATCCCGACGTGGTCCACCCGATCGAACATCCCCGGGATTGTATCCGCTCGCTTCGCTCCTCAACCCTCGGCCGAGGAGAGCCGGGATCCGATGAGCGCTGCAACCTCCTCGAAGAACGGAACGTCCTGCTCGGTGAAGGCTCCCGGCATCGCGCTCGAGAGGCTCAGCAGTCCGGTGACGACGTCGCCGGAACGGAGCGGCAGCGTGACGTAGGACGCCACACCCTCGGCGCCGACGATCCCCTCGAGGAGCTGCGCGGCGCGGTCCAACCGGCTGCGCACGACCGGCTTGCCCGTCGACGCGATCGCCGGGAAGGAGCTCGACATCACGCTCATCTTCGCGCCGACGCCGAGCGAGGTCGGGCCCGCGTTCCACAGACCGGTGATCTCGAGCATCACATCGTCCACAAGGCGTCGGATCGTGATGCGGAAGAGTGGGAACAGGGTCCGCAGCTCAGGGACGATGGCGTTCACGATGGCTTGTGGCTCGCTCTCAGGAGCGAGCGCGCGTTGGAGCCTGCCCAGGATCTCCTGCGACTCCTCGAGGTGAGCACTCACCTCTTGCCCCCGAACGCTGCTCTGCCAGCGACCATACTCCTCCCCCGGGGCGCCCGCACCCGGGTATCCGCGGCCGAGCCGGGGCCGCTAGAATCTGCGCAAGACCAACGATCCGGGAGGACCCCTGATGAGCGAAACCGTCATCGTCTCCGGCGCACGGACCCCGATCGGGAAGTTCCTCGGTGGCTTCGCCGACTTCACCGCCATGGACCTGGGCGGCTTCGCCATCGCCGAGGCGCTGAAGCGTGCCGGCCTGAACGGCGACCGGGTCGATTACGTGATCATGGGGCAGGTGCTCCAGGCAGGCCAGGGGCAGATCACGGCCCGGCAGGCCGCGAACAAGGGCGGCATCCCGATGGACGTTCCGGCCATAACGATCAACAAGGTCTGTCTGTCGGGCTTGAACGCCGTCCACCTCGCCGACATCCTCATCCGGGCCGGCGAGATCGAGATCGCGATCGCCGGCGGCATGGAGTCGATGACCAACGCCCCCTACGCGATGCCGAAGGGCCGTCAGGGCGCGCGGATGGGCGACGCGAAGCTCGTCGACCTGATGATCTGGGACGGCCTCTGGTGCGCGTTCGACCGGAAGCACATGGGCGACTCCTCTGACGACGTCAACAAGAAGATGGGCATCGGAAGGACCGAGCAGGACGAGTGGTCGGCGCGGTCGCACGAACGCGCCGCCGACGCGACGAAGGCCGGCCGTCTCCGCGACGAGATCGTCTCGGTCGAGATCCCGCAGCGCAAAGGCGACCCGATCCTGATCGAAGAGGACGAAGGGATCCGCCCCGGAACGACCGCCGAGTCGCTCGCGAAGCTCGCGCCGGCGTTCCAGAAGGACGGCACGATCACCGCCGGGAACGCCTCGCAGATCTCCGACGGCGGCGCAGCCATGGTCGTGATGAGCAAGGCGAAAGCGGACGAGTTGGGCCTCGAGCCGATCGCGACGGTCGTTTCGCACGGCCAGGTGGCGGGCCCGGACCCGTCGCTCCACCTCCAGCCGGCGAACGCGATCAAGGTCGCCGCCGAGAAGGCGGGCCTCGACGCCGGCGCGCTGGACCTCTACGAGCTCAACGAGGCGTTCGCAGCCGTGTCGCTCGCGGCCGCGAAGGATCTCGGGATCTCTGAGGACCGCGTGAACGTGAACGGCGGTGCCGTCGCGCTCGGACACCCGATCGGGATGAGCGGCGCACGTTTGGTCCTGACGCTGGCAAACGAGCTCAAGCGCCGCGGGGGCGGGACCGGCGCGGCCGCCTTGTGCGGCGGCGGCGGCCAGGGCGACGCGCTGATCATCAAGGTCTAGCGCTCACCGGACGAGCGGGGCGGCGGGAGCCGGGTGGGCGCCGACCTCGAGCAGGTCCGCTGGTGGTCTTGGCGACGCCAGCGGCTCGACCGCTCGTGCCGGGGCATCGACGACTGTCTCCGCTCGATCATCGGCGTCTACAGCTCCAACCCGCAGGGAGCCCTGTCGCTCCTCGCGCGCGTGCCCCGGCTGATGCAAGGCATGGTCGAGGGCGCGGTCGACTCACGCATCGCGCTCCGGCTCCCCGCGATGCGCCGCACGGTCTGGATGCTCCACGTCGAGACCGCGCACCTCGCGTTCCGGGCGACCGACACGTCGGCGCCGTTCCGCTGGCTCCTCAAGCGCGAGGGGTTCAGCGAGGACGAGTACGCGCGGCTCGAGCACGAGATCCTGCTGGCCGCCGGCAGACCGATGACGGGCGATCAGATCCGTGAGGCGATCAAGGATCCGCCGGAGAAGCTCTCACCGGTGCTGCAGGCGCTCTGCGCCGAGGGGAAGCTGATCCGCGTCAAGCCGAAGACGGCGCAGTCGAACGTCTTCACGTACGCGGCGATGCGGGTATGGCTCGGCCACGAGCTTCCCGATGCGGACCCGACCGAGGCGCTCACGTGGCTCGCCGGCGACTACCTGAAAGCGTTCGCGCCGGCGACCGTGGAGGATTTCGCGTGGTGGGCGGGAGTACCGCAGTCGCAAGCCGAAGCCGCGGTGGGGGCTCACGAGCCCGCCGATCTGGGCGACGGCCTCCTTATGTTCGAGAAGGACGTGCGCGGTTTCGAAGGGACGCGGCCGGTCGCCAACCGGGTGAATCTCCTCCCCGCCTGGGACGCCTACACGATGGGGTACGCCGGATCGTCGCGCGCGCGCTTCGCCGACCCGTCGATCCAGCCGTATCTCTACGACAAGGGCGGCAACGCGACGAGCGTGATCCTCGTCGAAGGTACGGTTGCCGGGCTGTGGGACTACGTCGCCTCGGACCGGAAGATCGAGATCCGCGTCGGCTTCTTCGACGAACCGTCCCCGCGCGCGATGGCCGCGATCGAAGCCGAGGCGGGGCTCGTCGCGAGCTACTTCCACGCGCGCGAGACCGTCATCACCCGCGTGAGGATCGGGAGCCCGATCTCGGCCGGGCCGCCGGGAGCGCATCTGAAGCCCCTCGCTCCGCGCGCGGCGAAGCCCGCACCAAAGCCGGCACCGACAACGACCGCAACCCCGAAACCGGCTACGGCTCCCAAGCCCGTCCCGGCGAAGGCTAAGCCTGTTCGCCCGGCTCGTCGCCGGCCGCCTGCCGCATCCTGACGCGATAGCCCTTGTCGAAGACCAGCGAACCGCCGATCGCGGCGCCGAACGTCATGACGACGAGCACCGCGAGACTATGGATCATCAGCCCGGCCGTCACGAGCTCCTCATCCATCCCACTTCGGTGGAGCAGATCCGTACCGACCAGCACGCTGGTGACCACCATGACGAGGAAGTGGCTGTTCGTGATCCGGCGCACCTCGGACCCCGGCCGCATCTTGAGCCAGTCGACGAACCCGGTCAGGACGGCGAACAGCGAGAAGATCGCCCCGAGGAGGAACGTGTAGCCGGCCGCGATGAACAGGTCTCTGCCCCACGAGCGGTCGCGTCCGATGAAGCCGATCACGTCGAGCACCGGAGCGATCACGTAGGCCCCCACCGGGATGTCGGTGAACGGCGGATGCAGCGGCTTCCCCTCGAACCCCCGCAGGCCGTAGAACTTCCGGTCACGGATCCGGAACGTCGAGCCCAGCGCGAAGCGGCTCATTCGATCACCTCCTGGGTCGAGGCGTTCTTCCCCGCTCGGCGGGGCGGGTAACCGCTACGGCAGATCCGTCTGGCCGGGCTCCTTCGCCCCGACCAGCGCCGCCATGTTCCCTTCCGGATGACGGTTCTCGAACATGAGCTGGTGCGCCGTGCCGATCTCCTCGAACGTGAACGTCCGCGAGAGGCACGGGTCGATCTTGCCGTCGACGACGAGGTCGTTGAAGGAGTTCGACTGATCGTCGTTCGCGAAGTGCGAGCCCTGGAATCGCTTCTGCCGCATCCAGTGGTACCGCAGGTCGACCACGGCGTTGTATCCGGTCGTTCCCGCGCAGATCACGACCATGCCGCCGGTGTCGGCGACGAAGATCGACGTCGGCACGGTGTCCTCGCCGGGATGCTCGAACACGATCCGCGGGCTGCGCTTCTCGCCGAGCGCCTCCCAGAACGCCTTGCCGAACCCCTTCGCTCCCTCGGTCCACGTGGCATAGGCCTTCGTGTCCGTCCAGTGCGGCGGCATGCCCCAGTGATCGAACTTCTTGCGATTGATGTATCCGACGGCGCCGAGCTTCTTGCAGAACTCGCCCTTCTCATCGCTGGAAACGACGGCGACCGCCTTGCCGCCGAGCTCGCGCACGATCTGGATCGCCATCGTCCCCAGACCGCCGGCGCCGCCCCACACCAGTACTGCGTCGCCCGGCTTGACCGCGTGCGGCGGCCAGCCGGTAAGCATCCGGTAGGCCGTCGCGCCGACGAGCGTCGGCGCGGCCGCCGCTTCCCACGAAAGGTGGGAAGCCTTCGGCATGCACTGGTGCGCCTGCACCTTCGTGAACTGCGCGAAGGAGCCCCAGTTCGACTCGTAGCCCCAGATGCGGAACGAGCTCGCGAACATGGGGTCCTCGCCGGAGGAGACCATCGGATCGTCGGCGTCCCACTGGCCGCAGTGGACGACGACCCGGTCTCCGACCTTCAGGGACACGCCGTCGCCGGTCGCGTACACGATCCCGGACGCGTCGGAGCCGCCGATGTGGTGATCGGTGGGCTCGCCGAACCGGCCGTGGACCTTGGTGACGTCGACGGGGATGCCGCGCGCGGCCCAGACGTTGTTGTAGTTGATCCCCGCCGCCATCACGAGCACGAGCACTTCACCAGGGCCGGGCTGGGGAACGTCGATCTCTTCGATCTGGAAGGCCTTCTCCGGCTCGCCGAACCGCTCGGGCCGGATGGTCTGCGCGAACATCCGCGCCGGCACCTCTCCGAGCGGCGGGAGCTCACCGACGGCGTAGATGTCCTTGGGCAAGGGGATTCCTCCTCGCGGTTGCGTGCGGCCAGTTATTGCCCCTGACGGCGTCAGCGTCAAACCGGCTGCGCTACCCTGGCCCGGATGGACGCGTTCCAACTGAGCGAAGAGCAAGAGCTGTTCCGCGCGTCCGTCCGGCGGATAGTCGACGACAAGGTTGCGCCTCGAGCGGCCGCGATCGACGAAGAAGACGAGTACCCGTGGGACATGCACCGGCTCTTCGTCGACAACGAGCTGATGGGCGTCGGGTACCCGGAGGAGGTCGGCGGCTCCGGCGGACCGGTCGAGTTCGTCCTCCTCATCGAGGAGATCAGCCGCTGGTCGGCCGCCGTCTCCCAGATCCCCGTCGTCAACCGTCTCGGCGCGATCCCCTTGATGCTTGCCGGAAGCGATGCCCAACGGAAGGAGCTCCTCGGCGGCATCATCCGCGGCGAGCGCCAGATCGCGTACTGCCTCACCGAGCCGGGTTCGGGATCGGACGCCGCGGCGATGCGCACCCGCGCCGTCCGCGACGGCGGCGGCTGGGTCCTAACGGGAACGAAGCGTTTCATCACAAACGCGGGCACGGCCGACACGTATCTGATGTTCGCCGTCACCGATCCCGACGGCGCGCGCGGGAAGAACATCTCGGCGTTCGTCGTCCGCCGCGACGAGCCCGGCTTCTCGCTCGGGCGCGAGGAGAAGAAGATGGGCATCCGCGGATCGCCGACCGGCGAGGTGATCCTCGACGGGTATCGCGCCGGCCCTGACGACCTTGTCGGCGAGGAGAACCTCGGCTTCACGTATGCGATGCGCACGCTCGACTACTCACGCCCGACGATCGGCGCTCAGGCGCTCGGCATCGCGCAGGGCGCCTTCGAGCACGCGACCGCCTACGCGAAGGAGCGGAAGGCGTTCGGCCGGGCGATCGCCGAGTTCGAAGGCGTGGGGTTCATGCTCGCGGATATGGCGATGAGGATCGAAGCCTCGCGACTGCTCGTCTACAAGGCCGCGGCCGCCGTCGTCGCGCAGGACCCCAGGGTCTCGTACTGGGCCGCGATCGCGAAGGCGTACGCGTCGGACACCGCGATGGCGGTGACCACCGACGCCGTCCAGGTCTTCGGCGGGTACGGCTATATCAAGGACTTCCCCGTCGAGCGGATGATGCGCGACGCCAAGATCACGCAGATCTACGAAGGCACGAACCAGATCCAGCGGCTCGTCATCGCCCGGTCGCTGACGCGTTGAAGGGGTCTCGACAGATGATCGACGGTTCGGTCGTCGTGTAGCGGGGATATCAGGGCTATGGCACGCAAGAAGGATCAGCTCGGCCAGGGCGATCGCGTCAAGGTCGTCGCGATCCGCCCCGACCCGGAACCGGGAACGCCGATCCCACAGGACATCATCGGCCTGGAGGGGACGATCCAGTGGGTGACGCCGGGCTACGCCGGCGACAAGGGCGCCTTCGAGATCAAACTCGACGACGGCCGGGTGTTCAACCTCTACGCGACCGAGATCGAGCCCGTCGAGCCATGAAGTGGGTTACGCGAGCCCGGCCGAAAACCGACCGGATCGCGTGCCCGTGGCTCATCCGTCGCTCGATCGACCCCGAGGCCGAATTCCACTTCGTTCCAGCCGACGACGTGCTTCCGTTCGCCGAACGCGAGGGCGCGGTCTCCTTCGACGCCCCCGGTGCCCGCTACACGCACCGCGGCGACCTCTGCACGTTCGAGGTGCTGATCGAGGACCACGGCATGCAGGGGTCGGATCCGGCCCTCGACGAGCTCGCGCGGATCGTGCACGCGGCCGACATCGCGGGCGAGGAGCATACGCATCCGTTCGGCGCGACGGTCTCCGCGCTCGGCTCTGCCGGACTGGACGTCGAAGACGACGACCTTCGGCTCCTCGAGCGCGGCTTGTTCCTTTACGACGCGCTCTACGCGTGGTGCCGGAAGACGATCTCGAGCTGACGAACGTCTCGGACGGCGTTACCGCCGCCGGACGATGATCATCCGGCTCGCCGCGTCGATCCGATGCATGAGCACCGAGAGGCCTTGCTCGGCCAGGAACTCGTCGGTCGCGTCCCGCGAGCCTTTGAAGCGGCCGTAGTCATCGATGATCACCACCCCGCCGTCGGAGACCCGCGGATATAGGTGCATCAGCTCGTGCTTCGTGGACGAGTAGTGATCGGTATCGAGTCGCAAGATCGCGATCTCGTCGGGAGCCGTCCCCGGGATCGTCTCCTCGACCAAACCTTTGACGAAGTGGATCCGCTCGGCCGGGTACCCCGTTTCGAGCATGAGCCGGCGGATCTCGTCGAGCGGGAGCAGCTGAAGCGCCGTTGGGATCTTCTCGCCGGCCGCGATCCGCGCCTCGGCGCGCGCGTGGCTCTCCGCGACGGACATGCCGCGGACCAGATCGAAATCGCGATCGCTCGGCGGCGGCGGACCGGTGAAGGTGTCGTACAGATAAAGGTCCCGGTCCTCACGGCCGAGCTCGTGCAGGGTGTGCGCCACCGCCATCATGCTTCCGCCCCGGAAGACGCCGCACTCGACGACGGCGCCCGGGATCCCTGCGGCGACGACGTAACGCACCGCGTCGTGAAGGGCGGCCACACGCTCGGGCGAGGTCATCGTGTAGTCGCGGACGCGCTCGAAGATGTCCCGGATGTCCTCGCCGAAGCCGGCCGGCATCGCGCGCTGA
This sequence comes from Actinomycetota bacterium, assembly GCA_035249485.1. Taxonomy (GTDB): domain Bacteria; phylum Actinomycetota; class AC-67; order AC-67; family AC-67; genus DATFGK01. The sequence continues at coordinate 642 of DATFGK010000110.1, read as the reverse complement.
TCCGCGGTTTCGATCTGCACGAAACGGTATCCACGGCGAGCCAAGGTTCGCTCCAGCAGCCGTTTCGCGCCCCCCAACCGCATGGTCGCGCATGGTAGCGCACGCTCCGATACCAGGAGGACGGGCTGATCGCCGGGGGTACCATAGGCTCGCCATGAAGGGGGTGACGAGTGCGGTGGCCGACGAAGACACAGACCCCGGACCGCGAGCGGCTTCGGGCCGAGCGGCGCAAGCGCAGGGTAGAGCGCGCGCGCCAGATCTCGCGCGTCTCGGTTCAGGTCGCGAAGGTCCCGGCACGCGCTGCGCGGACGGCGGCCCTCGCCCCGGTCGTGGTCGTCAAGCGGCCGGTCCTGGCGGTGCGCGACGTCTTCGCGTACTGGCGCGCCGAGCGCGTCACGCTTCGCCAGGGGATGATCGCGCTGTCCGTATCGGCCGTCGGGAACCTGCCGACGGGCCTCGCGCTCGGGTTCATGGCGAACCGGCTCGAGGCCCTGCCGGGTCTGTTCATCCTGATCCCGGCGGCGATCGGTATGCGTGGGGCGATCTTCGGAGCGCTGGGCTCGCGGCTCGGGACGAGCATCCACGCCGGGCTCTTCCGCTTCAGCTTCGATCGCAAGGGCGTCCTCTACCAGAACGTCTACG
>DATFGK010000109.1:0-18489 GCA_035249485.1 Actinomycetota bacterium | reverse complement strand
CGTCGCCGAGATCGAGCGGGAGGTCGCCGCCGGGCGCCTCGAGCACGAGGCGGCGTCGGCGGTGTGTGAGGCTGCGGGCCGCGAGCTGCCGAAGCGGCCGGCGAGCCGGCCGGCAGGACTCACCGACCGGGAGGTGGAGATCCTGCGACTGCTGGCTCGCGGGCGTTCGAAGAAGCAGATCGCCGGGGAGCTATTCATCGCTCCGGGGACGGTCCACACCCACGTCACCCACATCTACGCGAAGATCGGCTCCTCCACCAGGGCCGGAGCCGCGCTGTTCGCGGTGCAGAACGACCTTCTCCGATGACTCCGGGCCCCGCGCGGGCAGATACATCGAACGATGGATGGTGCCTCGGCTCCCGACTGCATAGCGTCGGAGCGAGGAATGGAGAATGGCCGATGAAGACCGAGACCATCAAGGGCGTCGAGCTGGCCTACGAGCTGACGGGCTCGGGAGACGTTCCACTCGTTGCGATCCACGGCTCGTGGTCCTCTCACGAGACCTGGAGTCAGGTGGCTCCGGAGCTCTCGGAGCGTTTCCGGGTCCTCACCTACGATCGCCGGGGTCACAGCGCGAGCGAGCGCCCGGCAGGCCAGGGCACGCAGCACGAGGACGTCGACGACGCGGCCGCGCTCATCGAACGGCTGGGCCTGGCCCCTGCTTACGTCGTAGGGAACTCGTTCGGAGCCGAGGTCGCGGTCCTCCTCGCCGCCGAGCGGCCCGAGCTCGTCCGCGGGCTCATCGCGCACGAACCAGCGTTCGTGTGGCTGCTCCGGGACCGCCCCGAGTTCACGTCGATGGCGGCCGAGGCCGAGCACGCCATCGCGCCCGTCCTCGCGCTGATCCGGGCCGGCGACCACGCGGGCGCCGCGGAGCTTTTCGTCGAGACCGTCGCGCTTGGACCCGGAACGTGGGCTCACCTGCCGGATGGGATGAGGAACAGGATGATCGAGAACGCTCCCACATTCCTCGACGAGGAGAACGCTCCCGATAACGGCCGGATCGATCTGCGCCGGCTCAAGGACTTCGGTGGCCCGGCGCTGCTTACGCTCGGCGATCAGAGCCCGCCGATGTTCGCGCCGATCGTTCGGATCGTGGCCGCGGCGCTCCCGCAGGCGGAGGTGTTGGCCTTCGCAGGCGCCGGCCACATCCCGCATGCGACCCATCCTCGGGAGTACGCCGGAGCTGTTACCACGTTCATCGACAAGCACGAGGGGTGAGATCGATGGAACCGCGCGTCTTGCAGAACGAGATCACCGGTCAAGGAGAGCCGCTCGTGCTCGTCCCCGGCGGACTCACGGGCTGGCTGTCGTGGATCCCGCACGCCGAGCGTCTTTCGGCGACGCGGCGAGTCATCCGCGTGCAACCGATCCACAACGAGCTCGGCTCGAACGGTATCCCCGGCGACCCGACCTATACCGCCGAAACCGAACGCGAAGCCCTGCGCATGACGCTCGATGAGCTCCGGATCGATCGAGCCGACTTCGCGGGTTGGTCCGGCGGCGGGCGGGCGTTGATCGAGTTCGCGTTGGCGTACCCGGAGCGGATCCGTTCCCTGACACTCGTCGAGCCCGCCGCATACTGGATCCTCGAGCAACTCGAGTCGAGACTTGTTCGGGAGCTGGACGAATTGAACGGCTTCATCCATGACCTCGCAGGAACGGAGGTGACCGAGGACGCCCTGGCTCACTTCCTCGTGATCGCGGGGTTCGCCTCGACCGCGGAAGAGGCGAAGAGGAACCCGGCTTGGGAGCGGTGGCTCCCGCACCGCATGGCGCTCTCATGGCAATCCAAGGAACTCGACCGCTCGGGACGATCCGTTGGGGAGCTGGCCGCGATCGGATTCCGGGTGCTTTTGGTCAAGGGGACCACGACGACCGAGTGGGAGAAACGTGTCGTCGACGAGCTCGGCACTCGGATCCCCGCCGCCCGCGTCGTCGAGCTCGAGGGCGACCACGCCTCGCATATCCAGTCGATCGATCGATTCTTGGAGGAACTCGAGGTTCACCTCAGGGCTTGAGGATCACCTTCATCGCCTCGCGCTTCTCGAACATCTCGTAGCCCTGCAAGGCGTCGTCGAGGGGCATCGTGTGCGAGATGATCACCGTCGGATCGATCGCGCCCGCCTTCACCTGGTCGAGCACCTTCCCCCAATAGCCCTGGACGTTGCACGAGCCGCCCATCTCGATGCGCAAGCCCCGCCGCCACACCTCGCCGAGCGGGAGGTCGTAGGACATCTCCGTGTAGACGCCGATCACCGCGACGGTGCCGCCGGCGCGCGCCGCGTTGAGCGCGGTCGTGAACGCCGGCGGGCTGCCGACGCATTCGATCACCACGTCGGCCCCGCGATCGCCGGTGCGCGACTGGATCTCGACGACGGGATTGACCTTCGACGCGTCGACCGGCGTCGCGCCGATCGACTCTGCGAGCTTGAGACGGTCCTCCGCCATGTCGACCATATAGACGGCCGACGGCTCGTACGTGAAGACGCTCATCAGCGTGAACAAGCCCACCGGGCCCGCGCCGGTGATCGCGACCGTGTCGCCCTCCTTTATCCCGGCGCGCGCGGAGATGTAGGCACCGGTCGTGAGGATGTCTCCGGCGAACACGGCCTGCTCGTCGCTCAACGAAGCGTCGACCGCGTGAAGGTTCCAGTCGGCCACCGGGATGCGCACGTACTCCGCCTGCGCGCCGTCGAGATCTCCGGTGAACATCCCGTAGCCCAGGATCCACATCTGGTCGCAGTTGTTGAACTCGCCGCGCGCGCAGAACCAGCACTCGCCGCAGACGACGAGGAACGAGCCGACGACACGATCGCCGGTCTTGAACTTCGTGACGCCGGGCCCGACGTCGACGATCTCACCGACGAACTCGTGGCCCATGACGCTGCCGGGACGCATGCCGGGAACCCGTCCGTGAAAGAGATGGAGATCCGACCCGCAGATCGCCGCGGTCGTCACGCGGATGATCGCGTCGCCGGGGTCCTGCACCTTCGGTTCGGGGTAGTCGCCGAACGCGAGCTTGCCGACGTCTTCGAACAGGACCGCGCGCATGAGGCCTCCTTGGGCTGCTCCTGCGCGAAGGATACGCATCCCCGGGACGTGGCGGATAACCGCCCCGGGGTGCGCCCGATACTCGGATCAGCCGGTCGGCGTCAGGAGCGCCTCGAGGGTCGCGATCGCGCCGACGTGCTCCTCGCACAGGGACTGGACGCTCTCGTACCTCTCCATGAAGCCCGGCATCTCCCACCACGCCTTGATCGAGTCCTCGTCGGCCCACGAGCCATACGAGATGAAGTACTGAGGCGCCTCCTCGTTGTGCAGCAGGGTGAACGAGCGGACGCCGGGTGCGTTCTCGGTCGACCAACCGGTGAACTCCTTCCACCGTTGGATGAACTCGGCCTCGTTGCCGGCCTTCACCTTCCAGTACGCGGCGACGTGACGATCCGCCATGGCTCCTCCTTCCGGGGCCCGCCGCCCACGCGGCCGGCCTGTCGGAACCGACGATAGGCGGGGCGCGTTCCCGCACCGTTCCCGCTGCCGGGCGGCCGGAGACTCGCGCAGCTCGGCCGTGGGGTCTAGGGTCGGAAACGATGAGCGAGGCGATCAAGATCCGGCTCCTCGGGCGCTTCGCGGTCGAGCTCGGCGGCCGGCTCGTTCCTGCAGAGACGTGGCGTCATCGGCGGGGAGCCGACCTCGTGAAACTCCTCGCCCTCGCGCCCGGCCACCGGCTCCACCGCGAGCAGGTGATGGACGCGTTGTGGCCGGATCTTGCGCCCGGCCCCGCCGGGGGGAATCTACGGAAAGCGGTCCACTACGCGCGCAGTGCCCTCGGGAACGATGCCGTGCGAGTCTCGAGCGGCATCCTCGAGCTGTTCCCTTCGGCCGATCTCTCCGTGGACCTCGTTCGATTCGAGGACGCTGCCGCGAGCGATCCCGCAACAGCCGTATCGCTCTACGCCGGAGAGCTTCTCCCCGACGACCGGTACATGAGTTGGACGATCGGAGCACGCGACCGCGCGCGGCTCACGTACCTCCGGCTGTTGCGCGCCGAGCGGATGTGGGACCGGATCCTCGAGATCGATCCCACGGACGAGGAAGCACATCGAAAGTTGATGAGCTCGCACGTCGAAGCAGGCAATCGGCACGCGGCGATCCGCCAGTTCGAGCGGCTCCGGGACGCCCTGCGAGAGGAGCTCGGCGTTCCACCCGACGCCGCGACGGTCGAGCTCTACGAACAGGTGCTCGCGATGGACGGGCACGAGCCGCCGACCCCCGCCGAACGAGCGAGCGGCTTGATCGCACGCGGACTCGTGCAGTGGAACCGCCGCGAGCTCGACGAGGCCGAACGCAGCGCGGGTGAGGCTCGGAGCCTCGCCATCGAAGCCGGGCTCGGCCGTGAGCTCGGCGAGGCGAGCGCGCTGCTCGGCCTCGTCGCGCACGCGCGCGGCCGCTGGCGCGAACTGTTCCGCAGCGAGTTCATCGATTCGATCGGCCGGTCGCCCGAGCTGGCGGGCTTCGTCTTCGACGCACACCTCTGCTTCGCAGAGTTCTCGCTCTACGAGGCGGCCGGACTCGAGGACGTCATCCCGTTCGCGGACGAGCTTCTGAAGATCGCGGACGGCGCAGATTCCGACCACGGTCGGGCGATCGCGAAGCTGATGCTCGGCGAGGCGGCGCTCCTCTCCGGCCGTCTCGACGAGGCCGATCGTGAGCTCACGTCCGCGGCGAAGCTTTCAGAGGCGGCCGGCCACGTGGCGGCCGAGTCGCTCTCGACCGAACGGCTCGGCGAGTCAGCGATCGCCCGGGGCCAGCGATGGCGGGCGGTGAGGCTGCTGGGGAAGGCGAGACGGCTCGCCGAGGGCTCCCCGCTCGTCTCGCACCTGCTCGTGCGCGTGTTCGGCGCGATGGTCCAAGCCGCCGCGGACCCGGCCCGTGCCGTTGCCGTCATCGCGGACGCGGAGGATGCGCTAGCCCGGCGAGAAGTCTGCGAGCCGTGCTCGATGACGTTCCGCGTCGCGTCGGCCTCGGCTTCGGCGCGCGCCGGCGATCGCGTCCGGGCGGCAAGGTATCTGGAGGAGGCGGAGCGCGTCGCCGGGATGTGGCAGGGCGGCCCATGGCTCGCGGCGGTGTGGGCCGCGCGCGGCGAGCTTCGGCGCGCCGATGGGGATGAGGCCCAGGCCGCGGCCCTCTTCCGTGAGGCGGCCGATGCGTTCGTCCGCGTGGGCCGGACGATCGACGCCGAACGCTGCTTCGCCTCGGCCGACGGAGGCTGAACGCAGCACTAGTGCATCGCGAGGAACGCCGCGACCGTGTCGTTGAACATCGCCGGCCGCTCCGAGTACGCGCCGTGCCCGGCGTTCGGGATCGTCACGAGCTCCGCGTTCGGGAGCAGCGCGCACAGTTCGCGTGAGAAGCGGGGCGGCGTGCAGATGTCGTCTTCGCCGACGATCACGAGCGCGGGGATGCTCACGGTTCCGAGCCGGTCCGCGGTGTCGTGCGCCATATCCGCTTCGCACTGGCGGATCCATCCGTCCGGCCGCTGCTGCGGGTCCTCTGCCATCATCGCCGCGTGGAGCCGGTCCACAGAGCCCGGCGTGGCGTAGGTCGCCGGTGCCCATCCCCACGGACCCAAGGCGTCGAGGAAGGCCGCCTCGTCGTGCCAGAACTCGCGACGGATCGCTTGCCAGTTACGCATCTGCGCGTTGAACCACTCGTCCGAACGCGCCCAGGTCGACAACAGGATGAGCGAGCGAACGAGGTCCGGCCGCGCGATCGCCAGCTCCTGCGCGGTCGCGCCCCCGAGCGAGTATCCGACCACCTGCGACGGTCCGAGCGACAAGTGATCGATCACGGCGGCCGCGTCCCGTGCGAGATCCGTCGGCGTGTAGGGCTCCTCGACATAGGACGACTCGCCGACGTCGCGGTGATCGATCGCAACACAGCGGTACGTCCCGGCGAACACGTCGATCTGATGGTCCCACGCGCGTCGCGACTCGCCGGTGCCCTGGAGCCAGACCACCGGATCGCCCGATCCCGTGTCGTCGAACGCGATCGTTCGTCCGCCGACGTCGATGGCCGCCATCGGGAGGCGAGCCTACTCTAGGATGGTTCCGATGCCGAAGGCGCCGCTCCTCACCGACGACGACATCGAGCAACGACTGCGCGCGCTTGAAGAGTGGAAGCGCGGAGGCGATGCGATCGTCAAGGTGTTCGTCTTCCGAGACTTCGCCCAGGCGCTCGCGTTCGTGAATCGGATCGCCGAGCCGGCAGAGGCGATGAATCATCATCCGGACGTGACGATCCACTGGAACGAGGTCACGCTGACGCTGTGGACGCACGCCTCGGGCGGGTTGACGCACAAGGACTTCGAGTTGGCGCGCGCGATCGAAGATCGCGCGCGCCCGTAGCCACGTGCCGGCCCTGGACTTCGCGTTCCTCGCCGACGCGGCCGAAGCCGAGCCGGGCCGCAAGTTCTACGTGCTCGGCGGCGGCATCGATCAGATCGCCGGACCGCAGTTCCCGCTCGTCCATCCCCATATGGCGCTCGTGATGCGCTTCCTCGTCCCTCACGACGAGCTCGGACGCGCGCACATGCTCACCGTGCGGCTCGCCGACCCTTCCGGCACCGAGCTCGCGCGGATCGACGGACAGATCGAGACACAGGTTGCGAAGATCGCGGGGCTCGCCGTGCCGGTGAACATGGTGATCAACATGGGCAATACCCGGTTCGAGGCGCCCGGCGAGTACGCGATCGACATCATCATGAACGGCGAGTTCCTCCGCACGCTCGCGTTACGCGTCGGTCGGTCCCCCGGCCCATGAATTGCCGGAGGGCCGGCCTCGCGGCCGGCCCTCCTCGGTAGATCGTCACACGCCGCCTGTTCGCGTTCGCCCGGTGAACATCCCGATCAGCCACAAGATGAAGACGGCAACCGCGACGTACCAGAGAACCTTCACCGCGAAACCGGCGCCGAACAGGACCAGCGCGAGGAGCAAGAGCAGAAGCATCGGGCCCATGACTCCTCCTTCGTTATCCGCCGGTGCCGCTCGTGGTCGGAACGCTACCCGGACCCGTGTTGGTATCCGTGTTGCCCGTATCCGTGTTCTCGTTGTTGATCGTCGGACCCGGGTTCGATCCGGAATCTCGATCGAACACGACTCCACTGAACGCGAAGAACCAGATCAAAAGCGCCAAGGCAGCAACCACGATCAGAACGATGAGCGCCATGGCCGGGCCCTCGCGATCGGACACGACCGTCGTCGACGACCCGTGACCGTGTGTTTCATGTACGTGTGCCATCCTTCGCACCTCCTCTCGTGGACGCCATTTTCCCCGCGAAAAACGGGCTCCAAACACGAAGAGAAGGCGAGAAAGACGTTTAGCGGCCGAGCTCTTTGGGAAGCGCGAAGTGAACGTCTTCTTCGATGACGGTCACTTCTTCGACGTCGATCACGCCGCGATCGCGGAAGTATCCGATCACGCGATCGACCAACCACTCGGGTGCCGACGCACCCGACGTGACGCCGACCGTCGTCGCGCCCTCGAGCCATGCGGGCTCGATCTCGGTCTCGTCGTCGATGAGATACGAGCGCGCGCCGAGCGCCGACGCGACCTCCGCGAGACGGTTCGAGTTCGACGAGTTGTCCGACCCGATCACGAGAACGACGTCGGCGCGACCCGCGATCGCCTTCACCGCTTGCTGGCGGTTCTGCGTCGCGTAGCAGATGTCTTCCCGCGGCGGACCCTGGATCGACGGGAAGCGTTTCCGGAGGACGTCGATGACCTCGTTGGTCTCGTCGACCGACAGAGTCGTCTGCGACAGGTACGCAACCTTCTCGGGATTAGCGAGCATGAGGCGCTCGGCCTCCTCCGGCGTGCCGATCAACGTGATCGAGCTGGGCGCCTCCCCCATCGTGCCGATCACTTCCTCGTGGCCTTCGTGGCCGATCAGCACGATGTCGTACCCCTCGCCGGCGAACTTGCGGGCCTCGTGGTGGACCTTGGTGACGAGCGGGCAGGTCGCATCGACCGCGCGGAGGCCGCGCGTCCTGGCGTCCCGGTAGACCTCGGGCGCGACGCCGTGAGCCGACAGCACCACGGTTGCCCCCTCGGGAACCTCCGCGATCTCGTCGACGAAGATCGCGCCCTTGCTCTCGAGATCCCGCACGACCGGAAGGTTGTGGACGATCTGTTTGCGCACGTAGATCGGCGCGCCGAACTGTTTGAGCGCCCGCTCGACGGTTTCGACGGCGCGGTCGACCCCGGCGCAGTAGCCGCGGGGAGCTGCGAGGAGAACCTTGGAAACGCTCACCCGTCCATCCTGCCAGAGGCGGGGAGGCGCGGCGACCGCTCGGTCAGCTGGTGGTCCCCGCGGCGCCGTTGGTGCGGCGAGGCCGCCGCGGGCGGTCGCCGACGAGCGTCAGCGGCGCTTTCGCATCGGCGGACAGGTGGCGCTGGAGGAAATCGAGGATCGCCTTGTTCACCAGACGCGGCTCCTCGATGATCGTGCCGTGTGTGCCGCCCGGCACGACGACGAGCTCCGCGACCGGGATCCGCGACGCCATCACGCGCCCCAGCCACGGCGGCGTGAAGTTGTCCTTGTCACCCACGATCACGAGCGTCGGCGCCTTGATCTGACGCAGGATGTCCTCCGCCGAATGCCGGTGGAGCGCTTCGGCCATCTTCATCATGATCAGCGGGTCGAGCTCGGCCATGTGGTCGTAGTACGGCCGCATGTCCTCGGCCTTCGCCTTCGGGCCGAGCGCGCCGAGCTTCACGGCGCCGGGGTGCGGCAGCCCGGATCGCATGAGCGCCTTCCACAGCACGAGGAGCGGCCGCGGGAACAGGTTGATCGCCGTGCGCGCGACCGGGAACAGCCGCGGCATCAGCGTCGAGTTGTAGAACGTGCGCAACGGGCTCGCGTAGGGGCCCGTCACCGAGACGATCGAGCGGACGCGCTCCGGCATCAGCCGGTACGCCTCGAGGCACACCTGCACGCCCATCGAGTGACCGATCACCACGATGTCGTCGATGCCCTCGTGGTCGAGGATCTCCTTGAGGTCGCGCGCGTAGCGGTCCATCGTGAAGTCGTCGGCGGTGTAGTTGCGCGCCCGGTAGCCCGGCTCGCGCGGAGAGCCCGAAGCGCCCGAGCCGCGATAGTTCCACACGAGCACGCGGTACTTCCGCGCGAGTGCCGGCGCGAGGTACTTCCAGAAGTTGTCGGGGCACACGTAGCCCGCGCAGAGCACGACGGTCGGTTGGTTCCGCCGGGCCGTCCCGAGGAACGTGTACGCGATGTGGGTGCCGTCGAACGAGACGATGCAGCGATCCTTGGGGTAGAGCGTCCCGCCTGCGACGACGTTCAGATAGGCCATAGAGCCCTATTCTGACGCCAGCGCGCGGGAGATGACCAACCGCTGGATCTCACTCGTCCCCTCGAACAGCGTGTAGATCTTCGAGTCCCGGTACCACTTCTCGACCGGGAAGTCCTTGATGTAGCCGTACCCGCCCAGCACCTGCACAGCCTGCTCGGTCACGCGGACGGCGACCTCGCCGGCCTTCAGCTTCGACATCGATCCCTCGGCGCGGTTGAACGGCTGCCCCGTGCGGCCCATCCACGCGGCGCGCCAGACGAGCAGCCTGGCGGCGTCGGTCTCCATCGCCATATCGGCGAGCTGGAACGCGACGCCCTGGTGCTCGATGATCGGGCGACCGAACGTGGTCCGCTCCTTCGCGTAATCGCGAGCGAACTCCCACGCGGCCCGCGCGATACCCACCGCCTGCGCGCCGACCGAGGGACGCGTCGCCTCGAACGTCTTCAATGCGCCGGACTCGCGCGCGGCCTGACCGGACTTGGCGCGCTCCAGCTTCGCGTTGAGCTTGTCCTCGCCGCCGAGCAGGTTCTCCATCGGGACCCACACGTCCTCGAGGATCACCTCTGCGGTGTGCGACGCGCGGATGCCGAGCTTCTTCTCCTTCTTCCCCTGCTTCAGCCCTTCGGTGTTCGGGCCGACGATGAACGACGCCTGCCCGCGGTGGCCGAGCGTGGGATCGACCGTCGCGACGATCACGTGGACGTCGGCGATCCCGCCGTTTGTGATGAAGACCTTCGTGCCGTTGAGGAGCCAGCCGTCGCGCTCACGCTTCGCCGTCGTGCGCAGCTGCGAGACGTCGGAGCCGGCCTGTGGCTCGGTCACGCCGAATGCGCCGAGCTTCGGATCGTCGGGCGTGCCGAACATCATCGGCGCCCACTTCATGAGCTGATCGGGGGTCGCGCTTCCGGCGAGCGCCGCGAGCGGCAGCCCCGAGCCGAACAGGCACAGGCCGATCCCTGCGCAGCCCCACGCGATCTCCTCGAGCGCGAGCGGCATCGAGATCCCGGTCTCGTCGGATGCGGTCTGCATCCAGAAATCGACCGAATAGAGACCGATCTCCGCGGCTTTCTTCACGACGGGCCAAGGGAACTCTTCGCTCTCGTCGTACTCCGCTGCGACCGGACGGATCTCCTTCTCGGCGAACTCGTGCAGCCACTTGCGGAAGTCGACCTGCTCCTCGGTGAGCCCGAAGTGAGGCATAATCCCTCCTCGGTTCGCGCCTGCTCGTGGTCCCGTCAACGGGCTCCGACGCGGGCGAAGGTTACGAGATGGTAAGTTACTACCCGGTAATGTTGGGCCCCGAACCGGCCCGGCGTCAAGTGGGACATCCGAGGGGGACCAGCAGCTGCCGACGAAACGCCTGACCGCCGAGGCACGCAGGGCACAGCTCCTGCAGATCGCCCGCGAGGTCTTCGCCGAAGACGGGTTCCACGGCGCCGCCATGGAGCAGATCGCGGTCCGCGCGGGCGTCACGAAGCCGGTCCTGTATCAGCACTTCGAGTCCAAGAAGGAGCTGTACCTCGGTCTCCTCGACGAGGACATGGCGCGCCTGATGACCGAGATCCGGCTGGCCATCGAGGGCGCCCGCTCCAACCGCGAGCGCATCGCGCGCGCGACCGGCGCCTACTTCGGATTCATCGACTCCAACGAGGGATCGTTCCGGCTCCTCTTCCGCGAGACGATGGGGGCCGACCCAGACTTCCGGTCTTCTATCGAGCGCTTCCGCGACGAGCTGGCGAGCAGCATCGCCGCCGTGATCCAAGCCGAGGCCGGCCTGCCGGGCTCGGAGGCCGAGCTGCTCGCGCGCGGCGTGATGGGGATCGCCGAGTCGGCGGCGCAGTGGTGGCTCGAGCATCGCGCCGTTCCGCGCGAGCGCGTCGTCGAGGATCTGTCCGAGCTGGCGTGGCGCGGGCTTGCCGGGCTTCCGCGCCGGGGCGAGTGAGGTTGTCTCTTGAGTAAACGCTCCTACGAACGGCGGATCCAAGCCAAGCGCGACGCCGCGAAGGCTGCGCGCAAGCGCGCCGAGCGGATCCGCAAGATCCGGATGTGGGTCTCTGCCGGGGTCGCGGTCGTGCTCGCGCTGGTGCTGTTCCTCGTGTTCCGGCCGTCGGGCGTGTCGCCGACCGCATCGCCGACCGACTCCCCCACCGCCGTGCCGTCCATGGTCGCCACGCCGTGTCCGGGCCCGACGCCGCCGGCACCGAAGTCGTTGAGTTACCCGAAGGCGCCGGCGAGCTCGATCGATAGCAACAAGGTCTACGTCGCGACGTTCGAGACCTCGTGCGGGACGTTCAAGATCCAGATGGATCCGAAGGTCGCGCCGAAGACCGTCAACAACTTCGTGTTCCTCGCGCGTGCGGGTTACTACGACGGGACGAAGTTCCACCGTGTGCAGAACGAGACCGACTTCGCGATCGTCCAAGGCGGCGATCCCGAAGGCACGGGGCGCGGCGGGCCGGGGTACTCCTACGACGGCGAGACACCCGCGCCGTCCGCGAAGTACCTGCGAGGCACGATCGCGATGGCGAACTCCGGCGGCCCATCGTCGAACGGGAGCCAGTTCTTCATCGTGGTCAAGGACTGGGCCGGACTGCCGACGAACTACACGATCTTCGGCCAGGTGATCGACGAGGCGAACTCGTTCATCGCGCTCGACAAGATGATCACGACCGAAGGAACGCCGATCGAAGGCGGCCTCGGGACCACACCGGTCCCGCCGATCTTCATCACCAAAGTCACGATCGAAGAGCTGGCGCGCTCGTAGCGCAGCTCGGCCGAAGCAACCGAGCAGTTCACCGCATTTCACGCGATCCCATCGCCATGAGCGCCTCGGTCCTCGACTTGATGCTTTCGTTAGAGCATGCGTTCCGGAAACCGCGACGGCTGCTCCAACGAGGGCGTTGATGCGCGCATCGCGCGCTTCGTCGTGACCAGATACGGAGTCTTTTCGGGCTCGGAAGCGATCCGGCTCGGCGCAACGCGAAGTCTGATCCACCGCCGTGTCGCCGCAAGCCGCTGGGAGCGGCTCCATCCCGGCGTGTTCCGTATCGCGGGAACGCCGCCCTCGTGGCGCCAAGACTTGCTCGCGAGCATCCTTTCGGGCGGCCCCGCGGCAGTCGCTTCTCACCGAGCCGGCGCGAGACTCTGGCACAGTCCCGGGACGGCGACGGCGAACCAAGAGATCACGGTTCCGCGTGGATCTCGGCCGCGCCTCGATTGCATCGTCCACCAGCTGGACCTCGATCCCGTCGACGTCACAGTGGTCGAAGCGATCCCCGTTACGACGCCGGCGCGGACGTTGCTCGATCTCGCCGCCGTCTGCGATCCCGACACCGTCGAGGACGCTCTGGACGACGCGCTTCGGCGCCGCCTCGTGAGCCTCTCACGTTTGCGGTGGCGCCTCGAGCGGCTCGGCCGACGGCCCGGCGCAGGGACGATGCGACGACTGCTCGAAGCGCGAGCAGGTCACGATGCCGCATCGCAGAGCGTCCTGGAGACCCGGTTCCTCCGGTTGCTCAGACGCTCAAGGCTCCCGGCGCCCCAGCCCCAGCATCAGGTCCGCGACCATGGACGCCTCGTCGCCGTCGTCGACTTCGCGTATCCAGAGGTCAAGCTGGCGATGGAGGTCGACGGCTACCGCTGGCATTCGGGCAAGGGCAGCTGGCAGCGCGACCTCCACCGGCGCAACGAGCTCGCGCGTTTGGGGTGGCACGTGATCCACGTGACCTCGGACGACATCGAGCTTCGGCCGGACCAAACGATCGAGACGATCAGGCAGGCGCTCGGGCGCCGGACCTAGGCAGCCGCCGCGTCGACCTCGATCAGGCCGCGCCGCTGGCGGATGCGCCGGTCGACGGTCCCGAACAGCGCGATGTCCACGACGACGCCGACGGTGAAGATCACGAGCATCCACGCGAGGATCGCTGGTCCGTCGGCGAGATCCTGCGCGAATCGCAGCTCCGATCCCACCGACGTTTTCGACGCGATATTCACGATCAGCTCGCCGGCCATCAACGACCGCCACGAGAACGCCCACCCCTGCTTGAGCCCGGCGACGAACCCCGGCAGCGCGGCCGGCATCACGACGTGACGATACGACGCGAGCCCTCGAGCGCCCATCACCTTCCCGGCACGCAGGAGTAGCGGCGGTATGTGATCCACGCCCGAGATCAAGCCGTTCGCGATCGACGGCGCCGCGCCGAGCACGACGACGAACAGGATCGGCGCGTCCGAGAAGAGCCCGAACACCGCGACCGCGAGCGGGAACCACGCTACGGACGGCATGCTCTGTAGGCCGGTGAGGAACGACCCGAACGCGCGCCGCATCACGGTGCTGCGCGAGATCGCGAATCCGAGAACGATCCCGACCGTCAGCGCCATCGCGTACCCGACGACGGCCCGGCGCAACGTCGTCGCGACCGCGTCCCAGAACCGCGAGCTCTGCGCGATCTCCCACAGCTCGCCGAGCGCCGTGCCCGGCCCGGGGAGGACCTCCTCGCGCTTCCATCCGGTCCACACGATCACCTGCCACAAGAGTAAGAAAGTCCCGACGGCCATGAGCTTCGGCCAGGTCGCGCTCCAGATCGCGGGCAGGCGAGGCTGCCGCGCCTCGGTGCGCAGCGCGTCGAGGGCGTCGAGGCCGGCGATCTCCTCGTCGAGGCGGTCGACCGGCGGGTCAACGGCCATGACGCCGCACCTCCTCGCGCAAGCGATCGGTGATCTTGCCGGCGAGATCGGACACCGCGTGATCGTCGATCCGGCGCGGGCGAGGGATGTCGACCGGGAACTCATGCACGACCCGGCCGGGCCGGCTCGACAGCAGAACGACGCGGTCTCCGAGCCGAACCGCCTCGCGCACGTTGTGCGTGACGAAGAGCACCGTCAAACGGGTCTCGGCCCAGATCCGCTCGAACTCGTCGTGGAGCACGTCGCGGGTCATCGCGTCGAGCGCGCCGAACGGCTCGTCCATCAGGAGGATGTCGGCGTCCTGAGCGAACGCGCGCGCGAGCGCGACGCGCTGGCGCATCCCGCCCGACAGCTCGTGAGGCCGGTTCTCCGCGAACTGGTCGAGATGCACCATGTGGAGAAGCTCGCGGATACGGTCGGCGCGCTTCGCCTTCGGGACGCCGCGGAACCGCATCGCCATCTCGATGTTGCGCTCGACGGTGAGCCATGGGAAAAGGCCCGCCTCCTGGAACATCAGGCCGACACGACGGCCTCCGACGTCGATCCTTCCGGCGTTGAGGTGGTAGAGCCCGACGATCAGGTTCAGCAGCGTCGTCTTGCCGCACCCCGACGCGCCGAGCAAGCAGACGAACTCCCCTTCGACGACGTCGAGCGAGACGCCGTCGAGCGCCTTCAGCGAGCTGCGCCCGTCGCGATACGTCTGCGAGACGTCGTCGATCGACAGCGCGACGCGGCGCGGGTCCGCGACGGCGAGCGACTCCGCCGGCCGACGGCCGTCGACGATCGGCGAGGAAAGACGGAGCAGCGACTCGTCCATGGCGCCTCCAGGAGAAGTGTCAGACGGCGATCGGCGACTCGCCGATGTCTTGCAGGACCTCGTTCAGTGTCTCGAGGGCGTAGATCCGGTCGAGGTTGACGGGATCGAGGAGCCCGACCCTCTGCGCGTCCTCGGCCGATTTCCGCAACGAGCTCGCGATCGGATCGACGGTGAACTCGAGGTTGCTCCACGCGGAGTCGATCGTGGCCCGGCCGAGCGGCTTGCCGGTGAGCTTGCCGATCGCGGCGTTCGCGACGCTCTTCGCGACATCCGGATTCGCACCGGCGAACCGGACCGCCTTCACGTGGCCGCGGAGGAACGCCTCGACGACATCCTTGTGCTCGTTCAGGAATTCCGTCCGCACGATGATGTGCGTCGTGACGAACTTGCCGTCCGGCCAGAGCGTCTTCTCGTCGACGAGGACCACGCCCCCGCCCTCGAGCTGGAGACGCGTCGCCCACGGTTCCGGAACCCACGCGCCGTCGATCGCGCCCGCCTTGAACGTGTCGAGCGTCTGCGCGTTCTGTTGGGCGACGATCGTGACCTGGCCGCCCTCCTTCGTGACGTTGATGCCCTGCGCCCCCAGCCACGACCGCAGCGCGACGTCCTGCGTGTTGCCGAGCTGCGGCGTCGCGAGCTTCTTGCCTTTGAGCGCGCCCGCGCTCGTGATCGACGGCTTCACGACGAGCGCCGCCCCGCCCGAGGTCGAGCCCGAGATGATGCGGACCGCGGCGCCCTTCGACTGCGCGTAGGCGTTGATCGCGGGGTTCGGTCCGATGTACGTGATGTCGAGCTGGTTCGCGAACAGCGCTTGCACGGCCTCGTTGCCCGCATTGAACGTCGCGGTCTTGAGCGCGACGTTCGCGCCGAGCTCCTGAGCGAAGTACCGCTTCTCCACGGCGAGCAGGGCCGGCGCGTGCGTGAGGTTCGGGAAGTAGCCGAGCCGGAGCTCGACCCTGCCGTCGCTCGAGCCGCCGTCCCCGCCGCACGCGGCCGTGAGCAAGGAGACCAGCAGCACGACTGCCGTGAGACGCACGGATCCCTTCCAACGCATCGAGACCGCTCCTTTCCGACCGCCGCCCCGAGTTCTTGACTATCTCTACTAACTAAGTAAAGATAAGTGGAAAAGCAGAGTACGAGCCCGCTCGGATCGGTGTCAATACGCGTCGTGCCTGGCCGGGGGTTTCCCCTAATCATCGCGCCCGTGTATTGTTGACCGGCGGAGTAAGAAATCATGTGGATATCGAAGAAGACCGACTACGCCACCCGCGCCGTACTGGCGCTCGCCCTCGAGCCCGACGGAAGCCTCAAGATGGCCGACATCGCGCAGCGGACCGGCGTCCCGCCGTCGATCCTCGAGCAGATCATGGCTCAGCTCCGGGGCGCCGGGGTCGTCCGGTCGGAGCGGGGCCCGCGCGGCGGCTACCGCCTCAACCACGCGCCGGAGGACATCACGCTCGACAAGGTCGTGCGCCTGTTCCAGGGACCGCTCGCGCCGATCGCGTGCGCAACCCGGAGCGAGCCGGAGCCCTGCGTCGTCGAGGTGGGCTGCGCGTTGCGCGACACCTGGCGCGAGGTGCGCGACGCGACGATCGCGATCCTCGATCGCACGACGTTCGCCGAGCTCGCGCGCCGCGCCGGCGGCGTCTGGGTGCAGCATACGATCCCGGTGAAGCGGAGGGGCGGCGACCCCGTGCCCGCCGCCCGCTAGAACCGGCCCGTTATCCCTCCGCGATCACGTACAGGTACGCGTCGTAGTCGCCGTGCGACGTCCCCGTGTAGTTCGTGCGTCCCGTCGCCTGCGACGACACCACGTTCTGCACGAAGTAGACGTTGCCGCCGTCGCGTGACGACCAGCCGCCGTCGTCCTCCCAGTAGGCGACGTCGAACCGGTACGTCGCGGCGTTGAGCATCCTGATCTTCCAGACGGTCTCGCTCTCGACCTGTCCGTTGTTCTTCTGGTCGGTGCCGATGTTGACCCATGTGTTGTTCCCGCGCGAGTAGTGCGTGTTCGTGCCGGGGTCGCCACGGTAGAAGGTGCTCGTGAACCCGAGGCGTCCCGCGTTCAGGGTGAACTGGATCTCGCCGTTGCAGCACGGCTCGTGCTTGTTCTGGATGTACGCCTTATCGAACCCGAACGTGATCAGCCGTGTCTTGCCCGGGTCGTTCGTGACGCCGTTGACCGACAGCTTGAGCGTGTTGGTGCCGCCCTCGCAGTCGGCCGCCGTGGACGTGATGTTCTCGAGGCCGTCGACGTCCTCGGACTGTGTGACGTCGGTGAAATAGTGCGTCGAGACGCACTCCTGTCCCCCGCCCCAGCCGGTGTCGTCCTCCCAGACGCGGACCTTGACGTCCATCCGCGGCGCCGTGCCCGGCAGGTTCACCGCCACGCTGGTGCCGGGCCCGGAGTTCCCCCAGTTCACCGTCGCCGGCCCGTCGAAGCCGTAGTTGAGCGTCTGCAAGACTGCGTAGCCGTCGTTCCCGCCGTTGGAGTCGACAGAGATCTCGAACCGGTAGTCGTCCGTCGTGCCGTTGTCGTGGTCGTTGACGACCTGGAAGTACTCGAGCCGGATCGTCCCCTGGCCGGCCAGGTTCGCGCCGCCGAGCCCGGTCTGGGTCGAGGTGTAGCCGAGCGTCTGGATCGTCAGGTCGATCGGCGCGTCGTCGGTCCGCAGACCCGAGTGGTTCGACGAAACGAGGTTGTTGTCGCACCCGGTCAGGAACGGCGACTCGGCGGGAACGACGCCGTCGAAGCCGTGCGAGACTCCGTCGCCGTTGAAGTCGCTCTGATAGGCCTGCAGGTACCACGGGTCGCCGCCGACGCACGAGTAGTACTCGCCGGCCGGCTCCGCGTAGCCCATGTTCGTGAGGAAGCGCGAACCGGGCCGCATGTCGCCGCCGCTCGCCGTCCACGCGCCGAACAACGGCAGCGTCGACGGGAACCACGCGAGGATCGTGCCGTGGTTCGGCGTGCCGAGCATCACGAGATCATCGACCTGGTTCTTCCACTTGGTGTTCACGTCGGGGACGCCGTTGCCGTACCAACCGGTGGCGTCGCTCCAGTTCTCGACGTCGGCGCCGCCCTTCTCGACGAGGAACCGAGACGTGAGACCGCCCATGGAGTGCGCGACGATGTCGATCTTCTGCGTCGTCGCGTATCCGTTCGCCGTGAGGCAGTTGTCGATCGCCGGCTGGAGGATCTTCCCGGCGATGTAGGAGATGTGCTGGCTCCCGCTCGACGGCGCGTATGTCAGCGCTTGCGTTCCTGCCTGCGACGAGTTGCAGTCGAGCACCGGGAAGCCCTGCGCCTGGAGCTTGGGGATCATCTCGCCGAACGAGCCGCCGGTGCCGGTCCATCCGTGGACGAGGAGGATCGGATAGATGCCTTCGTGAGCTTTGCCGAGCGTCGGGACGAGCAGAGCGGTGGACAGTGCCAGCACGGCGAGCGCTCGCGGCCGCATACGACCCCCTCTGTCCGGGCGACCCCATCCCGGGAGGGACGGCTCCCTCGGCGCCCGTTACCGGAGGGTAAGTTACGTTTCGGTGACCGGTTTGTCTAGAACCGACTGAAACGCTGCTTGCTCAGCTAGCCGACCGGCTTGATCGCG
>DATFGK010000108.1:0-2900 GCA_035249485.1 Actinomycetota bacterium | reverse complement strand
CCTCGGTCCGCGATCTCGACGAGGGCGACTTCGTCTCGGCCGAGAGCCACGTCACCTGCGGCGTGTGCTTCCACTGCCGCACCGGGAAGGCACACATGTGCGAGCAGACGCAGATCCTCGGCGTCGATCGCGACGGCGGCTTCGCCGACTACGCCGCGATCCCGGCGTCGGTGGTGTGGCGCAACGATCGCGCGAAGCTTCCGCCCGAGATCGCGTGCCTGCAGGAGCCCTTCGGGAACGCGGTCTTCGCAACGTCCACGCAGGATCTGGCGGGTCGCGCCGTCGCCGTCCTCGGCTGCGGGCCGGTGGGTCTCTTCACGATCGCGATCGCGAAGGCGTTCGGGGCAGGGAGACTCTTCGCGTCCGACCACGTCCCGTTCCGGATGGAGCTTGCGCGGACGCTCGGCGCCGACGCGGTCGTCGACGTGGACGAGGTCGAGGACGTGCCGGGCTGGTTCGCCGGGCAGAACGACGGCATCGGCGTGGGCGTGGTGTTCGAGATGTCCGGGGCGTTGCGTGCGATCGAGGATGCGTTCGGGATCGTCCGGCACGGAGGAAACGTCGTCCTCTTCGGCATCCCCGCGCGCCCGGCGACGATCGACATCGCCGAGTCGCTCATCTTCAAGAACCTGACCGTGACCGCCGTCAACGGGCGCGAGATCTGGGAGACTTGGTACACGACGCGCTGGCTGCTCGAGCACGGTGTCGTTGATCTCCGCCCACTGATCACCGCCGAGCTCCCGCTCGAGCGCTACGAGGAGGCCTTCGGGCTCCTCGAGTCGGGCGAGGCTTGCAAGATCGTCCTGCGACCGAACGGAGCGACCACGTGACCGAAACGGACATGACCCGGGACCTGGTCCCGGACCTGACCCGGGACCTGGTCCCGGACCTGACCCGGGACCTGGTCCCGGACCTGACCCCTCCGTGTCCCTTGCGGACATGACGACGCTCGACCAGCAGCTCGGCGCGGAGCTCGACGCGCTCCGCGACGCGCGGACCTACAAGCGCTTCCTCACGCTGCAGTCGCCGCAGGGCGCCGTCGTGCAGATGGAAGGACGCGGCGAGGTGATCGTCCTCTCCTCGAACAACTACCTCGGGCTCGCCGGGCACCCGGAAGTCGTGCGCGCGGGCATCGACGGGCTCGAGCGCTACGGCGCAGGCACGGCCTCGGTGCGCTTCATCTGCGGGACCTTCGAGCCGCATCTCGCGCTCGAGCGGGCGCTCGCGGACCTGTCCGGCACCGAAGCCGCGCTCACGTATGTCTCGTGCTGGAACGCGAACGAGGCGTGCATCCCGAGCCTCACCGACGCGAACACGGTGATCCTCACCGACGAGCTCAACCACGCGAGCCTCATCGATGCGATCCGGCTCTCGCGGCCCGCGTCCAAGGTGATCTATCCGCACTCGGACATGGCCGCGCTGCGCGACGGGCTCGCCGCCGCGCCAAGCGACGCGCGAAAGCTGGTCGTCACGGACGGCGTGTTCTCGATGGAAGGGGATCTCGCCAAGCTGCCCGAGATCGTCGAGCTCGCGCGTGAGCACGGCGCCGCCGTCGTCGTCGACGACTCGCACGGAGTCGGCGTCCTCGGCGAGACGGGTCGCGGCACCGTGGAGCACTACGGCCTCCTCGGCGAGGTCGACGTCATCACCGGGACGCTCGGAAAGGCCCTGGGAGGCGCGGCCGGCGGGTACGTCGCAGCGTCGGAGGAGGTCTGCGACGTCCTCGCGCAGCGCTCGCGGCCGCAGCTCTTCTCGAACGCGCTCCCACCGACGGTCGCGTGCAGCGCGCTCCGCTCGGTCGAGCTGATGCTCGAACAGCCGGAGCTCCTGCGGCGCCTGCGGGAGAACACGCGCGTCTTTCGAGAGTTGCTTGCGGAAGCCGGATACGCCCCGTTGGACGGCGAGGCGGCGATCGTGCCGATCATCGTCGGCGAGACGTCGGAAGCGATGGCGCTGTCGGCACGCCTGCTCGACGAGGGCGTCTTCGTCACGGGATTCGGATTTCCGGTCGTTCCGGAGGGAACCGCGCGGATCCGCGTGCAGATGTCGGCTGCGCTCGAGCAGGAGCACCTCGACCGCGCGATCGACGCCTTCCGGCGAGTGAGGCCCAAGTAACCCAATGAGGGGACGAGGAGTTCGCCGGACGGCGACGAATGTGCGGCCATGGATAACTGGCCTGTCAACATCGTCGGACTCGGTCTCCTTCTCGCCGGAGTCCTTTTCATGTACTTCCTGAACTTCGTCGGAATCATCATCGGCCTGATCCTGATCATCGGCGGGATCATGGCGCTGTGGATGACGTACCGGCGCAAGAAGTACCCAGCGACCGGATCCTGAGCGAACGACCGGCCGCGAACACGGCCGCTTCAGGGTCTTACGCGATCGGAACTCCGCGAGAGCGGACTCCGATCCTGCGCGCTACCACGAAGTGCGGCTACTCGGGGACGCGACACAGGATCCTGAACCGCGACCGGCCGCGAAGCGGCCGCCTTAGGGATCTTCGCGCGATCGAGGATCCGCGAGTGCGGATTCCCGATCTTGGGCACTACTTTGTGAAGACGTAGTCGTTCGCGCGTGCCGCCATGTGGCAGCTCTGACAGAGCTGTCCCTGCGCGAGGATGCCGTACCGGGTACCGGAGAGCTCGTACTCGACGTACCGCCACTTGCCGTTCGACTTGCGCATGACCGCGACCTGGCTGGGTCGGCCCTTGCGGCCGGCGGGCTGGATCGTCTTCACGATGACGGTGCCGTTCGGGTACCGCTTGCCGACCTTCCTCTTGCTCGCGTAGACGTTCTTCACGCCCTGGTGCGCGCTCGAGAGCGGGCCGGTGCTCGTGAACGGCTTCTTGTTGATTCGCGGCCACTTCGCGTAGCCGTTCGTGTACGAGGGGAGGCCGTTC
>DATFGK010000107.1:0-16274 GCA_035249485.1 Actinomycetota bacterium | reverse complement strand
CTGGGAAGAGACCGGGCGCTCCGACACGGTGTCGAGTGAGTTCCGGCGCGCCTCGAACCATCACTGGAACAACATCTGGTTCGCCTCCCGCGGCTACGCGGTCCTGAACTACACCGCGCGCGGCTGGCACGACTCGTGCGGACCGCGCACGCCGGGCTCGGTCGATCGCGTCCTGCCGGCGCCGCAATGCCGGGACTACGACTACTGGATCCACATGAGCGACCAGCGGTGGGAGGTCCGAGACACGGCGTGGCTGACGGCGGGCCTCGTCGAGAGCCGCGTCGCCGATCCCGAGCGGCTCGCGATCACCGGCGGCTCGTACGGCGGCGGCACGACGATCATGAACGCGGTCCTCGGGGATCGGATCGTGTGCGGAGGCGCGGCGGTGCCCCCTGCTTTGGCGCCGGATCCGTGCGCCGGCAAAGCGGACGGCGGGTACGCGCCGTGGATGACCCGCGACGGTACGCCGTTGCGGTGGAAGGTCGCGCTCCCGATGTACACATGGAGCGACGTGATCCAGGTGCTCCTGCCGAACGGGCGGGGCTCGGACGGCTCGCTCTCGCCCGACGGTCACCACGCCGAGCCGATCGGGATCCCGATCGCGAGCTACCTCGCGGGGCTGTACGCCGCCGGACAGCCGCTCGGCAACGGGTTCTTCGCTCCGCCGCTCGTCGACGAGTCGGCCGACATCACGACGAACACACTGCGGACGCTCGCCGGCAACCCGTTCCGATACGAAGACCCGCTCGTCGCGAACGGGATCCGCCAGTTCCGCACGTTCAAGAGTGCGATCGGCATCGAGCCGAAGACGACGGTGCCCATCTTCTGGGTCCAGGGGCTGACCGATCCGCTGTTCACCGCGTTCGAGTCGATCCAGATGGCCAACCGGCTTCGCTCGTTCGACCCCGCGTACCCGATCAAGCTCTTCTTCGGGGATCTGGGACACTTCTACGCCGCCGAGCGCGTGGACGAGTGGGACGCCGCGCACGAGATCATGAACGCGTTCCTCGATCACTACCTCCTCGACGCGGGGCCGGCGCCCTCGTTCGACGCCACAGCGGCGATCACGCGCTGCTACAACCCAGACGACCCCATGGAGCTGGTCACCGCGCCGGACTGGAACACGCTGCACACCGGCCTGCTGACGCTCGAGGGTACGGCCTCGGGCGTCAGCGCCAGCGCGATCCCGAGCGAGGCCGGCCTCGGCACCGACCCGATCTTGACCGAACAGCTTCCGGTCCCGGCTCCGTACAAGGGTTGTCGGAAGCTCGATCTGAAACTGCCGGATGCGAACACGGTCGCGTTCGCTTTCCCCCTCGCGCAAGCGACAACCCTGCTCGGCGGCCCCATCGTCGAGATCACGTACGGGACGACCGCCCCCGACGTCGAGATCAACATCAGATTGTGGGACGTCGCACCCGACGGCACCCAAGCGCTCGTCACGCGGGGGACCTACCGGAGCCTCGACGGGCCGGGCACCGGGCTGGTCGCGCGGTTCCAGATCGCGCCGACCGGCTACCGTTTCGCGGCGGGCCACACGATCAAGCTCGACGTGACCGCGAACGACGCGCCGTACCGGCAAACGAGCAACGTCCCGGCGTTGCTGATCCCAACGAACGCCGTATTGACCCTTCCCACTCGGTAAAGCCGAGCGCGGCGAAACCTATACCGGAGGTCGCGAACGTCCCGTGGACCGTTCTGACCATTGCTTTCCATGTTTCACGAGCCTACAATTTCGACCTGTAACGCTACTTTCTCCTCGCTGCGGAACTTTCCGCCCTCTCGTCGTGGTGGGGTACCTTGCCTTTGAGAGGCAACAACCGCGACCCCATGGAGGCGCAGCGTGGAGACCACATTCAAGCCGCTCGACGGCGTTGAGGCCACATCGAACATGCAAGAGGTCGGGCGATGAAGCGCAGGACCGCAGCGACCGAACCCGCCATCCCGCCGCACATCGTGGTGAGATCGAAGCCGGACAAGATGGTGACGTTGAAGTGCAAGAGCTGCCGCATGGCGCTCTACATGTCGGATCGCGTCCTCAACATGCCGACGTGGAAGTGTCCCTCGTGCGGGACCGTCACGCGGCCGGCCGACGCGGCCGAGGCAGCCGGCTAACCGATCACCCTTCGGAACGCGGGAACAACCGGCGGGCGCCGCGCGGCGGGATGAACGGCTTCCACGCTCCTTCGGGCTGCGCGAGTCGGTCGGCGACCACCCACAACGCCGCGGGATTGTGGCCGAGCCCGACGTGGCTGCCGATCACGGCGACGTTCTCGCTCTGTTCGCCGACCTCGTCGAGACACGTGCGCCATGCGACGATCCCGTCCATCTTCGAGTAGACGGATGTGGCGGGCACGGGCACCGCTTCGTACGGCCTGTTCGTGACCCGGTTCCCGAGCCCTTCCATGTGACGGCCGGAGAACCGCTGGTACGTGCGGGTCGCCCGGCTCTGGCTCGGATCGCGCATCTGGATCGGGCTGCCCAGCGTGATCACCTGCCGCACGTCGCCGGGGCGGCGGCGCGCGATCTCGCGCGCGTACACTCCGCCGAGGCTCCAACCGACGACGCTGATCTTCCGGCCGTGGCGTTCCTTGAGCGCGTCGAGCCGCGCCCCGAGTCCCTCGACGATCTCCGGCGTCGGTCCGATGTTGCGGCCCAGACGCCACCCGTGTACGTGGTAGTCCAGCCGCCGGAGGAAGCGGCGCAGGATGCGCGTCGAGGAATCCGCGGCCATCAGGCCCGGCAGGACCAGAACGGGATGCCCGTCGCCGCGCGGTGCTCGCCGCAGCAGCGGCATCGCAGCGACATACAAGCCGAGATCACCTGCGCCGCGCGGGAAGTCGCTCAAGAACAGCGCGAGGCTCGGCGGCGCGGTGTCGTTCGCGGTTCGGCTCATCGGTCGATGATGCCAGTGCGTGTCCCTCGCAACAAACCCCCTGCGAACGGCGCTTGCGAGCGATCCATCGAGGCGCATGTTCGGGTAACGTCCCGAGCTGGTGCCGCGCCAGAACCGGGTTACGCCGCTCGGGGAGCTCATCGCCCACCCCGCTCGTGGTTTCGTCTACGGCAACCGGGGGTGCCTCCACGACGCCGACGGCCGGATCCGCCGGCCATACAACGGCAAGCGATGGATCGCGTGCCGTCTCCGGTTCAAGGGCTGGCACCGTTCCCCGCTCATGCAACCCGGCCGGTTCACCGAGCTCTTCTTCCTCGACGACGCCACCGCGATGGCCGCCGGGCATCGGGCCTGTGCGCTCTGCCGCCGCGAGGACTTCGACCGGCTTGCCGGCATCTGGTCGGACATCCATCCTGAGCAGAAGGGAGCAGACGCGATCGATGTGCAACTCCATATCGAGCGGGTCCTGCCGGAGGGAGGCAGACGGTTGTACGACACGCCGCTCGATGGGCTGCCCGACGGCGCATTCGTGGTCTGGGATGACGAGCCGCACATCGTCCTCGACGGCTCGCTCATCCGATGGACGCCGGGCGGCTACGCCGCGCGCAGACGCAAGCCGAGCCGTGCTCGCGTGTCGCTGATAACACCACCGTCGCTCGTCGCGGTTCTCCGGGCCGGCTGGGCACCGGTCGTTCCGCTGATCCACGAGTCGGCGCGACCCCGCGCCCGGCCGACGGGCTAGCATCTTCACCGCATGGACGGTCTCACCCGCGATGAGCTCATCCGGCGAACCGGCGTCGACGCCGAGCGGCTCGATCGGATGATCGCGCTGGGTTTGATCTCCCCCCGCGAGACCGAGCCTTCGTTCGGCGGCGGAGACATCCACCGCGTCCGGCTCTTCGACGGACTCGATCGCGGCGGGCTCCCCCTCGAAGCCGTGGCCGACGCGGTGCGTCACGGCGATCTGTCATTCGCGTTCCTCGATCTTCCGTACTGGGAACGCTTCGGCTCACTCACGGACAAGACGCTGCGCGAGGTCGCCGATGAGTCCGGGGTTGGCCTCGACATCCTCGGCGTGATACGCGAATCCAACGGGTATGCACGCCCGGACCCGCATGACGCCGCACGTGAGGACGAGCTCCCGCAGATCGAGCTCTCGAAGGCGAGCATCGCGGCCGGAGTCGACCCGCTCGCGTTGGAACGGCAGATCCGCGTGTGGGGCGAGAGTCTGCGGAAGATCGCTGAGGCGGACGCGAACTTCTATCACACGCAGTTCGAGATCCCGCTCCTGAAAGCGGGTCTCACCGAATCGCAGATGATGGAGGTTGGGGCGCAGTCGGCGGTGATGATGGCGCCGCTACTCGATGCCGCGATCCTCGCGATGTATCACGCGCAATCGGAGCACACGTGGATGGCGAACATCGTCGAGGCCGTCGAGTCCACGCTCGAACGAACCGGCCGGCATCGCGCCGAGGTTAACCCGCCGGCGATCTGCTTCCTCGATCTCACCGGTTACACCCGTTTGACCGAAGAACAGGGCGACCAGGCGGCCGCCTCCCTGGCGGCGTCCTTCACGCAACAGGTCTATCGCTCGTCTCGGAGCTACAACGGAAGGCCGGTCAAATGGCTCGGCGATGGCGTCATGATCTTCTTCGAGCAGGCAGGCATGGCGGTCTCGGCGGCGCTCGAAATGGTCGAGCGGATCCCGACCGCAGGGCTGCCGCCCGCGCACGTGGGTATCGATGCCGGCCCAGTCGTGTACCAGGACGGCGACTACTTCGGCAGGACGGTCAACGTCGCGGCCCGGATCTCAGGGCGCGCGACGGCGGGTCAGGTTCTCGTCAGCGATCGGGTACGTTCATCGATCGGCGAGCACGATGCTCGGTTCGTTGACGTCGGATCCTTCGAGCTCAAGGGCATCATCGAACCCTTACGGCTCTACCGTGCCGAGCGTGATGGTGGAGGCCGGGCCGATGGGTAGGGGTATAGGTGAGGCATCCGTCTGGAGGGGAGGGAGCAGCATGAACCTGAACAGCGTCATGATCGGCAGCGAGAACCCGAAAGTGCTCGCCGAGTACTACACGAAGATCTTCGGCAAGCCCACCTGGGATGAGGGGGGCATGACCGGCTGGCAGATCGGAAGCGGCGGCCTGATGCTCGCATCCCACGATCAGGTGAAAGGGAAGAACACCACGCCCGGCCGCATCCTCTTGAACATCGAGACGCCCGACGTGAAGCAGCGCTTCGACGAGTTCAAGGCGGCCGGCGCGACCGTGGTGCAGGAGCCATATCAGCCTGAGGGCGCACCATCCGACATGTTGGTCTGCACGTTCGCCGACCCCGACAACAACTACTTCCAGCTCGTCAGCCCGATGTAGCGAACGTATCGGGTGCCGTCGGAGCGAGCCCGCAGTAGGCTCGCTTCGATGATCTCGGATGCAAACGCGTTCCTGAGCTGGTTCAACGGCGTTCACCGGCGGACGGTGCGCGACATCTCACTCCTTCCGCCGGAGGCCGCGACCTGGCTGCCGAACGCGCCGACTGAGGGCGACGAGCGGTGGGGCATCCCTAAGCTCGTCGCCCACATCGCGGAAGGTCGCGGGTTCTTCGCCGGTGCGTTCCGCGGCGACGGCTGGGTATGGGATCTCTGGCCGGCCGAGCTGCCCGACAGGGACTCGTGGATCGCGGCGCTCGAGGCGTCGCTCGATGTCTTGCGCACCGCGGTCTCGTCGGCGTCCGCCGACCGGCTCGCGGCGAAGATCCCCGCCATCGATCAGCCCGACCAGTTACTCGCCGGCTGGCGCGTGCTGATGATGATGGCCGAGCACGAAGTAGCCCACCGCGCGCAGATCGGCACGTACGCCGGCCTGAACGGCTGGCCCGTCGCACAGATCTTCGACCGGACGAACGAGTGGGTCGTGGCGCAGCGCGACGCGCAGCTCGAACGCCGGGGTCGTGCGCCGGAATAGGGCTACGTGTCGCCTCACCGGCGAAACGCAACAAATCGGCCGACCCACACCGTAATTCTGACGACGGAACCTACCTATGTTTACGCACGCCCGGAGGGGGGCGGGTCCCTACCATGGACGCATCGAGATCCGGCTCGCTCCGGGGTGCGCTTCGTGGACGAACAAACTGATCCGCGTGAGATCTCGCGCCGAAAAGCACTCAAGCGCGCGGGAGTGATCGGTGCGCTCGTTTGGGTTCCGCCGGTCGTCTCGAGCTTCCGGCTTCCCGCGGCGGCGCAGGTCGGCAGTCCGGCACCGACTCCGACGCCGAGCGAGACGCCCACCACGCCTCCCACCGAGGAGCCGGCACCGACGCCGACGGCAACGGTGCCCGCGGCGACCCCCTCTCCGGAGGTACTCGGATCCGGCACGGAGGTGTCCGGCGAGGCCCTGGCCGAGACGGGACAGGCACTCACCGGTCCATCGATCGCGGGTGTTGCATCGACCGCGATCGGGTTCGGACTCCGCGCGGCAGGCAAGAAGCCGGCCGCGGACGAGGTTGATCCCGAGTAACGTCTCCAGGCGAGCGTCAGTTCTCTGCTGCGCGACGCCCTATAGCCTCAAGCTCGACGAAGAAAAGCTTCGCGCCGCACTCCTCCAGGATCTGACGCGCGCGGGCGAGCGTGTGACCCGGATCCTCGCCGAACCGTCGCTGAACCCTGGCGACGTCGATCATGCACCGGGCGATGTCCACGCGGCGCTCGTGCTTACGGAGTCGCTCGATGACAGACTCCAACTCCTGCTTCGCCTCGGACGGGTCGCTCTTCACCAACGCCCGTCCCCAGTCCGCCATGAGCCGGTATCGATCTTTGTTGAGGCTCGTCGACCCGAACAGCTCGACGTAACGCACGGCCTCGGTGGTCCTGCCGAGATGCACCAGCGTCCGGACGAGCTCGAGCAATGTGACGGCACCGGACGGCATCTCGTCGAAAGCCTTCCCGGGTGCGAGGTACTCCTCGACCGCGCCGGCCAGCTCGGTCGCCGCGCCCTCACGCTCGCCGCGGGCAAGACGAATCCATGCGCGCAAGATCGGGACCCATCGCAAGGCTTGCGGCTCCGGGTTCTGGAGCATGACCGGTTCGGCCTCTTCCCACGCACGCTCGGCCTCCTCGACGTTCCCGGCGGTGATGTGCGAAAGAGCCGCGCCCTGCAGGCGATGGCCGACCAGCGCAGCCTCCCCAACGGCGCGCGCGTAGGGCACGGACTCCTCCAATAATGAGATGGATTCCGCGATGTTCCCCACCTGCCACATGAAGTCGCCGAGGGTTCCTATCAGCCATCCGATCTCGGCCGTATGGTTCGTCCGTCGCGCCAGCTCGAGCCCCTCGCGCAGGATCGGGATCGCTCGCTCGACCCCATGCTCCTGGTCGGCGAGCAACGCCGGCAGGTTGTTCGCCACGCGCAGCCGCAACGCGACATCGCCGACATCCTCGGCGAGCTCGTACGCTTCCTCGACGAGCCGGAGGCCCTCCGCGACGTTCCCCTTGTTGTTCTCGACGATGCCGAGGCTCTGCAGACTGTGCCCCTGGGTCACGCGGTCGCCGACCCGAGCGGAGATCTCCAGGCTGCGTCGCAGGACCTTCTCGGCTTCCTCCAGATTGCCGCGCCGCCACCAGTAGGTGCCGATCTGGTCGAGGGCGCGCGCCAGTTCGGCGGTGTCCCCCAGCGGCTCGAGTCGCGATAGAGCGGTCCGCATCATCGGGAGCACGTCCTCGTCGCGACCGGCATAGAACGCCAGGAGCCCGATCCGCGATTCCACTCGGCCGGCGTCGCGTTCCATCCCGAGGTCGCAGTACAGGTCCAACGCCGATTGCAGATCCCCGACCAGACCCTCGTAGGACTCGATGCCCCACTGCGCCTCGGCCATCGACTCGTGGAGCGATGCCAGCTCGGCCCGGCTCGCCTCGGCGGCCTCGGCGAGCTCCATCGCGGTCCGGAACCACCGCGTCGCCTCCTTCGACTGGCCCAGCCGGTGGGCTCGGTCGCCGGCCGCCCGAGCCCATCGGAAAGCGCCGGTTACGACCCCGGAGCGGCGTCCGTTCGTCTCGCCGAGCTCGTCGAGGTAGCGCAGCGCTTCGGTGTAGTGGGTCGCGAGCAGCTCGGCGATCTCCTCGCGCCGCTCGCCCGCCTGCTGCTCGGCCCACTCCGCCACCATCACGTGCTTGTCGGCGCGAAGCGCCTTGGGGAGGGAGTCGTACGCCACATCGCGGATCAATGCGTGGCGGAACGCGAACTCGCTCTCGTTGGAGAAGACGGGCGGGTCGCGGGTGATGACGATCTCCTTGATGCGGAGCCGGCCGAGCACCGTCCGGGCATCGTCCCTGCTCCGGCCCGAGAGGTTCGCGACGCTTCCGAGCCAGAAGACGCGGCCGGCGACGGATGCGTCCTGCACGGTCACCTTCTCGTCGGCCGGCAGCGAATCGAGCCGCGTCGCGATCAACGCGTGGATCGAGCGCGGAACGTCGACGGCCACGATCGGCGCGGCGACTTCCCATCCACCCTTGTCCCGGCGCAGCACGCCACGGTCGATGAACATGCGGACGATCTCTTCGCTGAACAACGGATTGCCCTCGCTGCGCTCGACGACGACGCTCTTGAGCTCGTCGGGCAGCGCGGTCTCCAGAAGGTCGTCGAGCATCGCGCCGGTCTCGTCGGGGGTCAGCGGGTCGAGATAGATCGCCGCGTAATTGCGCTTCCCGCCGCCCCACGACGGACGGCGCTCGAGCAGGTCGGGCCGCGCCATCGTCAGGATGAGGATCGGACCCTGCGCCCAATCGGTGAGATGATCCACGAAGTCGAGCAGGCCCTCGTCCGCCCAGTGGATGTCCTCGAGGACCAGGGCCAGCGGATAGCGCGCCGCCATGCGCTCCAAGAACCGGCGCCAAGCTTCGAAGAGCTCTTCACGTCCGAGCTCCTTTCCGGAGGCGCCTCCGACGAGCGCCTGGATGTGGGGCGAGAGCGCACGGTCCCCGAACAGCATCTCGACGGCCTGCGCGGCCTTCTCGTCGACGACCGGCGGCGGGTCGTCTTCGAGGATGTCGCACTGCGCCTTCACCGCCTCGGCGAGCGCCGAGTACGAGAGGTTTCCGTACGCGAGGCATCTCCCCCGTCGCCAGTAGACACGTTCCGGCGAGCGGTCGAGGTGGCGGTGGAACTCGAGCGCAAGCCGCGACTTGCCGACGCCCGCCGGGCCGAGGACGGTGACCAACGCGGGACGACCTTCGGACTGAGCGCGATGGAACGTGCTCGAGAGGAGGGAGAATTCCTCGTCGCGTCCGATGAGTCGCGATTCAAGTCCGAGCGGAGGGCGCTCGCCGCGGGCGCGAGCCTTCAACCGGATCGCTTCGAACGCAGGAACCGGCTCGGCTTTCCCTTTGAGCGTGAGCGGTTCCAGCGGGCGGTACTCGAGGGTCTCCTTCGTTGCTGCGTACGCGTTCGGCCCGACGACGATCGTGCCGGGGTCTGCGGCGGACTGAAGTCGTGCCGCGACGTTGACGGAGTCACCGGTGATCATACGGTCGCGCGCTCCGGCGACCCGCTCGAGGTCGACGAGAGCTTCGCCGGCTTCGATGCCGACCCGCATCGCAAGCACGGGTTTCCCTTCCGCCGCGAATCCGTGGTTCAGCTCGGAGAGAACGGCGAGCATCTCGAGGGCCGCGCGAACGGCGCGTTCGGGGTCGTCGTCGTGCGATGTCGGCACGCCGAAGAGCGCCAACACGGCATCGCCCATGAACTTCTCGAGCACACCGCCGTACCGTTCGATCTCTTGCGACAACCGGTCGAACGTGCGAGAAACGACCGACTGCACGATCTCCGGGTCTTGTTGCTCCGCGAGCGAAGTGGAGCCGACGAGATCGGCGAAGAGCGCCGTGGCGTACTTCCGTTCCTTCCGGCCGAGAGATGGGGACCCGGTCAATGCCGATCCGCACTCGGCACAGAACTTTGCGGCATCGGGATTCTCGGCGCCGCAGGAAGGGCAGGCCACCGGCATGTCGCGGATTCTAGCTGGGGGGTTCCGCCGGAGGTTGCCGAGTCGTATGCTCGTCCTACAGGGGAAGGGAGGGGGATATGGCACATCCGAACGTCGAGACGCTGCGCCGGATCGACGAGGCGCAGACGAAGGGGGACATGGACGCCTTCTTCGCCGATTTCACCGACGACGTCGTCGTCCACATCCCGGGCACCAGCAAGCTCGCCGGGACGTACAAGGGCAAGGATCAACTCGGGGAGCTGTTCGGGAAGTTCATGGAGGCCGTCGGCGACTACACCTTCGAAGGCCACAGCTACCTCGCCGACGACGAGCACGGCGTATCGCTCCAGAACTCGAAAGCGACGAGGGGCGGCAAGACCCTCGAGACGAGGGACGCCTTCATCTCGCACTTCCGAGACGGAAAGATCTCGGAGTTCTGGATCTATACGGACGACCAGGCGGGTATGGACGACTGGATCGGCCGCTAGACCTCAGACCGAAGCGTCGGGCGCCCTCGACCGGGCGCCCGACGGCTTTCTCGGGACGGGTCCGGGGACTCTCGAGGTTCAACCCGGGCAAAGCAGGAGAAATCGGGCCGGTCGCAGAAGCCACCCTCTGACAGAGATCCTGTGACCAGGGGGATGTTGATGAGCTTTCGCCGACTGCTTGTCGTCGTGGTGACGATCCTCGCGACGGCCTCCGCCGCCTATGCCATGAGCGACGGTGTCTACACCACCGAGGACATGGGCTGTAAGCCCGAGGGCAACGCCTACGATCCCGCCAACCTCGACCCCGATCCGGTCCACGACCCGAACGCGAGCCCGGACGAGTGTCAGGCGGCACGCGTCAGCGCCGGCACCGACACCAACGCGAAGCTCGTGCGCATCGGATTGGACCATGAGGAGCCGGGGCCCGAAGGCTTCGCCGGCGGCCACAACCCACACCACGGCACGGCGTACGTCGGCTCGCCGGGCCAGGAGATCCTCCAGGTCCATTACGGCACCGGGATCACACAGCCGATCCCCATCGACATCCTCTTCTTCGGCCCGGGCGAGGACGGCGACCTGGCCGATGATCACACGCAGCCCGAGCTCGAGGTCGAGCAGTTCAACCCGGACAACGCCGGGATGATCAACGAGGAGCCTCCGAGCGAGCTCCACGTCTTCTTCGGCGCCGACGACAACCTCGAGAGCGGCGAGCACGACGGCGTTCCCGAGACCAACTGCGAGCCCGACGGGAACGGCGGCGAGGTTTGTTACAACAACGTCGACCTCGCCAACGGCCCGTCCGACGGCGGCGCGATCCGCCTCGACGTCACACCGAACTACGACGATCCCGCTGGGAACGTGACGACGAACCCGGACGCGCTCGTCGCCGGCGCCTTCGTCGGCCTCGGAGCGTGCGTCGACGGGATCTGCTTCAACGCCATCAGCTCGGAGCGCCAGGTCTACGACGGCGGCCAGGAGGGGCGCGTCTACCTCGACGACGCGACGGTCGACGACCACAAGGACACCGACGACTATTGCAGCTACGACAATGAAGGGAACTGCGTACGCGAGGTCCACGATCAGCAGCAGGACTTCTACGCGCGGCCCGGCCTCAACATCTACGCCGATCCCGATCCGCAGGATTCCTCCCTGGGACCGTTCGACGGGAGCACGAACACCCACGTCGGCTCCGGTGGGGTGAAGGTCTTCGGCGTGGACGTGATCGACTTACAGGATCCGCCGGGCCTTTAGGCGCGAACGGGTGAACGGGGCGCTCGCCGAGCGCCCCGCTCGATCTCTTCGGACTCGGTCATGCGAGCGAACCCCACCACGCGAGGGCCGCGACCAACGCGAGCGCAACCGGGCCCGGATGACGACGCAAGAGAGAAGGGAAACGTCTGCCGCCGGCGGCCAATCCCAGACCCATGGCGAGCCCGGCGAAACCGGTGAACGAGATCGCCGCGACGCGCCCGACACCCGCGCAAGCACCGCCCGGATCCGCGGGAGCACACACGGCGAGAGCAGTTCCGATGACGGCGAAAGCGATCGTCGCGATGTGCCACGTCACCCGGATCATCAGCATCGTCATCTTCGGGCCACCGAAGCGGCTCGGGGCAAGCGCCTCGGTTCGCAGCTTGCTCACGACCACCGCCTCGCCAACGCCGCCGTGGATCACCGCGGCCAGGAGGGCCACGACCCCGGCGAGTACGAAAGGAACGTTCATCATGCGACCCGCAGAGCCGGCGACGTGGCTCGACGCGCGATCGACCGCAGCATGTCGGCGCGGATGAGCCCGCTCGGGATCCGGATGAGCGTCCAGTAGAGACCGAACAGCAACCGGGCGCGACCGTCCGAGCACCACACGCGCGTCTCGGTCATGAGCACGGTCCGCCCGTCGTAGAGCGGTTCGATGCGGAACGTCATCGCCCCTTTCGCTTCGCCGGGGCGCGCGAACGCGCGGAAGGCGTCGGCGTTCGGAACCCGGGCGAGGTTGGCCATCTCGCGCGGCGCCCAGAACTTTCCCGCGATGCCGAAGACGATCTCGCGGCCGGCGCGTTCGCCGAGCACGGAGAAACCGGTGGCGCTCAACGAGTCTCTCGTCGTCCCGCCCTCCGGGATCGACAGACCGCGAGCGCGGAACAACGCTCGCACGAACCACGAGGCGTCGCGATCGGGCCGCATCGATTCCAACGTCTCGGCGACACGATCCGCAGGCGCGTCGACGACGATCTGGTGGCGGTTGCCGAAATGCCACTCGGGGATGATCTCGTCGAGGAGATCCATCGTCATCCCTTCTCTCGGCGCGGCCCACGGATCGGCACGACCCTGAGGGCCTCGGGGGTGAGGGGCACTCCTTGCGAGAACGCGCCGATCCCCTCGTCGACCGCCGACGCGAACGATCGGAGCGCGTTCAGCCGCTCCTCGAGGAACTCGGCACCTCGGTTACCGCGTCGTGTCGGGCGGGTCCCCTCGTTTGCCGCTCGCACGGTCTCGTCGCAAGCGGCGATCACTTGCCGGATGTTCCAGCGGAAGCGGCGCTCCATGATCTCTTGCACCACGCGCCAGAAATCACTCGCGGCCTCGTAATGATCCTTGCGCGAGCCCGGGACCGAGACCCGTCGCACGAGATGCCAGTCGACGAGCCCGCGGATGTTGACGGAAACGTTGCCCTTGCTGATGCCGAGCTCGGTGGTGATCTCGTCGAGGGAAACGGGGCCGGACTGCAGGTATATGAAGCCGAAGATCCGACCCTGGAGCTGGGTGAGGACTCCGGAGGCGGCGGTCGCCGCCCCCATGCCCTCGACGAAGATGGCCGTTGCGCGGTCCATAGGAGCCTCACCTAACTTTTAGAATATTCAGAACGTTCTGTCAAACGGCCGGCGTGCGGCTCACGACTCGAGAACCGCTCGCGCGTCCGCGAGATCCTTCGTGTCGGCCTGCCCGGCGAACGTGTCGTAGACCTCGCGCAGCTCATCGCTTCCATCCGGTTGCCTGCCGGACCTTCTCCTGAGATGCGTCAACCGGGTCAAGGCCCGAAGCTGTGTGCTGCGCGTTCGATTCTGTCGCGCGGCGGACAGCGCCAGCTCGAACCACGGTTCGGCGCTCTCCGGTCCCGATGCGGCGAGTTCGAGGTCGCCCTTGAGCACGGGGAATTCGCTCGCCAGCAGCGAGATGGCCGGGCCCGCCATGGCGAACACCTGGTCGACGATCTCGAGCGCCTCGGTCGGACGACCCGCGAGGCCGAGCGCCGTAGCTCGGATGCCGAGGATGAACGGCGTGAATACCGGCGGGGTGGAGAGGGCCTGCACCAAAGAGAACCCTTGGTCACCGCGAGCGAGCCCCTCCTCTTGGCGGCCAAGCGCGATCAGCGCGGCACCTTGGAGCACCATCCCCACGGCCTTCCAGATCTCGTAGCCGTGCTCCTCCGAAACCGCGATCGCAGCCGCCGTGCCTTCGTGGACGAGCTCGTACTCTCTCCTCCAGAGGTCGAGGAAACTCGTGTGATACAGCGCGTATGCGAGCGAGTAGGGATGATCGAGCCGGTCCGCCAGTTCCAGCGCCCGCGTGCGGCATCCGATCGCGCGATCCGGCTCACCGATCAGCCACAGACCGAACGAGGACGTGGTCAGAGACACGATGCCCGGGTTCGGCCCGAGGCGGAACTTCCGTGGTTTATGGCGCGCGGGGTCGAACAGTTCCACGGCCTTCTCGAGATGCCGCAACCACACGTCCGGCCCGCCGACGACATCGAGGTTCGAGCCGATCACGAGGTGGGCTTCGCCACGCAGGGCATCGTCGTCCGCCTGCTCCGCAAGCTCCAGGAGCCTGCGGCCGATGCTCAAGGCCTTGTCGAACTCCGCCCGATACTGGTGGATCTTGGCCAGGTTGACGAGAACCGGATAGAGCTGCGGAAGGCTTCCGGCCTGATCGAGCAACTGAAGGACCCGGCCGTACGCGTCCTCGAATTCCTTCGTCGTTCCGTGGAGCGCGAGGATGCCTCTGGCGAGGCTCGTCGCCAGCGTGATCCGTTGTTGGATCCGGTCCGGAGTGGACGGGACGTCCGACAGCGCCGCGAGCAGATCGCGAGCGAGCGTGACGGCGGTCGTGTACCACCCCCGCGCGTCGAGGAGAGCCCAGAGCGGATCGAGGAGCTCCTCCAACTGCTCGAGATCGCCGGCGTCGAACCAATACCTCCAGGCGGCGAGCAGGTTCTCCGTCTCGGTTTGCAATTCACCCAGTGCCGTCGCGCGCTCGGCTCCCTCGAGCCGGTCGCGGGTGCGCCGCGCGAACTCGGAGAAGAACTCGGCATGAGCCCGCCTCGCCGAGGCGGCGAGCTCCGGCTCGGTCTCGAGGCGTTCGGTGGCGAATTCCTGCACCGTCGCCAGCATGGAAAGTCGCTGGGGGCCGGTCCCGTTGGCGCTGCGGACCAGGCTCTTGTCCACGAGGGAAGCCACCCGGTCGACGACGAGCACATCCCGCAGTGGCGAGATCCGGACGGCCACCTCCTCGACCGCCGACAGCGGCGCGGAGGGGAAGACCGACAAGACCCGGAAGACGTCTCTCTCCTCGGCGTCGAGGAGGTCGTAGCTCCATTCGATGGTGCGTCGCAGCGTCTGGTGCCGCTCGGGGAGATCCCGGGCTCCACCGGCGACGATCTGCAGGGTGCGCTCGAGTCGGCCCAGGAGATCCTGCGCCGAGAAGAGCCGGACGCGAGCGGCGGCCAGCTCGATGGCGAGCGGGAGGCCGTCGAGCCTGGCGCAGATCTCCGCGACGGCGGTCGCGTTGTCGTCGGTCAGCGCGAAGGACCCGCTTGCCGCAGCCGCCCGCTCCACGAACAACCGGACGGCTTCGTACGTCGCGGCCGTCTCGGCAGTCATCCCTTGCGTTCTCGGCGGTACGGACATCGGGGCAACCGGGAACACGTGCTCGCCGCGGATCCTGAGCGCTTCGCGGCTCGTCGCAAGCACGCGCACGTCCGGACAATGATTAAGGAGCTCGGCGACGCCGGGCGCCGCCACGATGACCTGCTCGAAGTTGTCGAGCACCAACAGCATGCGCTTGGTCGCCAGCTCTCGTTTGAGCAGCTCGAGGGGCCTGATGTCACCCGAGCCCTGGATCCCGACGGTATGAGCGATGGCCTCGAACACAGGATCGGCTTCCCGGATCGGCGTGAGATCGACGAAGAACAGGCCGTCCTTGAACGCCTCAAGCCGCGAGGCTGCAACCTGGAGGCTGAGGCGCGTCTTCCCCATCCCGCCGGGCCCCGTCAGGGTCACGACCCTCGCCCCGCCGTCGAGCAGGTCACCGATCGCCGCCAGCTCTGCCTCTCGACCGAGGAACTCCGACGTCTGGGTCGGCAGGTTGTTCGGCCGGTAGCTCAGCGATGCGAGCGGAGGGAAGTCCACCGGAAGCGCCGGATGCTCGAGCTGGAAGATCCGTTCCGGCTCGAGAAGATCCTTGAGTCGGTGTTCGCCGAGATCGCGCAGGCCGACACCCTCGTCCAGCGACTGTTCGGCCAGAGATCGCGTGCTCTCCGAGATCAGAACCTGGCCACCGTGGGCGACACCTGCGATGCGTGCAGCACGGTTGACGTCCAATCCGATGTAGTTGTCGCCTCCCCGGGTGCCGGCTCCCGTGTGAAGGCCCATCCGAACGCGAACCACCGCGTCTTCCGGCCATGCATGAGCGGCGATCCGCTGTTGCGCTTCGAGGGCCGCAGCAACGGCATCGGGCGCCGCCGGGAACACGACGAAGAAGGAGTCTCCCTCGGTTCCGAGCTCGACGCCATCATGCGCCGCGAACGCCTCACGAAGGACGCGCTGCTGGTCTTCGAGAACGCTCACATAACGATCGCCGAGCGCTTGAACCAGGCGGGTGCTTCCCTCGATGTCGCTGAAGAGGAACGTGACGGT
>DATFGK010000106.1:0-7046 GCA_035249485.1 Actinomycetota bacterium | reverse complement strand
AAGGCGAGGTTGCATGCATCGACCTTCGTATCGATCTGGGTGATGGGACCGAGCTTCACGGGGCCCGACTCGAGGTAGACGAGGTGAACGATCTCCTTACCGAGATCGGCGGATCGTTGCCGAGTGTCGCCGGGGCTGGATTGGACGCGCAGCTCACGCAACTTGCCGAGATACTGCGCATCGTGATGGATACGTTCGAGAATATGGCCCGATGAAGAACATCCCACCTATGCCGGTTCAGAAGTCTAGGAAACCGCGGTCCCTGGGGACGATCGTTGTCGTCGTCCTCCTTGCTTTGATCGCGCCCCTTCCCGCGCGAACTCAGACCTCGACGCCCTCGTCGAACTGGCAGGAGGAGGTCCGCTCCCTCCTCAATGCCCGCGCCAAAGCCGTCACCGACGGGAACGAGCAGGCGTTCGTTGCGACCATGCGCGGAGCGAAGGCGGAATTCCGCGAGGAGAAGGTCACCTGGTTCCGGCGCCTCCGCGCGCTCCCGCTCGGCCACTACTCCCTCGTCTTCGATCAGGGTGAATACTCCGAGCTGACTCGTGCGAAGGACCTCGAGAAATACCCCGGCGAGGTCCACGTCATCCAGGTCAAGGAGCGCATCGGCTTCCGCGGCTACGACGTCACCTACGGCGCGGAGGACGTCTTCCTTACCGTGTTGAAAGGGGGCCAAGGCTGGGGCGTTGTCGCCGACGACGACGTCGTGGACATCGCGCTCCAGTCCAATCGCAACCTCTGGGACTTCGGCCCGGTCGACTTCGTTCAGGACGACGGCATCGTGGTGATGTTCCATCCGAGCGAGCGCGAGGCCGGCGCGCGCATGCTCGCGATCTCCAAGACGGCGCGCGACGCGGTGATCCGTCAGTGGCCCAACCGGTGGCGCGAGAACAAGATCGTGCTCATGATCCCGACGACGGTCAATGAGCTCGCGCGCATCCTCCAGACGACGTTCGACCTCTCGACGTTCGTCGCGTTCGCGGCTTCGAGCGTCGATCGCGAGAAGGGCTGGGATCTGATCGGGCCGCGCGTCTATCTCCATTGGCCGAACTTCAGGGACTACAGCACGGCGTTCCAGCGCTCGATCCTGCAGCACGAGTTCCTGCACCTGGCCGCGCGCGAGCTCACCGGCCCATACGTGACCTCGATCATGGACGAGGGGGTCGCGCAGTACTACGGCGAGGCCGCGTACAACCCGCCGACGCCGCAGCTGCGCACGA
This sequence comes from Actinomycetota bacterium, assembly GCA_035249485.1. Classification (GTDB taxonomy): domain Bacteria; phylum Actinomycetota; class AC-67; order AC-67; family AC-67; genus DATFGK01. The sequence continues at coordinate 5,823 of DATFGK010000106.1, read as the reverse complement.
TGGTTCGGGCCGGCCGGTTCGACCGCCACCTCGCCGAGGACTTCATCTTCACGGCCGGCACCCCGAACGAGATCTACGCCGCGTACGAGCAAGCGAACCACTTCATCGCCTACGTCGGCGACCGGTACGGCCGCAGCGCCGGCGCCCGGCTCTACCGCGACTTCGCCGCCCAAAGCGCGGTCGCGCCGGGGACCTGGCGATATCATCTGGATCGGGCCTGCCGTTCCGCGCTGGGGATCCCCTTCGCCACGCTGGAACGCGATTGGGCGCGCCGCGTCGTACAGGAGCTGTCGTGAGCATCAAGCTGAGCGACGGATCGACCGCAGATCTCGCGAGCGAGGAAGGCCGCGAGGTCCTCCGCCACTCGACCGCGCACGTGATGGCGCAGGCGGTCTGCGACCTGTTCCCGAACACCAAGTACGCGATCGGCCCGCCGATCCAGGACGGCTTCTACTACGACTTCGACATCGGCCGCGCGTTCACTCCCGAGGACCTCGAGCGCATCGATGCGCGCATGCGCGAGATCATCGCGGCGAAGCAACCGTTCGAGCGCGAGGAGCTGTCTCAGGAAGAGGCGTTGAAGCGCTTCGCCGACCAGCCATTCAAGAGGGAGATCATCGAGGGCGTCGACGAGGCCGAAGGGGCCGGCCGGGTCATCAGCGTCTACCGCAACGACGGCTGGGCCGACCTCTGCCGCGGACCCCACGTGCAGAGCACCGCGGCGATCCCGGCGTTCAAGCTGCTCCGGATCGCCGGCGCCTACTGGCGCGGCGACGAGCGCAACCCGATGCTCCAGCGGATCTACGGGACCGCCTGGGAGTCGCAGGAGGCGCTCGACGCGTACCTCGAGCGGCTCGAGGAGGCGGCCAAGCGCGATCACCGCAAGCTCGGCCGCGAGCTGGATCTGTTCTCGTTCCCCGACGAGCTCGGCGGCGGACTGCTCGTCTGGCACCCGAAGGGCGGGATCCTGCGCAAGACCCTCGAGGACTTCTCGCGCGACATCAACCTCTCACGCGGCTACCAGCCCGTCTTCTCGCCGCACGTCGCGCGGTCCGTGCTGTGGGAGACCAGCGGTCACCTCGCTCAGTACAAGGACAACATGTACCCGGCGATGGAGCTCGAGGGCGCCGACTACTACGTGAAGCCGATGAACTGCCCGTTCCACGTCCTCGTCTACAAGTCGAAGACCCGCTCGTACCGCGACCTCCCGATCCGGATGTACGAGCTCGGCACCGTGTACCGCCACGAGCGCTCCGGTGTCCTCCACGGCCTGCTCCGCGTGCGCGGCCTCACTCAGGACGACTCGCACATCTTCTGCCGCCGCGACCAGCTCGTCGACGAGATCATCGGCGTTATGGAGCTGACCCTCGACACCCATCAAGCGCTCGGCTTCGGCGAGCCCCGCATCGAGCTGTCGACCAAGCCCGGCAAGGCGATCGGGAACGAGGAGATGTGGAACGAGGCCACCGAGGCCCTCCGCAACGCGCTCGACAAGTGGGGGAAGCCGTACGCGGTCGCCGAAGGCGAAGGCGCGTTCTACGGCCCGAAGATCGACTTCCACTTCGCCGACGCGATCGGCCGCTACTGGCAGCTGACCACCATCCAGGTGGACTTCGCGCTGCCCGAGGCGTTCGACCTCCACTACGCCGCCGGCGAGGACAACAAGATCGAGCGTCCGGTGATGATCCACCGCGCGATCCTCGGCTCGATCGAGCGCGTGACCGGCGTGCTGCTCGAGCACTACGCCGGTGCGTTCCCCACCTGGCTCGCCCCGGTGCAGGTCGTGATCTGTCCGATCGCCGACCGGCACAACGAGCACGTCGAGAACGTCGCGAACGACATGCGCGCCAAAGGGATCCGCGTCGAGGTCGACAACCGCCGCGAGAAGGTCGGCCACAAGATCCGCGACGCGAAGCTCCAGAAGGTCCCCTACATCCTCGTGATCGGCGACCGCGACATCGAGGGCGGCAGCGCCGGCGTCAACCCGCGCGAGGGCGAGGAGCAGCGCGGCGTACCGCTGAACGAGTTCACCGAGAAGGTCGTCGCCCAGATCCGGTCGCGTTCATAGTGGAACGCCTCTGGACCCCCTGGCGGATGGCGTACATCAAAGGAGCCGAGCGCCACGACGCGTGCATCTTCTGCGACTTCCCGGCGCAGGATGCGGCCAACGACGGAGCCAACCTCATCGTCGCGCGCGGCGACCTGAGCTTCGTGATCCTCAACAAGTTCCCGTACAACACCGGCCACGTGATGGTCGCGCCGTACCGTCACACGGGGGAGTGGGAGTCGCTCTCGCCCGAGGAGCTCGCCGAGATCACCGCGTACTCGCAGCGGACCATGAACGCGCTCAAGGAGACGCTCGGGCCGCAGGGGTTCAACGTCGGCGTCAACCAGGGCGTGAGCGCGGGAGCCGGGATCGTGGACCACGTCCACCTGCACGTCGTCCCTCGATGGGGCGGGGACACGAACTTCATGACGACGGTCGGGGGATCGAAGGTCATCCCGGAGGACCTGGAAACGACGTTTGCCCGGCTCAAGCCGCATCTTTAGGAAGAGTTTCCCGGGCGGCCCGATTCGTCTCTAGACAGCCCCCGGGGTCCCGTGAGAGAGTCGAGGGTGCCGGCGGTTCCTCAGACGCGGCGATAGACGGGGCCGGACTCCGTGCCCCGTGGGATGCCCTGTAGGGCTGCCGCGGTAGGACAAGCCGGCTAGGGTGACCCTCCGGCACGAGCCCGGGCTCGGTGCGGAGAGGAAACCACAGTTCCATACGAGTGAGGGCTGGCGGGTGCGACCTCGGCCAGCCCTTTCTCCTTGCTCGGGGCGGGCTACAGCAGATGTCGTAGCCCCTGCCACCGAAATGCAGAAAGCGCGCAGCGTGGCCCACCTTCTATCGTGTCCAGGTGCCCGTTGCCTTGGCGTTCGCCCTCTTGCCTGCCGCCCTCGTTGCGCTGGTCGCGGCCCTCCGCGCCCCCCTTCGGTTCCTGCTTGCCCTCTATGCGTTCTTGCTGCCCTTCGGTTCCGCGATCAGCCTCCCGATCGGCCTCCCGCCTCCTTTCGACACCCCCACCAGCGTCGTCGGCCTCCTCGTGATCGCCGGGATACTCGTCCACCTCCTGTTCGTGCCCCGCAGCGCCCCGCGACTGTTGCCCGCCGTGCCGGTGTGGCTGGCGTTCGCGACATTCGTCGGGCTGAGCTTCGCCTGGTCGGTGGACGCCAGGCTGACGGTCGACGAGGTCGCGATCCTGCTCAGCCTCGTCATCCTCTACGCACTCGTGATGCTGATGCCGGTCGAGAAGGCAGATCTGCGACGGGTGGAGGAGGCGGTCGTCCTCGGCGGCGCCGTGGCCGGTGCCTACGGCATCGCTTTGCTCCTCGGGTCGGGGTTCGCGGTGACCAACAACCGTTTCGCGGTCGCGGGAGGCGTCGGGAAAGGGATCGATCCGAACATCACCGCGGCAACACTCGTCCTCCCGCTCGCGATCGCGGTCGGGCGGGCGATCCGTGCGACGACGAATCTCGCACGCGTCGCGTTCTGGACCGCCGGCGCGCTGATCGCCGCCGCGATCGTGCTGACCGGCTCTCGCGGCGGGATCCTCTCGGCTCTCGCGGTCATCGCCGTCCTCGTTCTCAACCATCCGCGCCGGGCTCGCATCGCGATCGTCGGGCTCGGCATCGTTGTGATCGCCGCCGGCACGCTCGCGATCGCGCCGGACGGCTTGCAGCGGCGGATCACGCGGCCGGGCTCGTCGGGCCGGACCGACATCTGGCGGACGGCGCTGACCCGATGCGACCGGTTCTGCATCGCCGGGAGCGGCTACGGTACGTTCCCGACGGTGTACCAGGACGCGTTGCACTCCGAGCCGAGCGCGCGCGGGATGGACCTCCCGTTCGTGGCGCACAGCATCTGGATCGGCGCCCTGATCGAGACCGGCATCGTGGGAGCGTTGCTCATGGTCTTCGCGCTGGCGCTGGTCGGACGCGATCTGCTGCGCTTACCGATGGAAGTGCGCGGGCCACCCCTCGCGGGCTTCGTCGGCGTGCTGGTCGCGAGCACGTTCCTTTCCACGCTCGGCTTCAAGTACTTCTGGATGGTTCTGATATACGCAGGACTGTCGACGCTCGCGCACGAAACTGAGTCCGCAGCGGCGGCAAGAACGCGGCCCGTGCATGTCCCCCGGATGATCGTGAGGCAAGCCTGATGCCCGAGCAGATCGAAGACACCGCATACCGCGTTTGGTGGACGGTACGGAGATACCTTTGGGTTTTCCTGTTCACGATCCCCGCGGCGGTCGTGCTCCTCGTATCGACGGCACCCGGGACGATCACGCAACAGTACGAAACGAGCGCGCTCGTGGTCGCGACTAAGCGCGGCGACCTCGCGACCGAATCGATGGCGAGGCTGTATGAGAGCGTCTTCGAAGGCGGGGCCGTCGCCGAGATCGCGGTCCGGCAAGAGAATCTGAACATCGTTCCGCAGGATCTGATCCCCGACTACGCGTCGATCGAGCCGGTCGAGAACACCGTTGCGGCCGAAGTGTTCGGCACCCACGACGAGCCGGGTGTCGCGAAGCGGATAGCCGATGGGGCCTCGGCGGCACTTGTCGCGGAGCTGAACCGGGTCTTCGACGGAGAGTCCGTGTTCGCCAGGGTCGCGGCCGCTCCGACCCCGGAGGCAGAGGTCACGTCCGTTTCGAAGGTCACACCGGTGGCCCTCGGCATCGCTATCGGGATCGTCGCAGGCCTCGGCATCATCGGCCTTCTGTTGACGCTACGGCGTCCGATCCTCGGAGGAGACGAGGCGTCGGCTCTGGTCGGCGCGCCGCTCGTCGGAACCCCGACCCTCCCCGCCGGGCGCGGTTTCCCGGCGGCGCCGTCGAGGGTCCCCGGCTTGGCTGCGATGGTGAAGCGGCTCTTCCCCGACGCAGCGGGCAGCGTGGTCTTCATCGCGCATACCCGTGGCGAGGAGGTCCGCACGATCGTGGCCCAGCTGGTGGCCGGAGCCTTGGGGAGGTTCCATCCGACCTTCCTCGTCAGGTCACGCGACCAGGACGTCCAGCATCTGTACGTGCAGTGGGAATCGAATCCGAAGATCGTCGTCACCGAATCGTTGCCCGACGTCTCGACGTGGAAGCGCATGCCGATCGTGATCGACGGGCCCTCCGCGAAGGGCACCGACGCGCCGCAGCTGATCCCCGAGTTCGCGCAGATCGTGCTCGTTGTTCGTCAAGGGGCCTCGCGGCACAGCGTCTTCGAGGTTTCCAGCCAGTTCTTGCCCGGCGAGATCACCGGGGTGCTCTTCGTGCGCCGCGGCAGGTCGTGGCCGTGGCACAGCAGCCCGCGGGCCGACGCGACGGCGAATCAGCCGTCCATGGAGACACCCACGTCGGCGCAACCGAAGCCTTCCGTCGATCCCGAGCGGCGGCCGAGCCGCGAGCAGGACGCCGCCGAACGGGCGGCGCGCGAGGCTCGGTACAAGCCGGAGCGCCCGGAGGCACCGGAGCGGACCGTCCAGCCGCGTCCCGAGGCGCCGGCGCGAACCGCCGAGCCGCAGTCGCGTCCGGCCGACGCGCAGCCCCGGCGCGTTCCCCAAGCGACGGAGCAGCCGTCCCTGCTCGGACAGGCGGCGCACCGGCCTCCGCAGCAGCGCTTCGAGGGACGTCCGGAAGGGATGCGGGACCGCCCCGAGCGCGCGGAACCCGTCGAGGAGCGCGCGACGGAGGCTCGCACGAGTGCGGGGGACGATGATCCGGTCAGCCGGCGGGACGACTGACGAGCCGGCTCCCCGGACGCAAGAGCGGATACAGCCGGCTCGTTCTCGCGTTG
>DATFGK010000105.1:0-41485 GCA_035249485.1 Actinomycetota bacterium | reverse complement strand
TCGGTCTCGCGCTCTCGCCGGTGGCTTGAGGATCAAGCGCCTTGATCGAGCCCGTCACGGACGGCGCGTGCGCGGTCGCGCTGATGCCCCGGGACTGTGACACGTAACTCCGCACCTTCCGGGAATGACAGTGCCATTTCGACGTCGCCCAGGAAGTAGTCGGTACCGAAGAGCACGCGCTCGATCGCGGCCTCGAACCGGTTTTTTGGGATCGTGTCGTCCGGCTCCTCCACGTAAGAGCTGACCACCACTCGCGCTCTCGGAGCGCTTCGGACGACCCTTCCGCGACGACCCTGCCGGCGGGTGGCACGGTAAACGGTCACGGCATCCCCATCGAGGTCGATCACGTACGTTCGGTACCAAAGCGTGAACGAGATCCGCTGCATGAGCCGTGGGATGGCCCCCATCCAACCACCGCTCCGGTAGGCCCCGTAGGGAGGCGTGCCGCCCAGCGGGACGGCAGTTTCGCCGCTGGTCGACGCGTCTATCGCAAGGAGCGTGACGCCGGGTCGGGAGTCGGGCATCTCGTCGAAGTACTAGCGTGAGATCTGTTTGCGGAGCCGGGTCGCGTATTCGCGCACGGCCGGGCCCGGCGACCCCGCCTCGATCTCGTCCAGGATCGCGCGCGCGTCGTCGGTCCTCCCCTGGCCGGCGGCGAGCGTCGCGCTCACGAGCAGCGCCTCGCCGGGGTCGAGTCCCTCCTCGATCTGCGTCATCTGCAGCGCCGCGCCGAGCAGCTCCTCGGCTTCCGGGATCCGCCCGGCCGCGCCGACGACGCCGGCGAGCTCGACCACGAGCGCGTACTCCAGCTCCTCGCGGATCGCGCGTCGGTAGTGTTCCTCGGCGCCGTCGAGGTCGCCGAGCACGTGCAGCGCCCGGGCCATCTCGACGTTGGCGGCAGGATTCTCCGAGTCCGCCATCAGCACGGGCGCGAGCAGCTCGACGGCGCCGGCGGCGTCGCCCGTGCGGCGGAGCTCGCCGGCTTCGTCGATGCGACGGCGGTTACCGAGTCGTCCCGGAAGCTTCACGAAGCGAATCCTATCGGGCGAGGCTCGCGCCGGTCGGCTAGCGTCTGGAACGGCATGAGGAAGGCGATCGTCGCGTCTGTGCTGGTCTTGATGAGCGCGTGCGGCGACGACGCGATCCTTCCGTTCGGCGGCCCGGTCGACGTCGGGTTCCGCCGCATCTCCGAGCGTCAGAACGCGAGCCTGTGCGTCCAAGGCCCGGAGTTCGCCCTCGCGCTCAGCGCCGCGCAGTGGCAGGACGTCTGGGATCGTCAGAACGACTGCCAGCCGGGCGCCGCCGACGCGCTGCCGCCGTTGCTCGCCAGCGAGGCCGGGCTCGCGGCCTGGTGGAAGGTCGAGGGGTGCCTCGGGCACACGGTGCGCACGACGCGGATCACGGTGAAGGGAACCGTCATCACGGTCGAAGCCGAGTCGGCGCCGCCGCCCGCCGAGTTCTGCGCCGCGGCCATCGGCGGGCTCGAGTCGTTCCTCGCGCTCGACATCCAGGCCGTCCGGCGCGCCGAGCGACTCGTGTTCGTGCTCGACGAGGTGGAAGTGGGCTCGGTCGCGGTAGCCTCCTGAGTCGTGGATCACGTCGTCATCCGCAGGCTCGAGCACCTGACGGGCTCGGAGGCGGGACCGCGCCTCGGATACGCCGTCGAGACCCGCGACCGCAAAGGCCCGGCGCACAAGTCAGGGGCGTTCGAGTCCGACGTCGTCCACGTCCAGCTCCACGGCGGGCTGTTCGTGGCGAGAGCCGCGGTCAAGATCTCGTGGATCGGCGAGTACTTCGGCGTCGACGAGGTTCGGGCGCGGACGAGAGGCTCGCCGCTGCATGACGTGGAAGAGTTCTGGGCCGGGCGGCCGCGCGTCGGCTACGCGGCGGTCGCCGAGCTCGTCCAGGAACGCTGGCTCCCCGCGCCGTTCTGGGCGGGGCCCCGGACGTACGGCTACGAGTGGGTCGTGCTCGAGGACGATGCCAAGCGCCGCTCGTGGCTCGATCCGAAGGAGCCGCCGCGCGGCGGCGAGTCGCTGGTACGCGAGTTCGAGGACTGGCTCGCGGCGCGCGCTTGATAGAATCCGGCGCTTTCTCGAGACCAAGCGAGGTGCGCCGTGGGTGAGTTCGTCAACCTCCTCGTCGACGAGTCGAACGGTGTCGGCACGATCCGGCTCGACCGGCCGCCGATGAACGCGATCAACGATCAGGTCGTCTCGGAGCTCGAGGTTGCCGCCCGCGAGGCGGCCACCGACGACCGCGTGAGAGCCGTCGTCGTTTTCGGGGGCGACAAGATCTTCGCGGCCGGCGCGGACATCAAGCAGATGGCCGAAGCCTCTCCGATCGACATGATGGACCGGATGGGCGGTCTGCAGGCCGTCTTCACGCAGGTCGAGGAGATCCCCAAGGTGGTCATCGCGGCGATCACCGGCTTCGCGCTCGGCGGCGGGTGCGAGCTGTCGCTCGCGTGCGACTTCCGGGTCATGGCCGACAACGCCAAGGTCGGTCAGCCGGAGATCCTGCTCGGGATCATCCCCGGCGCCGGCGGTACGCAGCGTCTGCCGCGCCTGGTCGGCCCGGCGAAGGCGAAGGACATCATCTTCTCGGGGCGGTTCATCGAATGCGTCGAGGCGCTCGATCTCGGACTCGTCGATGTCGTCGTGCCTCAGGACCAGACCTACGGAAAGGCCGTCGAGATCGCGGCCCGGTACGCGAGGGGGCCGACGGTCGCACTGCGCGCGGCGAAGATCGCGATCAATCGGGGACTGCAGACCGATCTTCAGAACGGCCTTCTGATCGAGCGCGAGCTGTTCGTGAATCTGTTCTCGACGGAGGATCAGAAGACGGGGATGCACTCGTTCCTCGAGAGCGGTCCCGGCAAGGCGACGTTCTCGGGACGATAGCGACGGAGGTCGAGGTCTTCGGTGGCCCCCGTCGTTCCGGCGGCGTCAGCCGGCACCGTCCGATTCGACGATGCCGTTCCAGTCTCCGACGATCTTCTTGTCGGTCGAATTCCCGTACGCGAATGACGGGATGTCCTGCACCCCGGTGAAGCCGTTGCTTAGGTACCAGCCGCTGCCGCGCACGACTCCGGGCGTCATCTTGCCGTCGGCGTTCCAGTCGCCCACGACCACCACGTCCGACGTCATGCCGTACGCGAAGGCCGCGATGTCGTGGGCGCCGTCGAACCCGTTGTTGAGGTAGAAGATGTTCCCTCGCCGCACGCCGGGCGTCCAGATCCCGTCGCCGTTCCAGTCCCCGACCAGAGGCACGTCGCTCGAGTTGCCGTACGCGATGCTCAACTCGTGCGAGCCGTCGTAACCGTTGTTGAAGTACCAGGTGCCGCCACGGCGGACCACCGGTGTCATGACCTCATCGCCGTTCCAGTCACCGACGAGCGCCTTGTCCGTCGAGTTGCCGTATGAGAACTGCTTTACGAAGCCGCTGTCGAACCAATCGTTGAGGATGAACAGGTTGCCGCGACGCACCCACGGCGTGTGAACGCCGTGGCCGATGATGTCGCCGGCGAGGAACTGGTCCGTGCTCTTCCCATAGACGAAGTGGTATTCCGCGAGCCCGTCGTGGCCACGGTTGACGTACCAGTCGTCACCGCGGACGACGCCCACGTGCCAGATGCGGGGCTTCACTCGGAGGTTCAATGTGCCCCCGGCCTGACTCACGCCGCCGGCCTGGATGTAGTACGTCTTCCCGATGGTGAGCGCCTGCGTGACTCGAGAGGTCTTGTGGATCCCAAGCTGGTCGTTGCAGGCAACCGGCGTCAAGCCGGCGAAGCCGCTGCCGTCCTGCCGCCACAAGGCGATCAGCGTGTTGAAGGGACTGGCGTAGGTGTTGACCTTGATGTGCAGCGGCCGGGCCGAGGACCCGTCGGGTGTGTACTTCCACCACGTCGTCTTGCCGACATTCTTGCCGACGGCGCAGCTCGTCATCGGTTCACCGGTCTCCGTCGTCGCGGCGGAACTGTCGCACTGGTCGGAATGATCGAGGGTGTTGATGAGCGTCGCGTCGGCGAAGTTGTCGTTGGTGCACGCGGCGGCGTGGGCCGGGAGCGAAAAGAGTCCCGCGAAGAGCGTGGCCGTAACGGCGATGAGAATTGCGCGCTTCACCCCGTACCCCCTGAGGCTCGAACTGCTACGGAAAGCGTTCGGCGAATACTAACGGCGTTCGGTCCGAGGTGTCCAGATTGAAGTCACCTGCCCCGTCTGCCCTCCGTTGCCCCTAGTGGCTGGTTTGCTCACCGGGGCGGCATGTTGAATCCTGAGACCGATGACGACGGCCCCTACCTCCCTCCCCTCCGTGGACGACGGAGAGCTGACGGAGCTCGACGCCAAGACACGAAACATCCTCTACCACGACTGGGAGGCGACCCAGTACGACGACAAATGGTCGATCTCGTTCGACGAGCGCTGCATCTCCTACGCGAAGGAGAAGTTCACCAAGGTCGCGCCCGAACGGAAGTACGGGAAGGTCCTCGAGATCGGGTGCGGCACCGGCTTCTTCATCGTCAACCTGTGGCAGGCAGGGTTGGTGCGGCAGGCGTTCGCCACCGACATCTCGCCGGGGATGGTCGAGGTGTGTCAGCGGAACGCGCGGCTCGTCGGCTTGAAGAACCTCGAGGGGCGCGCGGCCGACGCGGAGACGCTCCCGTACAAAACGGGGACCTTCGATCTGGTGGTTGGTCACGCGGTGCTCCACCACGTGCCCGACGTGCCGGCGGCGCTCGCCGAGTGCTATCGGGTGCTCAAGCCGGGAGGCGCGCTGGTGATCGCCGGGGAGCCGACCCGGATAGGTCACGCGGTCAACAAGCTGGCGCGCCGGGCGACCGCGACGGCGTTCAAGGCCGTCGGGCGCGTGCGCCCAGGACTGCTCAACCCCGATCGAAGCGTCACGGGGCACGATGACCCCGCCGCAGCGCTCGAGAAGCACGTCGACCTGCACGAGTTCCACCCCCACATGGTCGAGCGCTGGCTCCAAGACACGGGGTTCGGGCCGCTGCGGATCCGCACCGAGGAGTTCATCTCCGGGTTCTTCGGCTGGAGCGTGAGGACGATCGAGGCGCTCTCGGCTCCGGGGCTGCTCGGCGAGAAGTGGGCGTGGTGGGCGTACAGGAATTATCTCCGGCTTTACCGGATGGACGACACGATCACGCGCCGGCTCGTCCCGAAGCCCCTTTTCTACAACCTGCTCTTCTACGCGGAGAAGCCGTCGGCCGAGCGGTAGGCTCGCACCCGATGGAGGATCCCAGGCCCTTCCATACCGGCGCCGGCGACGAGCCGGTCGTGCCCGAAGCCGACGCCGTCGTGGCGAGCCGCGGGCCCGAGCTGGCGCCCGTCCCTCCTCCGCCACCGGTCGCGCGGTCTTTCCCGGTCCGCGTCGGGCGGACGCTTCGATTCATCTGGAGCCATCGCCTGTATACCTGGCGCTACTGGGTCCTCGGGATCCGCTTCCTGAGGTTCAAGGTCACCCACCCCCACATCAAGACGGAAGGGTTCGTGTTTCTCGGACCGAAGGTCGAGGTGTACGCGCGACGCGGCTACGGGCGACTGACCCTCGGACGGTGGGTGTGGATCGGGAAGGGCAACGCGATCCGATGCCACGAAGGGAATCTGCGGATCGGAAACAAGGTCGTGTTCGGAGCAAAGAACACGATCAACTGCTATCTCGACATCGACATCGGGGACGACTGCATCTTCGCGGACTGGATCTACGTCTGCGACTTCGACCACAAGTACGACGACCTCAACGTCACGATCAAGAAGCAAGGGATCGTGAAGTCGCCCGTGGTCGTCGGACGCGATTGCTGGATCGGCGAGAAGTCGACGATCCTGCGCGGCGTCACGGTCGGGGAAGGCTCGGTGATCGCGTCGCACGCGCTCGTCAACCGCGACGTGCCGCCGCGGTCGATCGTCGGCGGAGTGCCGGCGCGGGTGCTCAAGTCCCGCGGGGCGGCCGTACAGAGGGGAACCTAGGGCGCGCGATGGCGTTCATCTCGCACCCGTATCGGTTCCTGTTCGTGATGTCGCCGCGCACCGGGTGTACCTCGATCGCGTACGGCGTGATCGTGCCTCATCTCGAGGGAACCCGCGTTCCCTGGAAGGACATCCTCGACGACGACGGGAAGCTGCTCGTCGACTCGAAGCACAGCACGATCCCCGACCTCCTCTATTACGGGCTGGTCTCCGCGCAGGACATCGCGGCCCTGTTCAAGGTATGCGCGGTCCGGAACCCGTTCGACTCATTGGTCTCCCTGTTCGTCAAGACCCAGACGACGTATTCCAAGCTCGTCGACGACCCGAACTCGTTCCTGCACAAGAAGCCCGGCGCGCTCGAAGACGTGCGGCGAGCCGCGGACCTCTCGTTCAGCGACTGGGTGAAGGACCGCTACCTGCCCGGCGGGCGGATGGAGCGGTTGAGGGCGGTCCGTCCGCGGCACATGTACGAGCGCTACCTGAAGCGGGTCGATCACATCATGCGTTTCGAACGGCTGCACGAGGACCTCGACGAGGTGCTCGCCAAGATCGGGGCGCCGACGGGGATGGAGCTCGCCAACATCAACCCCACGCCGCGCGCGGCCGACTATCGCTCGTACTACACGGACGAGGCGCGGAAGATCGTTGAGCAGGTCTTCCGTCCGGACCTGGAGCGGTTCGGCTATCGGTTCTAGGGTTCAGCGCTTGCTGCGGTAGCCGAGCCACGCGAAGCCGAGCACCGCGAGGAAGAGGAAGCCTCCCGAGAGCGCGTAGATCGCGGGGATCTCGGTGCTGCCCGGCGGACAGACGTTGCCGTCGCCCTTCAGGCACAAGCCGGCGAGGAAAGCGATCATCCTTGGGATTGTCGCCCGAACCCGGCCACGGCTTGAGCAGCTTTGGGTCCCGGATCTCCGATCGAGGTCCTAGCCAGCGCTTTCGTCGGCGAATCCGAGGATCTCCGACCGGCCGAGGATCACCCGGAGCGGTGCGCGCTCATCGCGGCGGTGGGTCCGGCGGAGCTTGCGCTCCTCCTCGATCGCTCGTCTGTAGACGTCGACGGTCCGGTCCGCGATCGAGCGCCAGGAGAACTGATCGTTGAGCATCCGCCGCGCATCGAGCGTGAGCCGGCGGTCGAGTCGCGTGTCGGTCAGCAGTCGCAGGATCGCCCCGGCGAGCGACGCCGGGTCGCCCGGCGAGAACCGCAGCCCGGTCGCGTCGTGCACGACGAGCTCGCGCAGGCCGCCCGTGTCGGCCGCGATGCACGGTGTCCCGGCCGCCATCGTCTCGAGCGCCACCATCCCGAACGGCTCGTAGAGCGACGGCACCACCGCGAGGTCGGCTGCCGCGTAGTACATGGCCAGCTCCTCGTCGGGTACGAAGCCGAGGAACTCCACGTGCGCGTCGAGCCCGTCCCGCTCCACGTGCTCACGCAACGCCTGCTCGTGCGTGCCGACGCCCGCGACGAAGAACCGGACCGGAACCTCCGCGTTCACGAGCGGGAGCGCGTCGAGCATCGTCTGCACTCCCTTCTCGTACTCGAGCCGGCCGGCGAAGAAGATCATCTTGTCGCCGGGGTCGAGCAGCTTCGCGCGGAACTCCTCGACGCCCTCGGGCTTGTGGACCGCCTCGAGGTCGACGCCGTTGGAGATCACGTCGAGCTTTTCGGGCGGCAGCTGGAAGATCTCTTCGATCTGGTCGTGCATGTAGCGCGAGCACGTGATCGTGCGGCGGGACTCGTAGGTGAGCCACCACTCGATCTGGTGGATCAGCTTGTTCATCGGGCCGGGCAGGTAGCCCTGGTGGCGACCGTACTCCGTTGCGTGGACCGTTGAGACAAGGGGCACGTCGAACAGGTTCTTCACGCCCGCCGCTGCGTACGCGACCAGCCAGTCGTGCGCGTGGACGAGGTCGACCTCCTCCTCGAGCAGGATCTTCGTCGCGCGCTCGAGCACGCCCACGTTGAACTGGAGCACCCAGGGGATCAGCTCGTCGAACGGGACGATCGGCGGGTACTCGCCGACGCGCACCACGTGGACGCCGTCGACGACCTCCTCGGCCGGGGCGTCGGGATGGTCTCGGGTCACCACGTGGATCGTGTGTCCGGCGTCGGCGAGGGCCGTCGCGAGGCGATGGACGTGCTTCCCCAAGCCGCCGACGATGCGCGGCGGGTACTCCCACGAAAGGATGAGGATCCGCATGAGCTGGCCCCTTGAACTCGCGGCATCGTGTCACGCGCGGCAGGTACCGGGCAAAACTCCAGCATCGTTCAGGCGAGTCGCTCGAAGGCTCCCGCCTGAATATCCTTTCCGGGTTCGCTCCAGGGGGGTTCGATCTGAGTCGTTTCCGGTTGGGTTGGTGGCCGATCTATCTCGGCGCACTGTTCGGTTTGCTGATCGGCTTCGGCGGGGGAGCCGGGAACGCGCTTCTCGCCGACGCGAGCAGGCCGCAGAACCAGGCCGTCGCGCTGCTCCCGCCCTCCGCGCCGGCGACGCCGACCCAGCTCGCGTCCGTCACGCCGTCCCCGGCACCGAGCAAGATCCCGGTCCAGAAGGCTGCCTCCCCGTCCTTCCTGGCCAGCAGCGGTCCCTCCCAGCCGAGCAAGACCTGCGGCAGTCCCGGCGCCAGGCTCATCAAGTTCCGGGTGCTCGTCGAGGACGGCCTCGCGACCACGCCGGCCAGATTCGTGTCGGACCTGCTCTCGATCCTGTGCGACGAGCGCTCCTGGATCGCGAGCGGGGAGGTTCGGTTCCGGTACGACCCCGAGGGGGCGCTGCTCCTCGGGCTCCGGAAGCCGGCCGCCGCGGAGAAGCGTTGCATGCAGCTGATCGGGCTCAGCGTGAACTTCTACTACTCGTGCGCCGGCTACCGGGAGGTCGTGTTCAACTCGGACCGCTGGTTCACCGGCTCGAAGTACTGGCCGGGAGCGGTGCCCGTCTACCGGCAGATGCTCGTCAACCACGAGGTCGGCCACACGCTCGGCCAGCACCACCGTGGCTGCCCGAAGGACGGCGCCTACGCGCCGGTGATGATGCAGCAGTCGAAGGGTCTCACCACGGGCGACCGGACCTGCAAGCCGAACCCGTGGCCGCGGCCCTACGAGATCAACAGCTTGTAACCGAGCTCCGGGAACGCGTTGTCGAGCTCGGCAAGCTCGCCGGTCAGGCGGTCGAGCGGCCCCGCCGGCGTCCTGCGGAGAAGCGCCTCGACGAGCCGCCCCCACCGTTCACGGTGTCCATCGAACCGCTCGCGCGCGTAGCCCGCGTTCTTGCCGCGGAGGACCATGAACGGCCAGTCGCTCGACTGGAGCAGGAACAGCTCGCGGACGAGCTGTGCGAGTGCGCGCTCCTGTGCGGCGTCTGGGTCGGTGTACTTGCGCGCGATCCGGATCGTCTCGGATTCGGCTTCGGCGAGCAGACGCCACATCTCCTCGGTCTCCGGCGCGATCCACGATCGGAGGTCTTTGCGGAATCCCCACGAGCCCTCCTGCAGCTCGACGCTGCGTGAGGGCGGGACCGCCTCGAGCGCGCGGCCGAGCGACATCGCGCGCACGCGCGGATGGTTCTCGAGCATCGCGTACACGTTCTGGAGGAACGTCGGCCCCTCGAACCACCAATGGCCGAAGAGCTCGGTGTCGTAACAGGCGACGACTACTCCCTCGGAGCCGGTGCGCTCCTCGTGCGCCGTCAGCGAGTCGTCGAGCAGCTGCACGAAGTCGGCGGCGTCCTTCTCGGTGCGCTCGATCGCGCGCGCCGGGTCGTAGGGCTTCTTGCCCGCGATCGGCGTCTTCGTCGAGGTGACGCGCCAGTTCTTGAAGCCCGCGGTCATGTCGTACGCGAAGTACTCGCGGTACCACTTGTTGCCCGGGTACCCGCCGGTCGGCGACCACACGCGGTAGGTGACGTCGAGGTTGCGCGAGAACGCCGCGACGTCGGTCGCTCCGATCCGACGCGGCGCGAACGTCGCACCGGGCCCGTCCGAGCGGAGCATCGTCGGGCCGTCCACGACGACGTGGGTGATGCCCGCCTCGGCGAGCAGCTCCTCGATCCCGAGCGCCGGGCGGTAGGCACACTCGGGCATCCACATCGCCTTCGGTTTGTGGCCGAAGTGACGCTCGTGTTCGGCGATGCCGTGGAAGACCTGCGCGCGCATCACCGCCGGCTCGCCGATCTCGGGCAGGACCGGGTGGGACGCCGGGCCGCCGGCGATCTCGATCGCCCCGGCACGCTCGAGCGTTCCGAACCCGCCGGCGATCCCGCCGGGCAGCGACTCGAGGCGCGCGAGCTGGCGTCGGGCGAAGCGCGCGTAGAAGCCGGCGATGTCCTTGAACTCCTCGGTGTAGACGCCGTCGTAGTTGGCAACCTGCCACAGCGCCCGCAGGTCGTAGCGTCCGAGGTACAGCGTCAGCTCGCGGAGCATGTACGGGTCTTCCATCTGGTGTGCGATCAGCGGCGTGATGCCGACCGTCAGCGCGGGGCCGTCCGCGTGACCCTCCGCGATCCGTTCGATCGTCTCCAGCATCGGCAGGTAGCTCTCGGTCGCCGCCTGGTGGAAGAAGTCCTCGCCCGACGGCCAGACGCCGTTGCGCCGCACGTACGGCAGATGGGTGTGGAGGACGAGCGAGAAGACGCCCATCGGCTCGGCGTTATCGCCGGCGGGCCACGGCGATCAGATCGAGCGAACGCTCGACGTGAGACTCGCGGATCACGAAGTCGCGCGGCGTAACTGCCGTGACGACGCGCCGGAGCCACGCCGGCCACTCGGGTACCGGTTGCGAGATGAGCCGCTCGGGCAGACTGGCGCGCATCATCCGCTCGACGAGGTCGAGCCGCCACCGGTGGAACGTCCCTCCAAGGAGCTGAACCACGAATCGGTCTTCCAGAACCGAACGCAGCTCGGCCGGCGCGAACTCGACGGTATGGAACGGGTTGCGTACGCCTGCCGGCGAGAACGTCAACCGGTTCGGCGTCGAGAGCACGAGCAGCCCGCCGGGCCGCAACACGCGCCCGCACTCCGTGAGGAAGCCGCGCGGGCTCTGCATGTGCTCGATCACCTGGAACGTCACGACGGCGTCGAACGATGCGTCTGGGAAGCCGAGCGTGGCGAGGTCGCCGGTCTGGAAGCGAACGTTCGGGTAGCGCTCGGCCGCGTGCTCGATGACGTCGCGCTCAAGGTCGACGCCGACGACCGACGCGGCGTGTTCGGCGAGCATCGCCGACCCGTACCCCTCACCGCAGCCCGCGTCGAGAACGTTCATCCCGGCGATGCGATCCGCCGCGTGCCGGTAGGCGACCACGTGGCGCTGGAACCAGTAGTTCTCCTCGGGGATGCCGGGGAGGGTTCTTTCGCCGGTG
Organism: Actinomycetota bacterium; assembly: GCA_035249485.1. Taxonomy (GTDB): domain Bacteria; phylum Actinomycetota; class AC-67; order AC-67; family AC-67; genus DATFGK01. The sequence continues at coordinate 30,147 of DATFGK010000105.1, read as the reverse complement.
AGGATGAGGTCGGATGCCGGTGCGGTGTCGTCCACGGGGCTCGGAATGGTAGTCGGCAGGCCCTCGAGGAGCCATTCCCGAGCGGCAAGCGCGGACCCGGCCCGTCCGTAGAATAGGCGCCGTGGCTCGCCCCTGGGACCAGGTCTCCCCGAAGGATTACCGCCGTACGCAGGACACGTTGCTGCGTCAGACGCTGCTGCAGATGCAGCTCGCGCACGTGCCCACCGCGCGCGCACGGCTGTCGGCCGCCGGGCTCGACGCGCGGAGCTTCAAGGGCCTCGACGAGCTCAACAAGGTACCGACCGCGACCCGGGCCGACGTGCTCGATCCCGTCCGCAACGTCGACGGCGCGCGGGGCATGGTGCTCCAAGGGACCGCCGAAGGAGTGCGCCGCTTCAGCGACCGCGCGACGCTCCGGCGGGTCGCCGCGGCGCGGCTCGTCGGCGGAGAGGACGTGCAGGCGCTCGCGATCGAGGCAGCGTCGCGTCCGATCCACCAGCACATCGCGTTCGGGCCCGGCGGGCCGATCCCCATCGCGTACACGCGCGACGATCTCGAGCTGTTCGCGCGCGCCGGCGCCCGCCTGGCAACCATCGCCGGGATCGACCGCGAGGATCGCCTGCTCAACCTGATCCCGTTCGGGCCGACGCTGGACTTCTGGGGCGTGTTCTACATGGCACACGGCGTCGGGATGAGCGCGGTCCACACGCGTCGCGAGGGCGGCGATATCGTTCGGGCGCTCGCCGCGTTCGACGCGGCGCGTCCGACCGCGGTGGCGATCCCCGCCGACGAGGTCGCGGAGTTCCCCGAGGCTGCGCGCAACGCCGCACTGGACCTGAGCGAGATCAACGTCGTGCTCGCCGTCGGCCGGTCGCTGACCAAGGCCGAACGGGAGCAGCTCGGCGAGGCGCTCACAGCCGCCGGGGCGGTGAACGCGAGGATCGCCGCAGCCTACGGACCCGCCGAGGGGCGCGTGCTGTGGGGCGAGTGCGCGATCCCCGTCGGCAAGACCGAGACGTTCGGGTTCCACACCTACCCCGATCTCGAGCTGGTCGAGGTCCTGTCTCCGGACACCGGCTCGCCGCTGGCCGAGCAGACGCCGGGAGAAGTCACGGTAACGCCGCTCGGCTTCCGCGGCGGCGGCGTGCCGCGGTGGCGGTCGGGCGACCTCGCGCTCGGAGGCATCACGACGCAGTCCTGCCCGAACTGCGGCCGCACCGTGCCGCGCGTCGGGCCGAGCGTGCGGCGCAACGCCTGGCAACGCCGGACGCGTTTGAACGGACGCCCGGTGCGCTTCGACTTCCGGTACCCCGCCGTGTCGGCGGTCCCGCGTGCGCTGGAGTTCCAGATCGAGCTCACCGGAACCGAGGATGACGGTCAGTTCTTCGTGTACATCCGGCCGCGGACCGACGACCCGACCCCGCTGATCGAGCTCTTCGAGGAGCTGGAACGGTGGGGGACCGCACCGTCGCAGATCGTGGTCTCCGGCGAGGAGGAGCTCCGGCAGCGCCTCGACGCCACGGAAGGCTTGTTCCGCCGCTTCGCGGAGCGCTGAGCGCGTTCCATCGCTCATAACCAGCACGAGACTCGTGCGTTTATCTTTCTGAAGAACTCATTTGCTCGATTCGGAGGACCGGATGCGCGCCCGAAACGTCCGCTTGGCGGGTCTTCTTGTGTTTCTGTCCATCGCGATGATGCTCGGCACGCCGGCGGCGCATGCCGCCGTAAACATCACGGTCACCGATGTGACCGCGCCCGGCACGATCGGCGTCGAGGCACGGAAGGCGGTATTCGGAATCAATATGACCGGAAGCGGGACGCTCCAAGGGCTGCAAGTCCAGTTCGCCGATCAGGACGGCGACGGCGACTTCGACCTCGCCGGGCTGAGCGACCTCGAGACATCGCCGGTGGGCGTCGCCGTGTATCGCGACACCGGTACGGACGAGGACGCGCTCGACGACGGTGACACTCTGGTGAGCAGTTCCTTCGAGAACACGGGTGGCACGGTGGACATCGTGGTCAGCTCCGGGATCCCCGCGTCGGCCGAGGGCAGCTACACCTACTTCCTCGCGGTGCAGACCTCCGACTCGATCGGCGACGGCGACGATTTCACGGTGACGATCCCGGAGCCCATTCTGGGCTGTGCGTTTGAGTACCAGCCTTCGAACCTCCTGGATTCATGCGATGGAGGAACGAGCGGGGCCATCACGGCGAACATCGCCCCGACGGCCGAGCTGATCTCGGCTCCCATGTCGCCGGACGGGAACATCGTCTGGAAGTTCTCCGAGAACGTCGTCGGCGTCGACGCACAGAACGTGGTCGTGCGTGAGGGCCTCCTCGGCGGCACGAATCTCCCGGCGACCGTCGAGTACGACTCCGAGGAACGGACCGCGACCATCAACCCGACCGACCCGCTGGAAGCCGGTCAGACCTACCGGACCATCGTCAATCCCGGCAACGTCCCGACCGAGGACCGCGTCAAGGACGCGCAAGGCAACGAGGTGGGATCGATCGAGGAGACCTTCACGCTTCCGCAGTTCGGCTTCACGCCCGGCGTGGTGCGGGGGAGCGCCTGGTACCTCAGCAACGACTTCGACGGCGATCATGACGTGACCGCCTTCGCGTACGGCGGCTCCGGCGACGTCCGGCTCGCCGGCGATTGGGACGGCGACGGCGTCACTACGGTCGGTGTCCGGCGCAGCAACCGTTGGTACCTCAGCGACGACCTCACCGGCTCACAGACCATCCCTGCGTTCGCCTACGGGAACTCGACCGACGTCCCCGTCGTCGGAGACTGGGACGGCGACGGGACTTGGACCCCCGGCGTGATCCGCGGGAACACCTGGTACCTGAGCAACGACTTCGACGGCGACCACGACATCGCACCGTTCCGGTACGGCAATTCGACGGACAGGTTCGTGGTCGGCGACTGGGACGACGACGACAACGGCTCCCGTGGGAGGATGACCCCCGGCGTCGTCCGCGGCAACCGCTGGTACCTGAGCGACGGCTTCACGGGAGCTCAGACCGTTCCCGCCTTCACGTACGGCGCCTCGTCCGACCGGAAACTTGTCGGAGACTGGGATGGGGACGGAAAGTCCACACCCGCCGTCATCCGCGGGAACGTCTGGTACCTCAACAACGACTTCGACGGCACGCACAACATCGCACCCTTCGCGCTCGGCGCCTCATCGGATTTCGCGGTCGCCGGCGATTGGGATAAGTCGATCCAGCCGTAGTTCCCGCACCGCCGTTCCTCTAAGCCCGAGTTGTCCTTGTTCACCAGCCCTGGTCGCTCCGCTCAAGCGCGTTTCGCTCTTCGTCGATAGCGGCTTGGAGCGCCGCGATGTGATAGGGGTTGTGCCTTCAATGGGGAGACGGCTTTTCATCCTTGTTCTGCTCACGGCGATCGCCGTCGTCGGTGTTCCGTTCCCGTCGTCCGCGCGCTCCGCTCCGCCCGAAACGGTAACGCGTGATCTCGCCGTCGAGCCCGGCACGATCCGGACGTCCGCCCGCGTCGGCGCGTGGCTCGAGCGTTCGATCGAGCTACCCATCGACACGAACATGGTTGCGGCGTCGTTCGATTCTCCCCACGCGGATCATGAGTCGCTCGAGGAAGTCGTCGTCGAGGGGCGCTTCCGATCGGCGACGGGATGGTCCGAGTGGCAGCAGCTGGTCATCGAACCCGATGAGGCTCCCGACCGCCCGGAGGCCGCGCGCGCGTCGACGCGCGTCTTCGCCGGTCCGATCTGGGTCGGCACGGCCGGTGCGATGCAGCTCCGGTACTTCGCGCCGGCGGGCTCGCCTCCCGCCGAGGATCTAAAGCTTCACCTCATCAACTCGCTTGGCAACGCGAGCAAGCCAAACCTGCTCCAGCGTGTGGTCGGTTCGGTTTCGAGCTTCTTCCGCGGCACGAAGGCGCACGCGATGACGGTGCAGCCCGGCATCATCACGCGGGCGGGGTGGGGTGCGAACGAGTCCATACGCGAGTGCTGCCCCCGCTATGCGACCGCGGTCAACATGGCGTTCGTCCATCACACAGCGGGCTCCAATTCCTACAGCAGCTCTGAGTCCCCGGCGATCGTGCGCAGCATCTACGCCTACCACGTGAAGAATCGCGGCTGGAGCGACATCGGCTACAACTTCCTGGTCGACAAGTACGGCCAGATCTTCGAGGGCCGTTACGGCGGGATGACGTTGCCCGTCATAGGCGCTCACGTGCTGGGCTTCAACACCGGCAGCACGGGCATCTCGCTCATGGGAACGTTCTCGACCGTCTCGCCCACGTCGAACATGGTCGCGTCACTGAAGAACCTCCTCGCCTGGAAGATGGACGTGCACCACATCCCGCCCGTGGGGACGGTCGTGATGACCTCGGGCGGCTCGGACCTCTATCCCGTCGGGAAGAAGAAGACCTTCAACCGGATCTCCGGGCATCGCGACGGACAGCAGACCACCTGTCCCGGCGGCAGGGTGTACAACCTCCTGCCTTCCATCCGGACCGCGGTGTCGCAGATCGGTCTCCCCAAGCTCTACCTGCCGACGCAGAGCAACTCACTTGTTTCGCCGGACGGTGACGGCCTCGGCGATACGGTCGCTCTCACGGGCACGTTCACGACGACCGTCGTATGGAAGGTCCAGTTCCGCTGGTCGGACGGCACCCTGATCAAGGAGTTCGCAGGTACCGGGACGAGCCTTTCCGGCGTGACGTGGAACGGGCTCGATCCGGACGGGACGCTGACCAAGGGCGGCGTCGTGAAGTGGTCGATCTCCGCCGCCGACCTCGCCGGTAAGCAAGTGCGGCCGGCCGAGGGCACCTTCTCGGTGATGACGCCGTATCGACTCTCGGGCGATTGGGACGGCGACGGCGTCGAGACGCCGGCAACGGTCATCGGGCGCAAGTGGTTCCTCCACAACGATTTCGACGGCGAGCCCGACGTCGAGTTCCTCTACGCTAATCCGATGGACCGCCCGGTTGCCGGCGACTGGGACGGGAACGGAACCGCGACCCCCGGCGCGGTGCGCGGGAACTTGTGGTTACTGAACAACACCACCGATGCGACGGCCGACATCATCTTTCCGTACGGCAACCCGGGCGACGTGCCGCTGGCCGGCGACTGGAACGGCGACGGCAAAGACTCCGTCGGGGTCGTCCGCGGCAATGCCTGGTACCTGAACGACAACTTCGACGGCTTCCATGACGGGGCCGCGTTCTTCTACGGCAATCCGACCGACGCGAAGCTCGCCGGCGATTGGAACGGGGACGGCATCGACTCGGCGGGCGTGGTCCGCGGGATAACCTGGTACCTCAACAACAACCGGGACGGGTTCCACGACGTCGACCCGTTCCTCTACGGCAGCAGTACCGACGCGTTCGTCGTCGGGCAGTGGGAGGAGCACGGCCAGGACCCCGGCATCGACGTTGCCGGCGTGTTCCGCGATCCACGGTGGTATCTGCGGGACGAGAACGCCCAGGGCGACGCGGTCATCGTGTTCATCGATCTCAGCTGACGCGCCGCTGCTAGGCTGGCGGCGATGAGCGCTTCCCTCACGATCTACCTGGATCACGCCGCCACGACGCCGCTTTCTGAGGCGGCACGCGCAGCGATGGCTCCCTACCTCGACGAGCGCTTCGGCAACGCGTCCTCGGCGCACGCGCCCGGCCGCGAGGCTCGCAAAGGCGTCGACGAGGCGCGCGAGCGCGTCGCCGCGGCCGTCGGCGCCCGCCCCGACGAGATCGTCTTCACCTCGGGCGGAACCGAGGCGGACAACCTCGCGATAAAAGGCGCCGCCTGGCACGCGCGCGAGCAAGGGCGCGACGGCATCGTCGTAACGGCGATCGAGCACCACGCCGTCCTCGATCCATCGCGGTGGCTGGCGCGACAGGGGTTCCGGGTGCGCGAGGTCGGTGTCGACGAGCACGGCGTCGTACGGCTCGACGCGCTCGCAGCCGCCGTCGACGACAAGACCGCGCTGGTCAGCGTGATGTGGGCGAACAACGAGGTCGGCACGATCCAGCCCGTCGCCGAAGCGGCGCGGATCGCGCACGACGCCGGCGCCGTCTTCCACACCGACGCGGTGCAGGCCGTCCCATGGCTGAACGTCGAAGCGGGCATCGCCGATCTGCTCACGATCGCCGCGCACAAGCACGGCGGCCCGAAAGGCGTCGGAGCGCTCGTCGTGCGGCGCGGCGTGAAGATCCAGCCGCTGCTGCACGGCGGTGGTCAGGAGCGTGAGGTGCGTTCGGGGACCTACAACGTCGCCGGGATCGTCGGCTTCGGCGCGGCGGCCGAGGAGACGGCGTTGCACCGCAACGTGTGGGCGTCCGCCGTGGGCCCGCTCCGCGACCGCCTCCAGCGGCACCTGAGCGAACGGATCCCCGGCGTCCGCGTGAACGGTCACCCGGCCGAGCGGCTCCCGAACAACCTCCACGTGTGCATCGAAGGGATCGACGGCGAGCCGCTGATCCTCCTGCTCGACGCGGCCGGCGTCGCGGCGTCGCAGGGGTCGGCATGCTCCTCGGGCGCGGCGGAGCCGAGCTACGTGCTCGCGGCGCTCGGCGTCCCCCGCGATCTCGCGCGCGGAACGCTCCGGCTGACGCTCGGACGCGGAACGACCGAAGTGGAGATCGACCGAGCCGCGGAGGCGATCGTCGACGGCGTTGCGAGGCTGCGGCGATGAAGGTCCTCGTCGCGATGTCCGGCGGCGTCGACTCGTCGGTGGCCGCCGCGATCGTCGCGCGCGACGGTCACGACGTGACCGGCGTGCACATGAAGCTCTCCTCGTACGCGACCTCGTCCGAATCCGACGGCCGGGTCCACGGGTGCTGCACGGTCGAGGCGGCCGACGACGCCCGCCGCGTCGCTCAGGTGCTCGACATCCCGTTCTACGTTTGGAATTTGACCGAGGAGTTCTCGCGCGGGGTGCTCGATGACTTCGTGTCCGAGTACGCGGGCGGCCGCACGCCGAACCCGTGCGTCCGCTGCAACGAGACCGTCAAGTTCGGCGCGCTGCTCGAGCGGGGCCGCGCCGCCGGCTTCGACGCCGTGGCAACCGGCCACTACGCGGTTTCGCGGTTCGAGGGCGACACGTGGCGGATGTACCGGAGCGCCGACCACGCGAAGGACCAGTCGTACGTGCTCTCCACCATCGGGCAGGAGGCGCTGTCGTTCGCGCGGTTCCCGATCGGTGCGCAGACCAAGGACGAGACCCGCGCGCTCGCGCGCTCGCTGAAGCTCCGAACCGCCGACAAGCCCGACTCGTACGAGATCTGCTTCGTGCCGGACGGCGACGCCGCCGGTTTCGTCGAGCGGTTCGCCGAGCCCGGCTCCATCCCCGCCGGTGAGATCGTCGACGCCGACGGAACGGTCCTCGGCGGGCACGGCGGCGTTCATCGCTACACGGTCGGCCAGCGCCGCGGGCTCGGCCTGGGTCTCGCCGAGAAGCGGTACGTCGTCGAGGTCGACGCGACCGCCAACCGGGTGATCGTCGGCACCGGCGAGCTCCTTGCGCGCGGCGGCCTCGAGGCCGGGCGTGTCACCTGGTTCGGTGAGGCGCCGTCCGGCGGCACCACCGCGACGGTCCAGATCCGCGCGCACGGCGCCGCGATCCCCGCGACCCTCGAGGCCGTCGATCCGGATCGCACGATCGTCCGATTCGCGCAGCCGCAGCGCGGCATCGCCCCCGGCCAGCTCGTGGCTTTCTACGACGGCGACGAGGTGCTCGGCGGCGGGACCATCACCCGCTCGCTGCGCTGATCGCGCTGGAGAGCGGGAAAACCGCGGGCGCCGCCGTATAATCGGTTCGTCCCCCCGACGCGAGGAGACCCGATGGAACAGGTTCGCCTGCCCGAGCTCGAGACGATCCGCCGCTTCTCGATCGCCGTCCGCAGCGAGCATGCTCCCGTCGAGCAGGTCATCGAGGCTCTTCGCATGGATCTCGAGCGTGTCGAGGGAGCGCTCAAAGGCCGGCGCACGGCCGCGCCTGCGCGTAAGCCTGGCGGCGCGATCCGAAGCACCAAGAGCACCCGCCGGTAGTGCCTTCGAAGGCCGAGCTCGCACGAGCCCGGAAGCGTGTCGCGGAGCTCCGCAAGGAGCTCGACCGGCACCTGCACCTGTATCACGTCCTCGACACCCCGGAGATCTCCGACGCCGAGTACGACGTCCTCTACCGTGAGCTCGTCGAGCTCGAGGAGCAGTTCCCCGATCTCGTAACCGACGACTCGCCGACCCAGCGCGTGGGCGGCCCGCCCTCGGAAGCTTTCGCTCCCGTGAGGCACCACGCGCGGATGTACTCGCTCGACAACGCGTTCTCGCAAGAGGAGCTCAAGGCGTGGGCCGAGCGGGTTGCGCGCGGCGTCCGCGACGTCACGTTCGCCAGCGAGCTCAAGATCGACGGCGTCGCCGTCGCGCTCACCTACGAGGACGGCCGCTTCGTCCGCGGCGCGACGCGCGGCGACGGCACGACCGGCGAGGACATCACCGCGAACCTCCGGACGCTCAAAGGCGTTCCGATGCAGCTGCGAACGCCGAAGCCGCCGAAGCTGCTCGAGGTCCGCGGGGAGGTCTACTTCCCCTACAAGGCGTTCGAGAAGCTCAACGCCGAGCTCGCGGCGCAGGGGAAGCCGACGTTCGCGAATCCAAGGAACTCTGCGGCCGGATCGCTTCGGCAGAAGGACCCCGCGATCACGGCATCGCGCGCGCTCACGTATCTCATCCACGGCGTCGGCGCCGCCCGAGGGCTCAAGTGGACCACCATCACCGAACGGCAGGCCTACCTTCGCGACGCGGGCCTGCGCGTTTCCACGCACATCAAGGAGTCGAAGGACCTCGACGAGGTCTGGTCGTTCATCGAGCACTGGGGCGAGCACCGTCACGACCTCGATCACGAGATCGACGGCGTCGTCGTGAAGGTGAACCAGATCGCGGCGCAGGAGGAGCTCGGATACACGTCCAAGGCGCCACGTTGGGCGATCGCGTTCAAGTTCCCACCCGAGGAGCAGACGACCAAGCTCGAGGCGATCGAGATCCACATCGGGCGCACCGGCGCGGCGACGCCGTACGCACGGCTCCAGCCGGTCCACGTCGGCGGGGTGACGGTCACGACGGCGACGCTGCACAACATGGACGAGGTCGCGCGCAAGGACGTCCGTCCGGGCGACTTCGTCGTCGTGCGCCGCGCAGGCGACGTGATCCCCGAGGTCGTCGGCCCGATCCTCGATCGCCGACGCAAGGGACTTAAGAAGTGGAAGATGCCCGACCGCTGCCCGTCGTGCGGCAGCGAGATCGTCCGCGAGGAAGGCGAAGCGGTCGCCTACTGCACCGGCATCGACTGCCCCTCGCAGCGCGTCGAGCGGATCTTCCATTTCGCCGGCCGAGGTGCGCTCGACATCGAAGGCTTCGGCTACCAGACCATCATCGAGATGACCGAGCGCGGCATGGTGAAAGACGTCGGCGACGTTTACGCGCTCACCGACGAGCAGATCGCGACCCTCGAAGGGTTCAAGGACAAGAAGATCGCGAACCTCCGGCGCTCGATCGAAGCATCGAAGACGCGCCCTCTGGCGCGGCTGCTGACCGGCCTCGGGATCCGGCACGTCGGCGGCACCGTCGCCGAGATGCTCGCCAATCACTTCGGCTCGCTCGACGCGATCGAGAAGGCGAGCGAAGAGGAGATCAACGCCGTCGAGGGGATCGGCGGCGTGATCGCGCGCAGCGTGCACGAGTTCTTCGATCAGCCCCGCAACGCGGCCGTGCTCGAGAAGCTGAAGAGAGCCGGACTCCGGACCGAGGACGAGCGGAAGGCCGTCCGTCAGACGGAGCTGACCGGGAAGACGATCGTGATGACGGGCGGCTTGTCGGAGATGACGCGGGACGAGGCACGCGAGGCGCTCAAGGAAGCCGGCGCGAAAGTGACCGACTCGGTCTCCAAGAAGACGGACCTCGTTATCGTCGGCGAGAACCCCGGCTCGAAGGCCGACAAGGCGGTCTCGCTCGGCGTGCCGACGATCGATGAAAAGGAACTGATGCGGCTCTTGGGCCGCAGGTAGACTGCCCGGCGATGGCGCTCACGAGGGAAGAGGTCCTCCATGTCGCGCGGCTCGCGCGGCTCGCGATGTCCGACGACGAGGTCGAACGCTTCCGCGGCCAGCTCTCGGCGATCCTCGAACACGCCGCGCGGGTCACCGAGGTGGCGACCGACGACGTTCCGCCGACCTCGCACCCGCTCCCGCTCGTGAACGTCTTCCGCGACGACGTCGTCGAGCCGAGCCTCCCGCCGGAGAAGGCGCTGTCCACCGCGCCCGAGTCCGAGGACGGACGCTTCAAGGTTCCCCGGATCATCGAGGAGCAGTAGCCGTGCCAGAGCTGTGGCAGCTGGACGCGGCCGCCCTCGCGAAAGCCGTGCGCGACGGCGAGGTGAGCGCCCGCGAGGTCGTCGACGCGCATCTCGCGCGGATCGACGCCGTCGAGCCCGACGTCCACGCGTTCATCACGCTGACGCCGGAGCTGGCGCGTGCCCAAGCCGGCGAGGTCGACCGCAAGCGCGCGGCCGGCGAGACGCTCGGCCCGCTGGCGGGGGTCCCCGTCGCGCTGAAGGACATCTTCTGTACCGACGGCGTGCCGACGACGGCAGGCTCGCGGATCCTCGAGAACTACGTGCCGCCGTACGACGGCACCGGCACGATCAAGGTGCGCGAGGCCGGGATGCCGTTGCTCGGCAAGACCAACCAGGACGAGTTCGCGATGGGCTCCTCGACCGAGAACTCGGCCTTCGGCGTCAGCCGGAACCCCTGGGACCTCGCGCGCGTGCCCGGCGGCTCGAGCGGCGGCTCGTCGGCGGCCGTCGCGGCCGGGATGGCGCCGATCACCTATGGCACCGACACCGGGGGCTCGATCCGGCAGCCGGCATCGCTGTGCGGCGTGGTCGGTGTTCGGCCGACGTACGGGCTCGTCTCCCGCTTCGGGCTGATCGCGTTCGCGTCGTCGCTCGATCAGATCGGCCCGTTCGCGCGCACGGTTCGCGACGCGGCGGCCGCGCTGCACGCCGTCGCCGGCCACGACCCGCGCGACTCGACGAGCATCGCGAAGCCCGTCCCCGACTACCTCGCGACGCTCGAGAACGGTGTAGCCGGATTGCGGGTGGGCGTCGTCAAAGAGGGGATGGGGGAGGGCGCGCAACCGGCGGTCAAAGCTCGGGTCACGGAGGCCGCCGAGCGGTTCGCCGGGATGGGATGCTCGGTCGACGAGGTGTCGCTGCCGTCGTTCGATCTGGCGCTGTCCGCCTACTACCTGATCGCGCCGGCCGAGTGCTCTTCGAACCTCGCGCGCTACGACGGCGTCCGCTACGGCTACCGGGCCGAGGACCCGCGCGACGTCATGGACATGAACATGCGGAGCCGTGCGTACGGCTTCGGCGACGAGGTCAAGCGGCGGATCATGCTCGGCACGTACGCGCTGTCGGCCGGGTACTACGACGCGTACTACGGGAAGGCGCAGAAGGTTCGAACGCTGGTGATCCGCGACTTCGATCTGGCCTATGGGAAGTTCGACTTCCTGATCTGCCCGACGAGCCCCACGACGGCGTTCAAGATCGGCGAGAAGGCCGACGACCCGCTCGCGATGTACCTGTCGGACCTGTTCACGATCCCGACGAACCTGGCCGGCTCCACGGCGATCAGCGTGCCGTGCGGACTCGCCGACGACGGACTTCCGGTCGGGCTCCAGCTGCTGGGGCCGCCGCTGTCGGAGGAGCTGCTTTTCCGCGCCGGCTACGCCTTCGAGCAGGACCTGGGGCCCCTACCGACGCCGCCGCTGTGGGAGTCGCGATGAACGTGGTGATCCGGCCGAAGCCGCCCGTCCCCATACTCACGCGCGTCGTTCAGCTCATCGGCGCGGCCGCACTCGTTTTCGGAACCTGGATCCTCATCGACGGTCTGGATTGCGAAGGGCTCGAGTGCCTCGGCCAGATCATCGGTGTGATGGGGGTCGGCTGGGGCGTCGTCGCGGTTCTGGCCGGCATCCGGAACATGTTTGGGTTCATCTGTCTCATCGGCGCGATCGTCCTCGCGCTGCTGCTCGCCTTCGCGACACCGTGGTTCTCGCTGCCGTTCCTCGCGGTTGCGTTCTTCTTGCTGAAGGCGAGCAAAGACAAGCTCAAGGACTATTACCGGAACGAGAAGGGGAGCGAGTAGTGGCCTCCGAGTCGCGTCCGCTTCCGGTCCGGGTGCTGGGGTTCGCCGGGTGGGCTGCGCTGTTGCTCTCGCTCGTTGCGTTCGGGATCGGCGCGCTCCTCGGGTTCGACGAGCTCGCGAAGATCTGGGCGGTGATCGCGGGGATCTTGCTGTTCACCGCGATCATGGCGTTCCTCGGAACGCGGCCGACGACGGGCGGCCTGGTCGCCGGGCTGGTCGCGTGCACGCTGCTGCTCTTGATCCCGCCGATCGGAACGGTGATCACGATCGCGATCGCACTCATCGCGAGCCAGAGCTGGCCGCAGATCCGCGAGTACTACGGGCTCCGAAGGAAGGCCGCGTGAGCGCGAACGGGTATCAGACGGTGATCGGGCTGGAGTGCCACGTCGAGCTCGCGACGGCGTCGAAGATGTTCTGCGGCTGCGAGACGACGTTCGGCGGCGAGCCCAACACGCGGACGTGTCCCGTCTGCCTCGGCGAGCCCGGCTCGCTCCCCGTCGCGAACCGCAAGGCGATCGAGTACACGATGGCGATCGGGCTTGCGCTCGGCTGCGAGATCGCGCCGCACTCGCTGTTCCACCGGAAGAACTACTTCTATCCCGACATGCCGAAGAACTATCAGATCTCGCAGTACGACCTGCCGCTGTGCGTCGCCGGCGCGCTCGACGTGACCGTCGACGGCGAGTCGAGCCGGGTCGGGATCACGCGCGTGCACCTCGAGGAGGACACCGGCAAGACGCTCCACGTCGGCGCGACCGGCCGTATCGCCGAGGCGAAGTACTCGCTCGTCGACTACAACCGCGCCGGCATCCCGTTGGTCGAGATCGTCTCGGAGCCCGACATCCGCTCCCCGGCCGAAGCGATGCGCTACGTCTCCGAGCTGCGCGGGATCCTGGAAGCCCTCGGCGTCTCCGACGTCCGGATGGAGGAAGGCTCGATGCGCTGCGACGCCAACGTGTCGCTCCGCAAGCCCGGCGAAGGGTTCGGCGTCAAGGTCGAGGTCAAGAACCTCAACTCGATCCGCTCGGTCGGACGCGCGCTCGTGTTCGAGATCGAGCGCCAGACCAAGGCGCTCGACGCCGGCGAGCCGCTCGTTCAGGAGACGCGGCACTTCGACGAGGGAACCGGCGTCACCAGCACCTTGCGATCCAAGGAAGAGGCGTTCGATTACCGGTACTTCCCGGAGCCCGACCTCGTCCCGATCGAACCGGAGAAGGAGTGGATCGAGGGGCTCCGCGCGAGCCTGCCCGAGCTTCCTCGCGCCCGGCGAGAGCGGCTCGCCGCCGATCACGAGCTGACCGCCGAGCAGGCGGCGACCGTCGGAGCCTCGACCGAGAGCCTCGCCTACTTCGAGCGGCTGCTCGCTTCCGGGATCGCGCCGCGCGACGCCGCGGTCTGGATGGCGGGGGAGCTGGCGCGCGCGCTGAACACCGCCGGGCTCGGGATCGCCGAGTCGCGGATCGAAGCCGCGGCCCTCGCTGCGCTGATCAAGCTCGTGTCCGACGGAACGATCAACCTGAATACCGCGAAGAAAGTGTTCCAGGACGCGTTCGAGGCCGGGACCGATCCGAGCGCGCTGGTCGCGGAGCGTGGTCTCGCTCAGGTCTCCGACGAAGGCCCGATCAAAGCGGCGATCGCCGAGGTCCTCGCAGCGAACCAGAAAGAGGTCGAGCGGTTCCGCGCCGGCGAGGAGAAAGTGGTCGGCTTCCTCATGGGGCAAGCGATGAAGGCGCTGAAGGGTCAAGGGAAGCCCGACGTCGTGCAGCGCCTCCTCCGCGAAGCGCTCGGCGGCTGATCCCGCACTTCCCTTTCGTCCCCCAAAGGTCTAGCCTCGTCGTGGGGGTGCACGATGGGGATCTTCCGCAAGCGTCACGAGGAGGAGCGCGAGGCGGAGCTCGGGCTGCTGCTGGAGAGCTACTCCGCTCCGACGCCTCCTGCCGCGACGCATTCGAAGGTCGAGACGATCCGATGCTGGCGCTGTCACCGACCGACCGTCTTCGACGCGCGGCTCGCTCCGCCGAAGACTTGTGCCTGGTGCCGGGCACAGCTCTAATCTAGGGCCATGAGCCAGCAAGTTACGTACGAGCAGCTCGTCCTCGCGGAGGTGCGTCGCCGTGAGACGACGGACTATCGCTTCAGCTACTGGACGTACCTCGGCTGGACGATCCTAACGTTCGGCATCTATTCGGCCTACGGGACCTACAAGCTCGTCGAGCGCCGACACCTGCACGCCCAACGCCGACTCGCGTTCCAGTCCTACCTGTGGCACGCCCTCAACGCGCGTGCCGAGGCACTCGGCAAGAAGGAAGAGGTGCAGGAGGGGCTCGACAACCTCTCTCGCATCTATCAGCAGATGGAGGCCTTCGAGCGCCGCAACAAACGCGAGCCGGTCCTGTGGATGATCCTCCGCCTCGTCGTGACCGTCGTCGGCGCGTACATCAATCACTTCCTGAACAAGGATCTGCGCTTCTACGACGAGTGGGAAGCGTCGTTCGCTGCGAACACGGAGTGGGTCATGAGCCGGCTCGGGTATCCGGTCCAGGTCCCGCAGCGCCGGCAGCCGGTCCGTGATCGCAGCACGGGACTCTACGTCTTGCTGTCGATCGTCACATTGGGGATCTCCACGCTCTACTGGCGTTACGTGACGATGATGGACGGCAACGGCCACTTCGACGACGACGCGGCGGTCGAGGACGCGTTGATCCGTGGTCTCGGCATCGAAGTCGAAGGAGCCATGCCTCCTCCGGCGGCGCCCGCCGGACCGCCGGCACCTCCCGTTTAGGCGATCAGCCGGCCGTCCACGGCAGCGGCGGCGGACCCGCAGACCCCGGCGTTCCAACCGGCATCGGCGGCAGCGCATCCTCGTCCGACCAGGGCCGTCGCCGGACGAGCATGAGCATGAAGATGATGCCGGGCCCGGCGGCGATCAACGCGGGGTAGAGGGTCGCCTGGACGAACCCTCCCACGGTGAGGTCTCGAGACAGCGCGAGGTTGTCGGCCGGACCCGCGACGGCGCCGATCCCGGCGGTGAGCGCGGCGAGGCCGATCGCGGCGATGCCGCCGCCGATGAGCCCGATGGCGACGCTCGCGCCCGAACGACGGCGGAAAGGTCCGCGCCGGAGCCGGTCCCCGAGCCACCACGCGAGCGCCCCGATGAGGATCGAGCCGAGAAGCGTGCCGGCCGCATACGCGAGGTAATGCGCGGGTTCCGGAAGGAACGTCGCGCGAACACGCAGCGGCTGGTCGGCGCTGGAGATCGTCCAGCCGATCCCGTGGAATTCGCAGACCGTCCCGAAGAGGTCGATGTCGGGTGGCCGCGAGGCGCGCAGCCGCGTCTCGACGGAGGGGGTGCACAGCACGAGCGACGCCTCGTCGTATCCGGTCGTCCGGAGGAGCGACAGCAGGCGTCCCGTATCGAGATCGAGAACCCACTCGTCTCCGACGCCCGGCTCGATCAGACGATCGCCGAGCTCGACCGTCGCCGTGTCGGGGAAGAACTCGTTCTCGTGCGCGATCCGGCCGGAGAAACCGAGCCAGGCCGCCGTTGCTTCCGCGATCTGCCGACGGTCGGAGGCGGATCCGTCCAGGTAGACCTCGATCGTGTCCTCGCCGTGGCTCCTGATGTACAGGTCGATCTCGGGACCGTCCACTTGCTCGAGTGTGTCGATCGGTCGTATCGAGCCGGGGTCGCACGATGCGAGGACCAGCAACGCGGCGGCCACGAGGCCTGTCGCCGATCGGCGGGTGAACATGTGCTCAGGATATTCCTCCTGGGGAGCGGTATCCTTTCGCGCGCTATGGCTTCCAAGACCACGAAGGCCGATCCCCGGCACCGCAGCCGCGACGTCACCGAGGGCCCGCAGCGCGCTCCTGCGCGGGCGATGCTCCGCGCCGTGGGGTTCAGCGAGGACGACTTCGGCAAGCCGCAGGTGGGGGTCGCCTCATCCTGGAACGAGGTCACGCCGTGCAACTACGGGCTCGCCGCGCTCGCGCAACAGGCGAAAGCCGGGGCGCGCGCGGCAGGCGCCGTCCCGGTCGAGTTCATGACGATGTCCGTCTCGGATGGGATCGCCATGGGGCACGAAGGGATGCGCGCCTCGCTCGTGAGCCGCGAGGTCATCGCCGACTCCGTCGAGCTCGTCGCGCACGCGGAACGCTTCGACGGGCTCGTGACGATCGCCGGATGCGACAAGTCGTTGCCGGGCATGGTGATGGGAGCCGCGCGGCTGAACCTGCCCAGCGTCTTCCTCTACGGCGGAACGATCCTCCCCGGCCAGTATCGAGGGAAGGACGTCACGATCCAGGACGTGTTCGAGGGCGTCGGTGCGCACGCCGCCGGAACGATGAGCGACGAGGAGCTGCTCGAGCTCGAGCGCAACGCGTGTCCCGGCGCCGGCTCGTGCGGCGGGATGTTCACCGCGAACACGATGGCAACGGCCCTGGAAGCGCTCGGCGTCTCGCTGCCCGGTAGCGCGAGCCCCGCGTCCGTCGATCCGCGGCGCGCGGAGTTCGCCCGCGCAAGCGGCGAGGCGGTGATGGGGCTGCTCGAGCAAGGAATCACGCCGCGCGACATCATCACGAAGGCCGCCTTGGAGAACGCGATCACGGTCGTGGTGGCGTGCGGTGGATCGACCAACGCCGTGCTGCACCTGCTCGCGATCGCGCACGAGGTCGGCGCGCCGCTCGAGGTCGACGACTTCGACCGCATCGCACGGAAGACCCCGATCATCGCCGACATGAAGCCCTGGGGACGGTTCGTGATGCTCGACGTCGATCGCTGCGGCGGCGTGCCGGCGATCATGCGCGAGCTGCTCGACGCCGGGATGATCGACGGCGACGCATTGACTGTCACCGGCAAGACGGTGGCGGAGAACCTCGCGAGCGTCGGCCATCCTACGAATGAGGACGTCGTGAAGACGATCGCGGAGCCGATCTCGCCGACGGGCGGTTTCGCGATCCTCCGCGGGACGCTGGCCCCGGACGGATGCGTCGCGAAGATGGCCGGACTCCACGATCGCGTCTTCAAGGGACCGGCACGTGTGTTCGATCGCGAGGAAGATGCGTTCGACGCCGTGACGCACGGCGGCATCAACCCGGGGGACGTCATCGTCATCCGGTACGAAGGTCCCCGCGGCGGCCCCGGGATGCGCGAGATGCTCGCCGTCACCAGCGCCGTGAACGGCGCGGGGCTCGGCGATCACGTCTGCCTCATCACCGACGGCCGGTTCTCCGGCGCGACACACGGCAACATGGTCGCTCACATCGTCCCCGAGGCCACCGACGGCGGACCGATCGCGCTCGTGCACGAGGGCGACACCATCGTGCTCGACATCCCGAACCGGAAGCTCGACGTGGACGTCTCGGCCGAGGAGCTTCAGCGACGGATGGGGGAGTGGTCGCCGCCGCCGCCGCGCTACACGACGGGCGCGCTGGCGAAGTACGCGCGTCTCGTCTCCGACGCCAGCCACGGCGCCGTCTGCGGCTGAGCCCAAACCGCTCGTTCCGCGCCTCACGTAGTGCCTGATTTGCCCCACCGGATACGGTCCGAGTGATGCGAGCGACTTTCCCGACAGAAAATAGTCGGCGCGTTTGTTGGTGGTTTACTCGAAGTGTGGCATTCGTCTCCTAGCGCCGATCCGGATTCTGCGACAAAGTGCGCAGACTCGCTCCGATCCACCGTTGTTGGGCCGACGTCGATCGCATCGGAGTCGTCGTGGACGATCTGCTCGAGAAAGTCAACTCTCACACCTGGTACCACACGATCGATCTCGGCGACGGGATCGTGACGCCGGGCTTCTACGACTACCGCCCGGTCGTCGACAAGATCCCGTGGCCGGACCTGCGCGGCAAGCGCTGTCTCGACGTCGGAACGTTCGACGGGTTCCTCGCGTTCGAGATGGAACGCCGCGGCGCCGCCGAGGTCGTTGCGCTCGACATCGACGACTACGAGACGCTCGACTGGCCGGCGCGCATGCGCGAGAGCGGTCCGAAGGCGCTCATCGAGAAGGCCGGCACCGAGCGCGGGAAAGGCTTCAAGCTCGCCAAGGAAGTCCTCGGCTCGAATGTCCAGCGTGTCGCGTGCAACGTTTACGACCTGTCGCCGGAACGGGTCGGCTTCTTCGATCTGATCGTCTGCGGGAGCATCCTCACGCATCTGCGCGACCCGATCCGCGCACTCGAGCGGATGCGGGAGGTTTGCGCGGGACAGCTGCTGGCGACCGAAGGCGTCGATCCGTGGCTCAGCATCCGTCACCCGCGGCGTGCGCTATTCGAGCTGCGAGGCGTCCAGGATCAGTGGTTCCAGATGAACAGGTTCGGGCTCCTGCGTGCGCTCGAGGTCGCGGGGTACGAGGTCGTGACGGAAGGCAAGCGATACGCGCTCGAGATGGGAGCGGGCTTCGGCGCGCGTGGGATCATCCCGACGATGAAACGCGTCCGTCGGGCCGGCTGGCGGGTCGGCGGGATCGCGCTTCGGCGCGTCATGCTCGCGAAGCTGCTCACCGGGCATGTCGGGCCGGGCCACATCGGGGTCCTGGCGCGGCCTGATATGTAGCGCACCCGACCGCCGGGGACGGACCTCACAAATTAGGACTTGACACCCATCGGGTTTGTATTATTGTATTGAGGCGTTGATACAAACAGCCGGGGGGTGGGTTCCGTGGCCAGACGCTCCAAGACACGAAGCTTCTTGAAGTTCCTCGCGATACTTCTCGGGACCATCGGCGTGATGCTCGGTTCCGCTCTCCTGATCCCGGGCAGCTGGGGGATGTATGTCGCCCTCTCGGTCCCGTTCGTCCTCATCGTTGCCCTCGTCGTCATCCCGGGGTTCACGCTGCCCGACGACTACCTGGCGAGATGGAGCAAAGCTCATGGTGTGACGATCAACGAGGCAAACCGCGAGGTCGTCAAGCGATACTTGCTCCACGGCCGACGGATGCGAACGGCTGGAGCGCTCGGCGGGTACCTCGGCTACACGATCTACGGGATGGTCACCCACGACGAGCTGCCGTTCGGATGGATCACGGCGACGTTCGGCGGATATCTCTTGGGCGCCGCGGCGGCTGAGATCTGGACGCTCCGCCCGCAGCCGGGTCGGGTACGCGCGGCATCGCTCGCCCCCCGCAAGCTCACCGATTACGTCCCCGGTTTCGCGGTCGTCGGCCTTCGGCTCGTGCCGGTCCTGACGGTGCTCGCAGTCGCGACATGGCCGCTCGTTCGTGATGCCGCCGACAACCGACGGGGTTCGTTCTACATAGGGGAAACTGGAAGGGGAGCCGAAGCCGATATCGGTTCGGTTATCGGATGGACGATCGCGTCTGTCATTCTCGCGCTCTTCATCGAGGCCACCGCGAGACGGATCGTTCGCCGTCCCCAGCCGGTGGTCTCGGGAGCGCACATCGACGTCGACGACGCGATCCGCTCGACCGCGCTTCACGGATTGTTCGGAGCCGGATTGGCGTTGCTCCTCGGAAGTCTCGCCCGGAATCTGAGTGAGCTTCAAGGCTTCCTGAATCCCGATTGGGTCCAGATGCCCTTCGTCGTTGTGATGGTCTTCGCGGCCGTCGCTACGCCCTTCGCTTGGCTGTACCTCGGTATCGATCAGCCATGGATCGTGCGGCGCAATGCCGCGATGAAAGCGAGCACCGCGTGATCCTGAGCGTCGATCCGGAAGCGCCGATCCCGCCCTACGAGCAGATCCGGTCGCAGATCGCGAGCATGGTCGCAACGGGAACGCTTCCTGCCGAGACTCGCCTTCCGCCGATCCGGCAGTTGGCCGATGATCTTGGGCTGGCCGGTGGGACCGTTGCACGAGCGTACCGTGAACTGGAAGACACGGGCGTGATCGCGACGAGAGGTCGCCACGGTTCGTTCGTCGTCGGCAGTCCTCGTCGGCAGCCCACCAAGGAAACACGGGGGTTACTCGATCAGGCCGCCCACGCGTTCGCGGTCGGGGCCAGGCAGCTTGGCTACGACACGAGAGAGGCTCTCGAGGCCGTCGAGCGTGCGCTCGGCGATGTGCCCCCAGCCCGGAACACGGCGTGACCTGCGGCGATACAGGTTGACACTGGCTACCGGCGCTGGCAGAATCCGCGCACTATGCTTTCCAGGGAGGCCTTTTCGGCGAGCGTCCTCGTAGTTATCTGACCGCGCGCGGGCTCCTACGGGGGCGTGCGCGTGACCTCTCGGATGCCGAGAGGTTTTTTCGTTGGGGCGAACGTTTCGCCCGCCGAAGTTTGAAACGCGGAGGTTGTGATGGGCAGGACGGCGTTGCTGATCATCGACATGCAGAACGACATGGCACACGGGGAAGGGCGCGCACCGATCATGGACGCCGTCCACAAGGCCCCGGTGATGAACGCCATCCTCGACGCGTTCCGCGAAGCCAAGGAGCCCGTGCTCCATGTCGTCCGCTCATACCGCGCCGATACGTGGGACGTCGAGCGGTTCCGCGTCCCGTTCTTCCAGAACGATCGCGGCTTCCTCGTCGAGCGCACTTGGGGCGCGCAGATCATCGACCGCCTCGTGCCCGAGCCCGGCGAGCCGGTGATCGTGAAGCAACGGTTCAGCGCCTTCGCGTTCACTGAGCTCGATCTTCTGCTGCGGCGGGCCGGCGTGACGAAGGTTGTGGTCGTCGGTGTCAACCTGCCGAACTGTCCGCGCACCACGATGTACGACGCGGTCGGGCTCGACTACGACGTCGTGGCGGTTGCGGACGCGCTCGCGACGACGAGCGACGAGACGCATCGCGTGAATCTGGCGGACCTTTCCGCCATCGGCGTGCGGATCGCGACCGCGGAAGAGGTCATCCGCGAGGTCGCACGGGCGTCGGACCGGATCTCGAACAACTAGCCCAGGGGAGTGGTGTCGTGAAGATCACCGGAGCACAGGCGATGGTTCGCTCGCTCGAGCAAGAAGGGGTCGAGGTCATCTTCGGCATCCCCGGCGGCGCGATCCTGCCGGCGTACGACCCGATCCTCGACTCGCCCGTACGGCACATCCTGTGCCGCCACGAGCAGGGCGCCGCGCACGCCGCCGACGGCTACGCGCAGGCGACCGGCGAGGTCGGCGTGTGCATGGCGACCTCGGGCCCAGGCGTGACGAACCTCGTCACCGGGCTCGCGAGCGCGTACATGGACTCGATCCCCGTCGTCGCGATCTCGGGTCAGGTTCCGACGTGGGCGGTCGGCGGCGACGCGTTCCAGGAGTGCGACGCGACCGGGATCACGATGCCGATCACCAAGCACAACTTCCTCGTGATGGACGCGCAGGAGATCCCGCAGACGATCGCCGAGGCGTTCCACATCGCGCGCACGGGTCGGCCCGGTCCGGTGCTCGTCGACATCCCCAAGGACGTGCTCCAGGCCGAGATGGCCTGGTGGTACCCGGAGGAGGTCGACCTCCCCGGCTACCGTCCGGTCACCAAGGGCAACCCGAAGCAGATCCGCGAGGCTGCGAAGCTGATCCTGTCGGCCAAGCAGCCCGTGATCTACGCAGGCGGCGGCATCATCCGCGCCGGAGCATCCGACGAGCTGCGCCGTCTCGTCGAGCTCACCGGGATCCCGGTGGTCACGACGCTCATGGGTCGCGGCGCCGTCCCCGACGACCACGACCTGTGCCTCGGTATGCCGGGGATGCACGGCAACTACACGGCCGTCACGGCGATGCAGAAGACGGACCTGCTGGTGTCGCTCGGTGTGCGGTTCGACGACCGCGTGACCGGCAAGCTGGCGACCTTCGCGCCGAACGCCAAGGTGATCCACGCCGACATCGACCCGGCCGAGATCGGCAAGAACCGCGGGGTCGACGTCCCGATCGTCGGCGACGCGCGCTCCGTGATCCACGAGCTCAACGAGGTCATCGAGGCGATGATCGAGGAGCGCGGCAAGCCCGAGTACGGCGAGTGGACGAAGACCGTCAAGGGATGGAAGAAGAAATACCCGTACCGGTACACGCAGACCTCCGACGGCCCGCTCAAGCCCGAGTACGTCATCGAGCAGATCGGCAAGATCACGGGCGGCGACGCGATCTACGTCGCCGGCGTCGGCCAGCACCAGATGTGGGCCTCGCAGTACATCCGGTTCAAGCGGCCGAACACCTGGCTGAACTCCGGCGGGCTCGGGACGATGGGCTACGCCGTCCCGGCCGCGATGGGCGCGAAGGTCGGGCGGCCCGACGAGCAAGTGTGGGCCATCGACGGCGACGGCTGCTTCCAGATGACCTGCCAGGAGCTCGCGACGATGACCACCGAGAACATCCCGGTGAAGATCGGGATCATCAACAACGCGTTCCTCGGGATGGTCCGGCAGTGGCAGGAGCTCTTCTACGACAAGCGCTTCTCGGCGGTTGAGTTCGGCTACGACGTGCCCGACTACGTGAAGCTCGCCGAGGCGTACGGCGCGGTCGGACTCCGGTGCGAGTCCGCCGGCGAGGTCGAGGCCACGATCCGGAAAGCGAACGAGATCGACGACCGCACGGTCGTGATCGACTTCCGCTGCGATCCGGAAGAGAAGTGCTACCCGATGGTCCCGGCTGGAGCATCGAACGACGACATCATCCTCGGACCGGAGTACGAGAAGGAACACGCCGACATACTGGTGGACACCCCGGAGGCGATCATCTGATGGCCAAGCACACGCTCTCGGTTCTGGTGGAGAACAAGCCGGGCGTGCTCGCCCGGATCGCAGGGCTGTTCGCGCGTCGCGGCTTCAACATCGAGTCCCTCGCGGTCGGCCCGACGGAGATAAGCGATGTCTCCCGGATGACGATCGTCGTCAACGTCGAGACCAAGCCGCTCGAGCAAGTCGTGAAGCAGCTCAACAAGCTCGTGCCGGTGATCAAGATCGTCGAGCTCGACAAGGATCAGTCGGTCGAGCGCGAGCTGCTTCTGATCAAGGTCAAGGCGGCGGCCGAGACGCGCGCCCAGATCGTGGAGATCGCCGACATCTTCCGCTCGAAGATCGTCGACGTCGCTCCCGGGGCGCTCACGATCGAGGCGACGGGTTCGCCTGACAAACTGCAAGCGATGACCGACATGCTGCGTCCCTACGGCGTGCGCGAGTTCGTCCGCACGGGGCTCGTCGCGCTGGCACGCGGGGACCGCGGGATCGCAGACAAGGCGCTCCGCCTGGCCGAGAAGGGGGCTTAACTTTTCCATGGCGACCATCTATTACGACGACGACGCCGACCTTTCGGTGCTGGACGACAAGAAGGTCGCGATCCTCGGCTACGGATCGCAGGGACACGCGCATGCGCTGAACCTGCAGGACTCCGGCGTCGACGTTCGCGTCGGGCTGTACGAAGGCTCGAAGTCGTGGGCCAAGGCCGAGGCCGACGGCGTTCGGGTCCTTCCGGCGGCCGAGGCCGCCAAGGAAGCCAATCTGATCATGATGCTGTTGCCGGACACGGTTCAGAAGAAGGTCTACGACGAGTCCGTGAAGCCGAATCTCAAGAAGGGCGATGCGCTGTTCTTCGCGCACGGCTTCAACATCCACTTCAAGCAGATCCGCCCGTCGAAGACCGTCGACGTCGCGATGGTCGCGCCGAAGGGGCCGGGGCATCTGGTCCGCCGCACCTTCACCGAGAAGATCGGCACACCGGCGCTGCTCGCCGTCCATCAGGACGCGACCGGCAACGCGCACGCGATCGCGAAGGCGTACGCGAAGGGTCTCGGCGCGACGCGGGCCGGGCTGATCGAAACGACCTTCCAGGAAGAGACCGAGACCGACCTGTTCGGCGAGCAGGTGGTGCTCTGCGGCGGAACGTCGGAGCTCGTACATGCCGGGTTCGAGACACTCGTGGCGGCGGGTTACCAGCCGGAGGTCGCGTACTTCGAATGCCTCCACGAGCTGAAGCTGATCGTCGACCTGCTCTACGAGGGCGGGTTCAAGTACATGCGTTACTCGATCTCCGACACAGCCGAGTACGGCGACTACTCGCGCGGGAAACGGATCGTCAACGAGCGGACCCGCAAGGAGATGCAGAAGATCCTGAAGGAGATCACCTCGGGCCGGTTCGCGCGAGAGTGGATCAAGGAGAACGCGGAAGGCGCGCCGAACTTCAACGCCGCCCGCAAGGAGCAGGCCGACCATCAGATCGAGGAGGTCGGCGAGAAGCTCCGCGCGATGATGCCCTGGATCGCGAAGAAGTAGGGGGAAGAGCGATGGCTACGGTTGAGCGGAGCATCTCGATCGCGAAGCCGCCCGGCGACGTCCTCGCCTACATGGCGGACATCCGCAACGATCCGTCGTGGCACACCGACGTTCTCGAGGCGAGTTCCTCGACGGAGACGGTCGGCGTTGGGACGGTGTTCAACGTCAAGGTTAAGCCGTCGATGGGCGTGTCCGAGGGCACGATGACCGTTCGGCGGCTCGAGCCTGCGAAGCTCGTCGAGTTCGAGGGCCGCATGGGGAAGATGGCGCCGACCGTTACGAACCTCGTTGAGACGGACGGCACCGGGACCCGCGTCACCCGTCGGGTCGAGCTCGAACCGCCCGGCGCCATGAAGCTCATGACGCCGATGATCAAGATGATGATCGGCAAGAGTAACCAGGGCTTCCTGGCGAACCTCAAGCGCGTCCTCGAAGGCCGCTAAGCGGCTTCCCCTCTCGCTTCGCCCCGGCGTAGGGTGGAGTCACATCCGCGCGATCGAGGGGGAGCGATGGTGACCAAGCAGATCGTCGAGGACGGCGCCGTCGAGGGACTTCGTTTCAACTTCCGCGGAGATCTGATCCGGCCCGGCGAGCCGGGGTACGACGAAGCGCGCGCGCGCCACAACGCGATGTTCGACAAGCGTCCCGCGTTGATCGCGCGTTGCACCGGGACGGCCGACGTGCAGGCTGCGCTCGGCTTCGCGCTCCAGGCGGGGTTGCCGATCGCGATCCGCGGCGGCGGTCACAGCGTCGCTGGGTTCTCGAGCGTGGACGACGGCGTGGTGATCGACCTGTCGCGGATGCGCGGTGTCCACGTCGACCCGGATGCGAAGACCGTTCGAGCACAAGGCGGCGCACTCTGGGGTGACGTCGATCGCGAGACCCAGGTGTACGGGCTCGCCACGCCCGGCGGGGTCGTCTCGCACACGGGGATCAGCGGCCTGACCCTTGGAGGCGGCTTCGGGATCCTCTCCTTCAAGCTCGGGCTCTCCTGCGACAACCTCGTTTCGGCCGACGTCGTGACCGCGGACGGGCGGGTGCTCGTGGCGAGCGAGACCGAGCACCCCGACCTTTTCTGGGGGTTGCGCGGGGGCGGCGGCAACTTCGGGATCGTCACCTCGTTCGAGTACCGGCTGCACCCGGTCGGGGATGTGCTCGTCAGCATGTCGATGTACTCACCCGATCAGGGAGCCGAGATGCTCGATTTCTTGAAGGGGCTTTACGTCGACGCCCCGGCCGACCTCGCCTTCATGGGCATCTTCCTCACCGTGCCGGAGCAGCCGCCGATGCCGATCTTCCCACCCGAGATCCTCGGCAAGAAGATGTGCGCGATCTTCGCCGCTTGGATCGGCGACCCCGATGAAGGACAGAAAGCGATCGCCCCGATCAAAGCTTTCGGCAAGCCGTCGTTCGAGATAGCACTGCCGATGCCGTACACGATGTTGCAGACCATCCAAGACGAGAACGAGCCGTGGGGATCGCGGAACTACTGGAAGTCGGCGTATCTGAAGGAGCTTTCATCCGAAGCGATCGGGGTCATCGCCTCGCGTGGGCCGACCGCACCTGCGCCGAACAGCAGCGTGCTCATCGGCCGGTTCGGCGGTGCGATCGCCGCGGTGGGGGAGATGGACACGGCCTTCCCGCTGCGCGACTCGGGTTACGTCGTTCAGATGGACTCGAGCTGGCCCGACCCGGAGGCCGACGACGAGAACATCGCCTGGACGCGCGAGCTGGCCTCTGCGCTCGAGCCGCACACGCTTGACCGGGTTTACGTGAACTTCATCGGCGACGAAGGCTCCGAACGGGTCGAGAAGGCCTACGGGGCCGAGCGCTACAAGCGACTGGTCGCGCTCAAGGACGCCTACGATCCGGCCAACGTGTTCAACCTGAACCAGAACATCAAGCCATCCCGGTAGGGAACCGCGCGGGTACCTCCTTCGGGAGGTGGCAGTCGTGACTGCCGTGCTGCCACTCTGAAAGGCGAACCTCGTGGATCGGCCCGATATGGAGGGGGACGTGCCGTCGTGAACGCCTAGAATGGCGTCAGGCGACCACGGTCTTCCCCGGAAGCGAGGCTTGACGTGCGGAAACCCGAGATCTTGATGACGCCCGGCCCTACGCCGGTCCCGGCCGAGGTGCTGCTCGCCCAGGGCGCGCCGATCGTCTACCACCGAGGCCCCGGCTACGCGGCGGTGCTGCGCGAGTGCACCGAGGGCTTGCAGTGGCTCCTCAACACCTCGAACGACGTCCTGACCTACACGGCCAGCGGCTCGGGCGGGATGGAGTCCGCTGTGGTGAACCTGTTCTCGCCGGGCGACCGCGTGCTCGTCGTGTCGGTCGGCAACTTCGGCGAGCGCTTCGCCAAGATCGCCGGCGCGTACGGGCTCGACGTGAAGCTGCTCGAGTATGACTGGGGCCGGGTCGCGAAGGCCGAGGACGTGAAAGCGGCTTTGGAGCCCGGCGTCAAGGGCGTGCTGATCCAGCACTCCGAGACCTCGACCGGCGTCGTCAACGACATCGAGGCGATCGGCGCAGTCGTCAAGGACCACCCGGCTTTGCTCGTCGTCGACACGATCTCCGGGCTGGGCGCGACGCCGCTGCTCGTCGACGAATGGGGGATCGACGTCGCGATCGGGGGCGTGCAGAAGGGCCTCATGATGTCGCCGGGCATCGCGTTCGTGAGCATCAGCGACGCGGCTTGGAAGGCCTACGAGCAGGCGAAGCTGCCGCGGTTCTACTTCGACTGGGGCCCGGTCCGCGACGCCTACAACCGCAAGGAGCCGGAGAACCCCTACACGCCGGCGGTATCGCTGTACCTCGGCTTGCGCGAGGCGATCCGCCTTCTCCGCGAAGAGGGGATCGAGAACGTCTTCGCGCGGCATCGCCTTAACGCACGCGCCGTAAAGGAGGCCGTGAAGGCGCTCGGGCTCGACCTCGTCGGTGAAGACCTCGACCGCGCGGTCTGTGTCACGGCGATCCGTGCGCCCGAAGGCGTGAACGGCGACGACCTGACCGCGCTCGTACGTTCGCGGTTCGGGATCGTGTTCGCCCCCGGGCAGGGGAAGTGGAAGGGCAAGGTCTTCCGCATCGGGCACCTCGGCTACATCGACGCCGGGGACGTGCTGCAGGCGATGGCGGCGCTCGAGTCCTGCCTGAAGGAGATGGGATATCCCGCGAAGCCCGGCGCCGCGGTCGCGGCCGCCGAAGAGGTGTACGCGCAGAAGTGAAGGTTCTCGTCGCGGAGACGATCGCCGAGGGGGGTGTAGAGCGCCTCCGTGCGGAGGCGACCGTCGACGTCAAGACCGACCTGACCCGCGAGCAACTGCTCGAGATCATCGAGGGCTACGATGCGCTCATCGTTCGCTCGCAGACGATGGCCGACGCGGAGCTGATCGATCGCGGCAAGAACCTCAAGGTGATCGGCCGAGCCGGGATCGGACTCGACAACGTCGATGTCGACGCCGCCACGCGCCACGGGATCGTCGTGGTCAACGCGCCTCAGTCGAACGTGCTGTCGGCCGCCGAGCACGCGATGGCACTGATGCTCTCGCAGGCGCGCAACATCCCGGCCGCGAACGAGTCGGTCCGCGCCGGCAAGTGGGAACGGGCGCGGTTCGAGGGCGTCGAGCTGCACGGCAAGGTGCTCGCGATCCTCGGGCTCGGCCGCATCGGGACGCTGGTGGCACAGCGCGCGCTGGCGTTCGGGATGCGCGTGGTCGCCTACGACCCCTATGTGGCGAAGCAGCGCGCCGGGCAGATGGGCGTCGAGCTCGTCGGCACCGTGGAGGAGGCGCTGCGCGCAGCCGACTTCGTCACGATCCACCTGCCGAAGACCGCCGAGACCGCCGCGCTGATCGGCGCTGCGCAACTGGCATTGATGAAGCCCACCGCGCGGATCGTGAACACCTCGCGCGGTGGGATCGTCGACGAGGCGGCGCTGGCTGAGGCCGTTTCGTCCGGCAAGCTCGGCGGAGCCGCGCTGGATGTATTCGAGAACGAGCCGCCCGGCGACTCGCCGCTGTTCGCCGTCGAGCAGATCGTTCTGACGCCACACCTCGGCGCCTCCACCGAAGAGGCGCAGTCCAAAGCCGGCGAAGCGATCGCCGAACAGGTAGCGCTCGCGCTGCGGGGAGAGCTCGCGCCGTACGCCGTCAACGTCGAGGCCGGGCGCGAACTCTCCGACGTCGTGCGTGCGTTCCTGCCGCTCTCCGAGAAGCTCGGCCGGATCTTCACGGCACTTTCCGGTGGACACATCCATGACGTGCGCTTCTCGTATCAAGGTCAGATCGCCGACCACGACACGCGGGTGCTGACGTTGTCGGGGTTGAAGGGGATGTTCTCGGCCGTGGTCCACGAGCCGGTCACGTTCGTGAACGCGCCGCTGATGGCGGCCGAGCGCGGGATCCGGTTCGAGGAGATGAAGAGCGCGATGAGCCGCGACTACGTGAACCTCGTCGAGGTTTCCGGCGCCGACGCCGCCGTCGCCGGGACGCTCGTCGGCGTGAAGAACGAGGAGCGGCTCGTACGGATCTTCGACTTCGAGGTCGACTTCCCGCCGGGCCCGCACATGTGCTTCCTTCGCTACGACGACCGGCCCGGCGTGATCGGAGCGATCGGGACCATCCTGGGCGGTGCCGGGGTGAACATCGCCGACATGCGCGTGGGCCGGCAGGAGAAGGGCGGCGAGGCGCTGATGTGCCTGACCGTCGATCAGCCGATCGATGCCGATGTGCTGAAGGAACTGGTCGACGGGTCGGAAGCGAAGGACGCGAAGGTCGTCACGCTCGGTTAAGCATCGCTGGCCTGGATGCGTTCCACCCCTTCGGTAAGGCTGAGCTTCTGACCCTCGGCTCGGCCCCGTTCGAAGGCCGCATTCTCGATCTCGAGCAGCGGCGCCACGAGTGAGGCCCAATCCGGATCTGTAACAGTCTTGATTCGACCGCGAGCCTCTTCTGCCTGAACGACGCCCCAGATCAATCCCGCCCGCTCCAGATCGCTGCGAGCGGCGGCGACCCGGGCGAGATAGACAAGGCTCCAGGCGACGATGGTGACGTCGGAGATGGAACGCGCTAGGGCGAGAGTGCGCTTCGCGTTGTGCTCGGCGTCGTCGACCCGTCCGGTGGCCAAGTCGATCTCCGTCACATTCGCGAGCATGTTTGTCTCCCACCAGACGTTGCCGATCTCTATCGCAAGCTCAGCGCTCCTGGAGAACAGCTCGCGAGCGCGATGGAGATCGCCTTCGTACCGGGTCATATGGGCGAGCGACCCGAACACTTGGCACTGGCCCCATCGATTGCCGACGCGAAGCGCGATCTCGAGGCTCTCCGCGAGCAATGGGTGTACCCCGGTTGTCTCGCCCCGCGAGATCGAGGTCGTTGCGATTCGATGGAGGAGTTCGCCGACATACTTTTCATCACCAAGGGCACGGAATCGCTCGAGGCTCTCGTTGTACAGCTCCTCGGCCCGGTCGATGTCGCCAGCGATCTGAGCACAGCCGCCCCAGTCTCGGAGCGCTCGCGCCATGAGCCTGGGATCGATGTCGTCGGCTCGCTCCAAGAGCTGTGCGAACCAGCGCGCCCCCTCAGATGGATGGCTGGTGACCCAGAAGCTCTCGAGCGCGATCATCAGATCTAGTCCGAACTCGATTTGATCAGAGGTCATCGCCCACTCGAGCGCCGCACGCATGTTGTCCTGTTCCGGGATGACGAGCCCGTGCTGTTGCACCCCGCCCGCCTCGCTCGTCAGGTTGGCAGACTCGGCGAGCCGAAGCATGAACTCGGCATGACGGCGCCGCAGATCTGCAGCCTC
>DATFGK010000104.1:0-9285 GCA_035249485.1 Actinomycetota bacterium | reverse complement strand
CTCGCCGGCATCCAGTCGCTCGTCGACGGCGTCTTCGTCGACCACCGGATCCGCGAGTACGCCGTGACGCTCGTGACCGCCACGCGCCGGCCGCAGGACTTCGGCGTCGGCGAGGTCGCACCCTACGTCGAGTACGGTGCGAGCCCGCGCGGCTCGATCAACCTGGTCCTGGCATCCCGCGCGCTCGCGGTGATCCACGGCCGCGATTACGTCTTGCCGTCGGATCTGGACGCGTTGATGGGCGACGTGCTCCGGCACCGGATCATCCCGTCCTACCGCGCGCTCGCCGAGGACGTGTCGACCGACGACATCATCGCGCGCGTTCGCGAGGTGCTCCCGCCGCCGGCGCTCGAGCTGATCGAGCGAGCAGAGGGGGCCTAGACAACCCATGCCCACGGTCGCGCTTCCCGTCACTGACCTGCCCGCGGCAGACCGCGCGTTGCGCAAAGCGACGTTGTGGATCTCGCGGCGGCTGGACGGCATCGGGCCCGGCCAGCACCGCAGCCTGCGGCTTGGTGAGGGCGTCGAGCTCGCCGACATCCGCGAGTACGTGCCCGGCGACGACGTCCGATCGATCGACTGGAATGTGACCGCGCGCACCGGCCACCCGCACGTCCGCGTCTACGAGGCCGACCGCGAGACGAGCGCGCTCGTCGTCGCCGACCGGTCGGCGAGCATGGCGTTCGGGACGGCCGGCCGGACGAAGGAAGGTTTGCTCCGCGAGCTGATCGCGGCACTGTCGGTGTTGATCCTGCGCCGAGGCGACCGGCTGGGAGGCCTGCTGTTCGCCGATAGGCGCCTGCAGGGCGTGCGCATGTCGTCGGGGCGTCGCGCGGCGTTGCGGCTGCTGCACGCCGTCGCCGAGACGTTGCCGGAGGAGGGCTCTCCGAGCCGGATGGATCTCGCGCTCGAGGAGGCCGACCGCATCGCACGCCGTCGCTCGTTGATCGTCGTGGTTTCGGACCTGATCGATGCCGGCGACTGGGCGATGCCGTTGCGCCGGCTCGCCACCCGCCACGAGGTCATCGTCGCCGAGATCCGCGACCCGCGTGAGGACGCGCTGCCCGACGTCGGGCTGCTCGTGCTCGAGGACCCCGAGACCGGCCGCCAGATCGAGGTCGACACCACGCGCGCGAAGGTCCGCGAGGCGTTCGCGGCCGCGGCGGAAGCGCAGCGGCTCCGCGTCGCACAGGAGATCGCCGCGAGCGGGGCCGCGCATCTGATCGTGTCCACCGATCGAGACTGGCTGGCCGACCTGCTCCGCTTCCTCGAGCGCCGACGCCGGAGGCGCCGATGAGCTTCTTGAACGGCGGCATGCTGTGGCTCCTCCTCGGAGTGCCGGCGCTCATCGCCGCGTACTTGTTCATATTGCGCCGGCGCCGCGCTTACACGGTCCGGTTCACGAACCTCGAGCTGCTCTCGACGGTCGTTCCCAAGAGGCCCGGCTGGCGGCGCCACGTTCCGCCGGTGTTCCTGCTGCTCGCGCTGATGTTCCTCGTCGGCGCGCTCGCCCGCCCGACGATGGAGCGTGCCGTGCCGAAGGAGCAAGCCGGCGTCATGCTCGTGCTCGACGTGAGCCTGTCGATGGCCGCGACCGACATCGCGCCCGACCGGATCACCGCGGCGAAGGCCGCCGCCATCGAGTTCGGCCGCGCGGCGCCCGAGGAGCTCCGGATCGGCGTCGCGGCCTTCAGCGAGCTGTCGTTCCTCGCGTCGCCGATGACGCGGAACCGTGCGCAGACCGAGGCCGCGATCCAGAGCCTCCGCCCGCTCGCCGGCACCGCCGTCGGCGACGGGTTGTGGGTCGCGCTCGACGAGATCGCCCGGCAGGTCAACGATGGCAAGCAAGCGCCGGCGTCGGTGCTGCTGCTCTCCGACGGCCATTCGAACCGCGGGCGCGATCCGCAGGAGGCCGCCGACCGCGCGAGCCAGATGGGCGTCAAGGTGTTCACGGTCGGCTTGGGGACGCAGGGGGCGACGCTCGACCTCGGCGGACAAGAGGTGCCCGTGGACCTCGA
Organism: Actinomycetota bacterium; assembly: GCA_035249485.1. GTDB lineage: Bacteria > Actinomycetota > AC-67 > AC-67 > AC-67 > DATFGK01. The sequence goes on along the minus strand of DATFGK010000104.1, from coordinate 7,267 downwards.
CGAGGCGGAGCTCCAGGCGATCTCCGAGACCACCGGCGGAACGTACTTCCGCTCGGTGGACGCCGAGAGCCTCAACGAGGTCTACCGCAACCTGAGCTCCGCGCTGGGGAGCGAGAAGGAACGGCAAGAGGTCACCGCGCTCGCCGCGGGGATCGCTGCGCTGTTGCTGCTCGCCGGGGCGGCGGCCGGGCTGATCTGGTTCCAGCGGATCGTTTAAGTCGCCCGTTGCCGCTGTTACCCGGGAGGTTGTGTCGAGCCGGCGTCGTATACACACCCGGATCGACACAACCTCGGCGATGTCGCTGAACGCTACGATTCGCAGCCATGAACGGCGATCTCCCGTGGTTGGATGCCACCGCGCAGGCGCAGCACGTCCGCAGCGGTGAAGTCACGCCCGGCGAGCTCGTCGAGGCGGCGATCGCGCGCATAGAGGCTCTGAACCCCGCGCTCAACGCCGTGATCCATCCGATGTTCGACAAGGCTCGCGAGCGGGTCGCGCGCGGCCTACCCGAGGGCCCGTTCCGTGGCGTGCCGATCGTGCTCAAGGATCTCGTTTGCACCTCGGCCGGCGATCCCTACCACTGCGGGATGCGTGCGCTCCGCGACGCCGGCTGGACCGAGCCCGAGGACTCGGCGAGCGCGGCACGTCTCCGCGCCGCCGGCTTCGTGTTCGTCGGACGCACGAACACGCCCGAGCTCGGCCTCATGCCCACGACCGAGCCGGAGGCGTACGGTCCGACGCGCAACCCGTGGAACATGGACCACTCGACCGGCGGCTCGAGCGGTGGGTCCGCCGCCGCCGTCGCCACCGGGATGGTGCCGGTAGCGCACGCCACCGACGGCGGCGGCTCGATCCGGATCCCGGCGAGCGAATGCGGCCTCGTCGGACTGAAGCCGAGCCGCGGACGGACGTCGGGCCGCACGGTCGGGCCTGCGGCCGGCATCCTCGGGGTGGAGGGCATCCTGACGCGATCGGTCCGCGACACGGCGTCGATCCTCGACGTGCTCGCGAGCGAGCATCCATCGCGTCCGTTGGGCTCAGAGCTGGATCAAGACCCCGGTCGTTTGCGGGTCGGGGTCATGACGACAACGCCGGGAGGCGCCGTCCCGGTCCGCGAAGACTGCGTCGGAGCCGCGCGTGAGACGGCGCGCCTGCTCGAGGACCTCGGCCACGTCATCGAGGAGTCGTACCCGCCCGCGCTCGACGAGCTCGAGCACATCATCCACTTCGGCGCGCTCACGGGCGCCGATACCGTGGCGCTTCTCGATCACTGGAGCGCAGCGATCGGACGCCCCATCGGCCAAGACGACGTCGAGCCGAACACCTGGATGATCGCCGAGATGGGCCGCGCCATCACGGACGAACTGCTCGCGACCACGATCGCTTGGATGAGCGACTATGAGAAGCGCGTGGTCGCGTGGTGGAACGACCACGATCTCCTGGTCACGCCGACGCTGCCGGAGCCGCCGCCGAAGCTGGGCGACCTCACCGGCACGCCGGAGAACCCGCTCGCCGGCGCGTTACGCGGCGGGATGATCGCGGCCTTCACGCCGCCATTCAACACGACAGGCCAGCCCGCGATCTCGCTGCCACTTCACACGAGCGAAGCGGGGCTTCCGATCGGCGTGCAACTCGTCGCGGCGCCGGGCCGGGAAGACCTGCTGATCCGCGTCGCCTCGCAGCTCGAACAGGCGAAGCCCTGGTCCGATAGCCGTCCGGCGCTACTCGGTGCGTAGCACCTCGGCCGCCGGCGTGCGTGCCGCCGAACGCGCCGGCCATACCGCGATCAGGTTCGCTAGTGCGAACGCGATCGGGATGGCGAGTAGCACCGGCAACCATGCGACCTTTGCGACCGGGATGACGCCGAGCGACTCCGCATAGCTGGTCCACGACCACCGGCCGGCCGCGATCCCAACCGGAAGCCCGGCGACGACTGCGAGCCCGGCGAGGATGCTCGCCTGCCATACGACCGTGTTACGCAATTGGGAGCGAACGAACCCGACCGACTTCAAGATCGCGAGATCGCGCCGGCGACGCGCGATCCCGGTCACGAGCAGGTGCCCGATCGTGCCGGCAGCCAGCACCGCGAGGAACCCGGCGAGCACCAGCGGCAGGTTGCGGTTGCGTCCGAAGTTCACGATGTCGGCCGGCTCTTGGGCAGGTTCGACCGCCAGCAAGTCGCCGAGCGTTTCCTGCAGCCGCGCGATCGTGGCCCGGCGGTCGACCGATGGCTTGAACGAGATCATGAACTCCTGGACGTCGGTCGACGCGGCGAACGGAAAGATGCGTGCCATCCCGGAGAACGTCGTGAACGCACCTTCGCCGATGTTGCCGGTGTGTCCGGTCGCGGGGATGACCCCGACGCCGACGATCCGGAACGGGATCGCCTCCGTTCCGAGCGCATTGACTTCCACGCTCCCACCGATCCGTCCCGCGGTCAGTCGCAAGGTCTTCGGCCCGACGAGGATCTCTTCGTCCGATCGCGGCATGCGTCCCCGGAGGAGCGGCGGAAGGAACGACGACTCCTCTGCGGGGAAGCTCAACGCATCCGCAGGGATACCGTTCAAGAGGAACGGCACGGAAGATATCCCGGCGGCGACCCGTCGCGTCGCGGGGTCCGCCCGTACCTTTGTCATCGCTTCGCGGATCAGCTCAGGGTCATCCTCGCCGACGGGGGAAACGCGCGCATCCCATGTCGTCCCATAGAGGCGCGGCGTTGCGAGCAGGTTGTTCAGGCCCGCGCCGAACGTGAACGCCATCGTCAGCGCCGCGAGGCCGAGCACGGAGCCGAGGATCGTCGACCGGACGGGGACCGCGGTCCGCCCGCGTCCGGGCTCGAGCGCGAACCGCGCGCCCGTCACGGCGGACGGCGAGCGTCGGATCGATCTGGCGATCAGGCGTACGAGCGCCGATCCCTTCGGCGGCTGGTCGAGCGCGACGTCGACGCCCTCCTGCGCGCGGCGGCTCGCGAGCCAAGCCGGCAGGAGCCCGAGCAGGAAGACCGCGACGGCCACCGCCGCTCCACCTCCGCCGACCACCAGGGCGTCGAACCGGAGTCCCGGCGCCGGTTCGGCGACCCGCGCGAGGCCCGTGGGCGTGAGCGGAGACAGGAAGAACGCCACGGCGATCGCGCCCGATCCTCCAACGATGCCGACGGCTGCCGAACGGACGATCCCGAGCACGGTCAACTGCGTCCGGGTCATCCCTAGGGCTCGCAACGTCGGATACTCGGCGCCTTCGAGAGCGCTCTGTCGTGCCATCGTTTGTCCGAAGATCGCCGCACCGGCAGCCGCGAGCAGCCCGCCGAGCAGCGCGAGCGCGGTTCCCTGCAGCGCGAACGACCGCTTCACATTCTTGCTCACCGCTTCGTGAGTGAAGCCGATCACCGGCTTCCCTTGGCTGAACCTCTCGAGCCCGGTCCGGAACGCGCTCAGTTGGTCTGCGCGGTGAAGCCGGACGAGCCAGTATGTGGTTGTCAGCAGGTCGTCCGCGTGGCGTTCGTAGAAGCCGAGCGATACCCGCATGAACGGGGGGACATCGCCGATCGGTGGAAGCTCACCGGGAAGGGCGTACGTGCCGACGAGCTTCAGCCTCATCGGAGGCAAGGGTTGAGGCTCGAACGTCGGCGGGGCGGGAGCGCCGACGAACCGCACGTCCATGTGGCCGCCGACACGAAGGCCCATCGTTTCCGCGATCCCAACCGGAGCCGCGAACTCGTCGACGCTGGCGGGCGAGGGCATCCTTCCTTCGATCACCTTGGGAACCTGGAAGGAGACGCCGAACGCGGGGTCCACGCTCGCCGAGAACACCCCCTCGCCGATGTTCTCGAAGATCTTGACCGCGTGAACCTCGTCGACCTCGGGAAGCGTGACGAGCTGCTCCTTCGTGATCGCGGCGACCTCGGGGTCGAAGGATGCGAAGTCGATGATGAACTGATCGAAGGCGCGCTGTGTCCCGACGAACCGTTGGTAGACCGAGTTCGTCCGTCGCGAGCCCGCGAATGCGGCCAGCACCCCACCACCCACGAGGGCGAGCACGATCGCGAGTGACAGCCATGCCTTCCAGCGGCGACGGAACTCGAAGCGGAGCCGGATCGCGACGGCCGTCATGGTAGGACCCTACGATTCGGGCGGCCGCCGTCGCGAGGGTGCCTGCGCCCCGCAGGGCTCGGGTGGGAGCCCACCTCAGCCCACCTAACGAGGTTCGGTCAACCAGACGTCGAGCCCGCCGGTCTTCGCGTAGTCGAGCCCGATCCCCGACGCACGCATCGGCCCGAGCATGTCCATGCTGCTCAGCGCGTCGCGCGCGCGGTCGAGAGATTCCACCTCCAGCCACGTCCCCGCGACCCCCTCGAGCGGCGCGCCTTTGAGGCGGATCGCCGGTCCGTCGCCGAGCCGGAACGCGCCATGGCGGTCGGGCTCGGCGGGGGCGAGTAAGCGTCGCCAGCGCTCCCTCGCCGTGTCTAGGTCGACGAAGCCGAGCGTGACTTCCGCGAGTCGCCGCACGCCGAGTGCCCCGCCGGCACGTTCGCTCAGGGCGTTCCTAGCACGATCGCCGCGGAGGCTCTCCTCGGCGTGCCACTCGCAGGTGAAGGCGACGGCTGCGACGCCGACCATCCCGGGGAGGAAGACGTTCGTCCAGAGGCGGCCGTCGTGCTGGTGACCCTTCCCTTCGAACGGGAACGGGACCGTGTGCCGCAGCCCACGTTCGTCGAGCGTTTCCGACGTCATCCCCTCCGCAGGCTCGAACGCGATGCCGCGAACCGTGAGCGGCTCGGTCGGACCGAAGAAGGGCATGAGCGAAGGGTCGCCGGCCACGAACTCGATGTTGGCGTTCCCGAGGCACACGCCGCCGCTGCGGAACATGCCGTAGTCGTGGATCGGCCATGCTACGGGAAGTCCGAGCGGCCCGGTGAAGAGCTCGAAGAGGGGAGCGGGGTCGGCAACCGGGACGAAGACGTGATCGAGCTTGGCGACGACGGCTTCCGGCGGCATCGCCGGGAAGGATATCGCCGCGCGCTACAGGGCGGTCGTGACCGGCCCGGCCGGCAAGCGATCGCGCTCGAACGCATCGATGTCGTGCACGTGCTCGAGCGTGAGCGCGATCTCGTCGAGACCGTTCAACAGCCGGTGCTTGATCTCAGCGTCGATCTCGAAGGGGAGCGTTCGACCCGCGAACGAGATCGTCTGCTGCGCGAGGTCGATCGTCGCTTCGCCGGCGGCGGCCAGCGCGCGCACGTCCGCCTCGGCGAGGCGGATCGGCAGCAGGCCGTTCTTCGTGCAGTTGCCGAAGAAGATGTCGCTGAACGACGGCGCGACCACCGCGCCGAAGCCGAACTGTTGGATCGCCCACACGGCGTGCTCGCGCGAGGAACCGCAACCGAAGTTGCGCCCGGCGACGAGGATCGGGTTGGGCTCGAGCGAGACCTCGCCGCTCCGCACCCAGTCGTAGAAAAGGAACTCGCCGTAGCCGGTCCGCTCGATGCGCTTGAGGAACTGCTTCGGGATGATCTGATCGGTGTCGATGTCGGCCCGGTCGAGGACCGACACCTTGCCCTTCACCACGGTCACCGGATCCATCAAGCCCTCCAGCTTCGGATGTCGACGAAATGCCCCTCGATCGCGGCGGCCGCGGCCATCTCCGGAGAGACGAGGTGCGTCCGTCCGCCCGCGCCCTGGCGGCCCTCGAAGTTGCGGTTGGAGGTGGACGCGCATCGCTCCCTGGGCGCGAGGATGTCGGGGTTCATCCCCAGACACATCGAGCAGCCCGCGGAGCGCCACTCGAACCCGGCCGCCTCGAAGACGCGATCGAGCCCTTCTTCCTCGGCCTGGATCTTCACCTGCGCTGAGCCGGGGACGACCATCGCGCGGATCCCGTCCGCGACTCTCCGCCCCTCGGCGACGGCGGCAGCGAGCCGGAGGTCCTCGATGCGCGAATTCGTGCACGAGCCGATGAACACGCGGTCGAGCGGCACGTCGGTGATCGGCGTGCCGGGATCGAGCCCCATGTACGCGAGCGCGCGCTCGGCGGTCTCGCGGTCGGCGGCCTCCGCGAACTCGTCGGGGGAGGGGACGCGGCCGGTCACCTCGACGACCTGGCCCGGCGTCGTTCCCCACGTCACCATCGGCGCGATCCCCGACCCGTCGATGTCGACGGTGCGGTCGAAGGTCGCTCCGTCGTCCGTTGGCAACGTCCGCCAGCGGTCGAGCGCCTGCTCCCACGCCGGCCCGCTCGGAACCGCCGGCCGCCCTTCGAGGTAGGCGAACGTCGTGTCGTCGGGCGCGACCATCCCGGCCCGCCCGCCCGCCTCGATCGTCATGTTGCAGACGGTGAGCCGGTTCTCGATCGACAGCCGCTCGATCACGGGGCCCGCGTACTCGACCGCGTACCCGACGCAGCCGCTCGTGCCCATCGTGCCGATCGTGGCGAGGATCACGTCCTTCGCGGTGACGCCGAAGCCGAGCTCGCCTGCGTACCAGATCCGCATGCTCTTCGGCTTGCGCTGCACGAGCGTCTGGGTGGCGAGCACGTGCTCGACTTCGCTCGTTCCGATCCCGAACGCGAGCGCGCCGAGCGCGCCGTGCGTCGCGGTGTGCGAGTCGCCGCACACGATCGTCGTGCCCGGCTGCGTCAGGCCGAGCTCGGGCCCGATCACGTGAACGATCCCCTGGCGGTCGGAGCCCATCGAGTACACGGGGATCCCGAACTCGGCGCAGTTCCGCTCGAGGGTCTGGACCTGCTGGCGCGAGAGGACGTCCTCGATCATCCGCGTCACAGACGTTCCGTCGGTCGGGACGTTGTGGTCGGCGGTCGCGAGCGTCTTGTCGGGTCGGCGGACGCTCCGGCGGGCGAGTCGGAGCCCCTCGAACGCCTGTGCCGAGGTGACCTCGTGCACCAAGTGAAGGTCGATGTAAAGGAGGCCGTCGCGGACCTCGTGCGCTTCCCAGATCTTGTCGAACATCGTCTTTGGCATCTCGGGCTCCGGTTAGGTCAGGCGCAGTCCCGCGGTGACGACCGCGATGAAGCGCACCTCTTTCTGGCTGCGGTTCTCGAAATGATGCAGCAGATCGGCGTCGAACGTGACGGCGTCGCCCTCGGCGAGGTTGTACCGCTCGCCGTCGATGTGGAGCACGAGGCGCCCGTTGAGTGCGACGACCGTTTCGCGGCTCCCCGGCGCATGGACCGGCCGGTCGTCCGGACCTCCGGTCCGGCCGCCCGGCCTCAACGCGTGGAGGGTCACGGACGCGCGCTCGCCGGGGAGCGAGG
>DATFGK010000103.1:0-11919 GCA_035249485.1 Actinomycetota bacterium | reverse complement strand
AGGCGGGTCGCGATGCGCGCACGCGATGCGGCGACCCCTCGCAGCGCCTCGACGATCGGCTCGACGCGCTCGTCGCCGACCTCGCCGAGGAACGACAGCGTCAGATGGATGTTGTCCCGCGGCACCCATTTCGCGTCCGGGATCGAGGGGCGCAGCGCCGCGATCAGGCGGTCCAGCTCGTCCTTGACCGTCGCCGGGAGATCGACGGCGACGAACAGCCTCATCCGTCGAGCGCCTCGAGCAGGTAGAGCCGGCAGAGGTTGAGCCCCGCGCCGGACGCGATGCGGCGGATCGTCGTGCGGTCGCCCGGGAGGTGCACCTCGCGATCGAACTCGCCGAGCGGGCCCGACACCGCGAGCACGACCGTGCCGACCGGCTTGCCGTCGAGCTCCGTGGGACCGGCCACCCCCGTCGTCGCGATCCCGACGTCGGCGTCGAACGTCTTCCGCGCGCCGGCCGCCATCGCGCGCGCGACCGGACCGCTCACGACGCCGTGCTGCTCGATGAGCGCCGGATCCACGCCAAGCGCGAGCGACTTGGCGTCGGTCGCGTACGAGACGACGCCGCCGCGGAACGTCGTGGACGCGCCCGGCAGCTCGGTGATGCGCGTCGCGATGAGCCCGCCGGTGATCGACTCGGCGCACGCGAGCGTCCATCCGCGTTCGTCGAGGAGCCGGCTCACGATGAGCTCGACCGTCTCGTCGCCGACCCCGACCACCGCGGGCCCGAGCGCCGCACGCACCTCGGCCTCGACCTGATCGAGCCGCTCGTTCGCCGCGGCCTCGGACGGCGCCTTCGCGGTGAGCCGCACGCGTACCTCTCCCCCGCCGGCGAGGAACGCCATCGTGACGTCGCCGGGACCGAGCGCCGTCCACGTCGGGCCGAGCGCCTCCCCGACGGCCGACTCCGCCAGCCCACCGACGCGCACCACGCGCGAGACGATCGACGCCGCTTCGCCGGAGCGGCGCACGAGATCCGGCAGCACCGCCGCGTGGAGCATCCGCTCCATCTCCGACGGAACGCCGGGCACCGCGTAGATCGCCTTGCCGTCGTGCTCGACGAGGAGTCCGGGCGCGGTGCCGATCGGGTTCGGGATCGAGACCGATCCCTCGGGACGTTCGGCCTGGCGAAGGTTCGACACCGGCATGTCGCGACGCATGCGCTCGAAGCGCGCGCGGATATCGTCGACGAGCTGCGGGTCGCGGATCAGCGGCACGCCGGCGAGCGATGCGATCGCTTCGCGGGTGACGTCGTCCTGCGTCGGCCCGAGGCCGCCGGTGACGACGACGGCGTCGGCCCGCTCGAGCGCGGCGCGGAGCGCTTCGGCGATGCGGTCGACGTTGTCGCCGACCGCCGTGTGCACGAAGCAGTCGACGCCGATGCGCGCGAGCTCCTGCCCGATCGTCTGGGCGTTGGTGTTCGCGATGTCGCCGAGGAGCAGCTCCGTCCCGACGGCCACGACCTCGGCGCGCATCAGGCGGACGGGCCCGTCCGGCCGGGGACCTTCGGCCCGAGCAGCTTCGGCGCCCGGATGAGGTAGTCGAGGCCGCTGATCACCGTCAGCGCGATGGCCAGCCCGAGGACGCTGTTCTTCAACGGATCCCACACGCTCCCGAGCGGCAGGATGTAGAGCAGGATCGCGACGAGCTGCGCCCCCGTCTTGGCTTTGCCCGCGAGGCTGGCCGGGAACCCCTGCCCGCGGCGCTCCGCGACGAGTCGCAGGGCGGTGACGACGATCTCGCGTCCGATGATCACGGCCGCCGCCCACGCCGGCAGCCGGTCCACGACGACGAGCGCGACGATCGCCGCGGTGACGAGCATCTTGTCGGCGAGGGGATCGAGGAGCTGTCCGGTCGAGGAAACGAGCTGCATCCGCCGCGCGACGTAGCCGTCGAGGCCGTCGGTGAGCGCCGCGGTCCCGAAGGCGAAGAACGCGATCCAGCTCGAGACCTCGGTGTCGACGAGTGTGAGCACCACGACCGGCGGGATGAGAGCGACCCGCAAGAAGGTGAGCGCGTTCGGCCAGTGGATCCGGCGCCCGTTCACCCGGGGAAGTCTACTGAGGAGCGATCAAGCCGCGTGGTCCGAAGCTCGCGCGGTACACCGCGCCCGAACGCCCGGCGGCGCCGACGTCCTTGCCGTTGACCGTCAGGCGCATGGCGCCCGCGTTGCCGATGACGATGTCCACCTGCTTCGAACCGTTGAAGGTCTTCGTCGTGCCGGCCGCGACGGTCCCCTCGAACACGAGCGTCCCGTCGACCACGGCGCGGAGCCAGCTGCGTCCTTGCGCAACGACGACGATCGAGACCGGCGACGCGGGCGCAACCGGTGCCGCGATGGTCGGCTGCGTCGAAGGCTGAGTCGCCGCCGCGGCCGAAGCCGGGAGGGTCGAGAGCGTGTCGGCGGCAGGCGTGGTGCGCGGGCCGGGCCCGCGGACCACGCCGGTCAGGTTCGCTGCCACGAGGACCGCCGCGGAGAGCAGCGCCGCGATCAGCCATTTCGGCTTCGGCGGCCGCTTGGACTCTTTGACTTGCTCGTTCAGCCGCTCGATCGGCGACGGCTGGGTCTGCTCGAAACGCTCGCGGTACGCGCGGGAGAGCGCATCGGCCTCGAGACCCAGGTAACGCGCGTACGTATGGAGGTGTCCGCGGGCGACCGCGTGATGCCCGATCTCCTCGAAACGCTCCTCTTCGAGCGCGCGCAGGTAGTCGGGCTTGATCCGGGTCCTCCAGGCGGCTTCCTCGACCGAGATGCCGAGGTCCTCTCGCGCCGACCGGAGCGTTGCTCCGATGTCGGCGGTTGTGGCATGCGGCACCAACAGATACCTCCGACGGGAAGGCGAACTGCCTCGAGCCGCGCCAAGTATAGGCCGGGGGTACGGGTGCCTCAAAAGGCGTGGTCGGCGCTACGCGATCCAGTTGAAGAGCTTGCTGAGCGCGTACGCGAGGATCCCGCACCCCGGCCAGGTCAGGATCCACGCCGTCACGATGCTGCCGGCCACGCCCCAGCGCACGGCGGAGAAGCGTTTGGTCGCTCCGACGCCCATGATCGACGATCCGATGACGTGCGTCGTGCTCACCGGGATCCCGAAGCGCGACGCGGCGAGGATGACGCCCGCGGCGGTGGTCTCCGCGGCGAACCCTTGCACGGGTTCGAGCTTGGTCATCCGGACGCCGAGCGTGCGGACCACCCGCCATCCGCCGAACGCCGTGCCGAGCCCCATCACCGTCGCGGCGAGGAAGATCACCCAGAGATCGATGAACGGCTCGGCCCGGCCTTGCTGCCTGCCGGCGAGGAAGAGCGTGAGCGCGAGCACGCCCATCGTCTTCTGGCCGTCGTTGGATCCGTGGCTGAAGGCCATGACCCCGGCGGAGAACAGCTGCGCCCGACCGAAGACCCCGCGCACGATCGCCAGGCGAACGCCACGGAAGATCCAATAGATCGCGAGCATCAGGAGCAGCCCGACCGTGAAGCCGAGCAGCGGCGACGACACGAGCCCGATCAGCACCTTGTTCGTACCGGCTCCGACGACGACGTCCCAGCCGCCGACCGCGACCGCCGCCCCGATCAGTCCGGCGACGAGCCCGTGCGACTCGCTCGTCGGGATGCCGAAGCGCTGCGCGGTCATGCTCCACAGGCTCGCGCCGAGCAACGCCGCGGCGAGCGTCGGGAGCGTGACCGCCTCGAAGTCGATGATGTCCTTGCTGACGACCTTGGCGACGGCGGTGCCGGTGAGCAGGGCGCCGAGCAGATTCAGGAACGCGGCCATGATGACCGCCGACATCGGCCGGAGCACGCGCGTGGATACGACGGTCGCGATCGAGTTCGGTGCGTCGGTGAATCCGTTTACGAACTCGAACAGCAGCGCGAGGAAGAAGACGACGTAGAACATCAGCCGCGGGTCTTCACGCGTGCTTCAGCTGGATGGCCTCGATGTAATTGGCCACATCCTCGGCGGCGTCGATCGCGGCCTCGACCTCGTCGTAGATCTCTTTCCACTTCAGGACCTCGAGCGCCTTGTGGTTCCCGCTGAAGAGCTCCGCCACCGCTCGCCGGTAGATCTTGTCGCCCTCGGCCTCGATGGACTTGATCGCGATGAGGTGCTGCTCCAAGTCCTTGAAGCGCCGGAGGCCGGTGACCCCTTCGGCGACCGCCGCGCAGATACGAACCAGAACCTCCGCCTGCTCGCGGGATTCGGGGGTCGGCGCCTCGACCTTGTGGAGCACGAAGTTGTCGGCAGCAGCCTCGATGAAGTCCATGACGTCGTCCATCGCCGTGGCCAGGGCGTGGATGTCCTCCCGGTCGATCGGCGTGACGAACGTGGTGTTGAGGCGCCGGATGATCTCGTGGGTGATCTCGTCGCCCGCGTGCTCGGCGTCGAGGATCAGCCTGGCCGAGCCCTTCGGGTCGTCGAAGCCGTCGAGCATCGCCTTGTAGAGCCGGGCTCCCTCGGCAGCGTTCTGGGCGCTGCGATCGAACAGATCGAAGAAGACCCGATCCTGGGGTATGAAGCGCAGCTTCAAGCGGGCATCCTGTCCATGCCGCGGCGCATTGTAGCCAGCGGCCACCCCGAAGCAAGTCGGGGAAGTTCGTCAGGTGCGCGCGGCGCGCATCTCCGCGAGCTCGTCGGGCGAGACGAGCACCTCGCGCGGCTTCGACCCGAGCGACGGGCCGACGACCCCCCGATCCTCGAGCAGATCCATCAAGCGCCCGGCGCGCGCGAACCCGACCTTGAGCTTTCGCTGGAGCATGCTCGTCGAGCCGAGCTGGCTCGTCACGATGAGCTCCATCGCCCGCCACAGGAGGTCGTCGTCGTCGCCGAGGTCGTCGTCGCCGGCCGTCGAGATCTTCTCGGCCGTCAGCTCCTCGGCGTAGTCGGGGTCTGCCTGTGTGCGGACGTGGGCGACGACGTCCTCGATCTCTTGCTCCGAAACGTAGGCGCCCTGGACACGACGCGGCTTCGACATCGAGGCCGGAAGGAAAAGCATGTCGCCGAATCCGACGAGCTTCTCCGCGCCGCCCTGATCGAGCACGACGCGCGAGTCGGCCTGCGAGGCGGTCGCGAAGGCGATGCGGGACGGGATGTTGGCTTTGATGAGCCCGGTGACGACGTCCACCGACGGCCGCTGGGTCGCGACGAGCAAGTGGATGCCGACCGCGCGGGCCATCTGGGCGATGCGGCAGATCGCGTCCTCGACATCGCGCGGCGCGACCATCATCAGGTCGGCGAGCTCGTCGATCACGACGAGGATGTACGGCATCGTCTCGGTGACCGGCAGCCCTTCCTTCGTGACGCGGCCCTCGAGCACAGCCGCGTTGTAGTTGTCGATCTGCCGCTGGTTCGAGCGCGCGAGATCCTCGTAGCGGGTCTCCATCTCCTTCACGACCCAGCCGAGCGCGTCGGCCGCGCGCTTCGGGTGCGTGATCACCGGCGCGAGGAGATGCGGGATGTTGTTGTAGTGCGAGAGCTCGACGCGCTTCGGGTCGACGAGGATCATCCGAACCTGATCGGGCCGCGCGCGCATCATGATGCTCATCACCATCGTGTTGATGCACGTGGACTTCCCCGCGCCGGTCGCGCCGGCGATGAGGAGATGCGGCATCGTCGTCAGATTCACCATCACCGGCTCGCCGGAGATGTCCTTGCCCACCCCGACCGAGAGCGGATGCCGGTCGGCGGACACCTTCGGCGCGGACAGGATGTCGCGGAGCGTCACGAGCTCGCGCTCGCGGTTGGGGATCTCGACGCCGATCGCCGAGCGGCCGGGGATCGGCGCGATCATGCGCACGTCCGGCGTCGCCAGCGCGTAGGCGATGTCGTGCGAGAGCGAGACCACACGGCTCACCTTCACGCCGGGCCCGAGCTCGACCTCGAAGCGGGTCACCGTCGGGCCACGGGTCACACGCGCGACGGTGGCGTCGACCTCGAACTGGCGAAGTGTCCCCTCGAGCACGCGGATCGTGTCGGCGGTGCCTTTCGTGCCGCCGGCGACCGTCGTGCCGGAGCGGAGCATCTCTGAGGTCGGCAGCGCGTACGGACCCTTCGGTGCGCGCCGGGTCGCGGCGACGATCGCCGGCTCGGCGTCGGGGATCTCGACCATCGTGGGTCGCACCGGCTCGTCGATCTCCTCGTCTTCCTCTTCCTCCTCCTCCTCGACCTCGTCGGCCATCGGCTCCGGCTCGTCGTCGAGGCCGGGGATCATCCGGCGCGGTTCCGGACGTGCGGCTGCGCGCGCCGCACGGCGCGCCGCGATCTTCTCACCCAGCGATTCGAGCAGCCGGCGGACCGGCGTCTTCGTGAAGATCATCAAGCCGAGCGCGAGGACCGCGATCAACGTGAACGCGGCGCCCCACGGACCCATCAGACGGTGGAGCGGCCCGGCGCTCAGCGCACCGGCGACGCCGCCGGCGTCGCGCAGCGCCTCTCCCCCGGCGGTCACGTCGGGCGTCCCCTTGATCAGATGCCAGAGCCCGAGCACACCGATCACCACGACCGTGAGTCCGATGACGATCCGCGGACGGTCGGGGCCCGGCCGCACGGTGAACATCGCGTACGCGAGGTAGCCGAACATGATCGGCGCGAGGAACCCGCCGGCGCCGAGCAAGCCGCGGAAGGCGAGCTCGAGGAACTCCCCGACCGGACCGGCGTTGTGGAACCAGACGCCGAGCGCGCCGAGGATCGCGAGAACGGTCAGCGCGATGCCGTAGGCATCGCCGATCTGTGGGCCGAGCGCCTTGCGGATGCCCTCGCCCGCGTTGCGGAAGAGTGAACCCGCCTTGCGTGCCCCCCCAGGCTTCTTGCGCCCCCGCTTCTTCGTCGCCATCCGGCTCCTCGTCGCGGGGTGTTGCCTACCCGGATCCCGGGCGACCCGTGCCGGGGACCGGAACGGGCGACCTAGATTAGCCCGAGACCGGCCAGCGCGCTGGAAACGCGGTCGCGCTCTTCCTTGGTCGCGTCGACCAGCGGCAGCCGGACCGGGCCGGCCGGCAGGCCGACCATCTCGAGGGCCGCCTTGAGCGGGATCGGGTTGGCGGTGATGAACAGCGCCTCGAAGAGCGGGACGAGCTCTCGGTTGATCTGGGCCGCGCCCTCGACGTCCCCTTTGTCGTGCGCCGCGATCATCTCGCGGATGCGGTGGCCGACGAGATGCGAAGCCACGCTGACGACCCCGACCGCGCCGACGGCGAGCATCGAGAGCGTGAGCGCGTCGTCGCCCGACCAGATCTTGAAGGCCGGCGCCTCGGCCGCGAGCTTGCCCGTTCCCGCCAGGTCGGCGGCCGCGTCCTTCACGCCGACGATGTTCGGAACCTTTGCGAGCTCGAGCAGCGTCGGATGCTCGATCTTCTTCGCCGTCCGGCCGGGGATGTCGTAGAGGATGATCGGCAGGTCGGTGGCAGCAGCGATCGCTTTGAAATGCGCGGCCAGCCCGGACTGCGGCGGCTTCGAGTAGTAGGGCGTCACGACGAGGATCGCGTCGGCGCCGGCTTCTCGAGCGGTCTCGGTCAGCTCGATCGACTCTTTGGTCGAGTAGGTTCCGGTGCCGGCGATCATCGGCGCGGTGCCTTTGATCGCTTCGGCGACGGCCGTCCAGAGATCGCGCTTCTCTTCGTGCGTGAGCGTCGGGGACTCGCCCGTGGTCCCGGCGATCACGAGCCCGTCGCTCCCGTGGTCGACGAGATGGCGGGCGAGCCGCGCCGCTCCGTCGAGATCGAGCGAGCCGTCCTTCGCGAACGGTGTCGCCATCGCGGTGATGACCCTGCCGAGCTCCATGGTCACCTCGTTGTCGGTCGAACCGGGCTGCCGACCGAATCATAACGATTCGCGCGTATCAGCAGGAGTCTTTTCGCGCCCGCCGTCTCGCTCGAAGGTGAACTCCTCCTCCGAAACCACCCTCGATGCGACGCATCGGGAACACCGGAAGGTTGTGTCAAGGGTCGCCCCCCGCGTAGCCGCTGGTCAGCCGGGTCGTTGACAGGGTTGGAACCAACGAGGAATCCCGGTCGAGCGTGTTGTACCGGTTTGGGACGTGGAACCGACCCGTCGGTACCAAAAATCCCTACCTCGCTAGGAGGAAGGGCGACGGCGGCAACGAAATGTTGCGCCGAGGAGAGGAGAAAGCCAATGGTCACCTGGGTACTGACGGAGGAACCCACCGCCGCCGTTCGGCGCGCGATCGAGATGATCGAAGAGCGCGTCGCTTCGGACGCGGACGTGATGTGGCTGTGCCCGAGCGAGGCCGAACCGGTCCAGGAGTAAGGGCCGACTCCTAACCTCCCGCTTTTCGATCCGCTTTTTCCTGCCGCTTCCGTTCCGCCCTGCGCTCGGCTTCGAGCCGCTCCAGGTCCACCGATCCAAGGTCGACGTACGTCATCAGCTCGGCCACGGTCCGGTGCCCGGCCACCTCGGCGATCTGCCGGTACATCTCGTGCGCCACCTTGCGGTATGCGGGATGACCTTGCGGCGAGGTGCGGAGCTCGATCAGGTGGAACGCCTCTCGTAGGTTCATCTGCATCACGTAACGGATCCGGTACGCCATGCACACCGTGTACGGAGCTTGGTCCGGCAGATCAGGATGCACGCGCTCCCACAGCGCCGCCGAACGATCGGCCGCTTCCCGGTAGGCGTCCGCGAACCCCATCGCTTCCGCTTCTTCGGGCACCTCGTAGCCGTGCTTCGTCGACAGCTCCTGCCAGTCGATCGTGAGCAAGCGATGCCGCTGGAGATCGCGGAACCCGCCGTAGTCGCCGAGGACGTCGAAGCGATAGTTGATGCGCTCGAACGCCCGGCCCGGCTTGTGCCTGCGGTTGCGGCGCTCCCCCACGTAGGTTCTCAAAACACGGAGCCGCTCCTCGACCGACATCTTCCGCGCGAGCTCGAGCAGTCGTTCTTCCGGCAGGTCCGAATACGGGTAGAGCATCGCCGCGACGAGCGCCTCGTCCGCATCCGGATCCCACGCGGTCAGCCGGACGAGCGGCGCCGGCTCGGGCTCCTCGCCGGCGAGCAGCTCGCTCGCTAGCGCGCGCATGTTGTCGCGTGTCGTTCGGAGATGCTCGATCCACTCGCCGCCGCGGTTCTGCTGGTCGACACGCACGAGGAAGGCGGGGATCACCTTGCGGAGCTCCTCGAGCATCATCCGGCCGACGTCTTGCGCTTCGTCGAGCGGCGAGGCGAGGAGCCGGAACAGCATCATCTCGTACGCCTGACCAGCGGCGTACACGCCGAGGTTCGACACGGTCGCCGCCGGCAGCATCCCGCGGAGCGCGTCGAGCGCCTTCGCACGGATCGTCGCGGTGTAGACGCGGTCGGGGTCCTCGGGGGTCTTCGGGAACCGCTCGGCGAACGCCGCCACGGCCGGTTCGACCGCGGCCGCGTAGAGCTCGAAGATCCGGTCCATCGTCTCGCGGTACGCCGGGCCGTGTTCGGAGGCCGCGATCGCCGGCTCCTCGAAGTATCGCCAGCGGCCGCCGGGCCGGTCGTCGTACGGCACGTAGCGCGTGGACTGCTCGAGGTAGCCCGCGAGGCGGCCGCGTTCGATGATCTTGGTCAGAACGTTGGAGCACTGCTCGACCGCGACGTGCGCGCCGCCGAGCTGGGCGACCGAGTCGTCGCCGTACTCGATGAAGATCCGATCGTAGAGCTCCTCGGCTTTGGCGGCGCCGACCTCGTCCATCGTCGCGCCGGTCTCGCCGTCGTAGAACTCGTCGAGGAAGAGCCGCCGGAGCGACTTCTTTGTCCGGGAGTAGCGCGCGAAGAGGGCGCCCTTGACGATCTCGGGCAGGTTGACGATCGCGAAGACGGGCCGGTCGACGTTGGTGAAGTAGCGCTCGAGAACGGCTCGTTCCTCGGGCGTGAACTCTTCGATGACGTACGGGTGGGCCATCGCGCGGAGCCTAACACGGGCCCATGACAGCTTCTGCTCGATGTGCCCGGACTCGGGCCCCCACGTCGCCCGTCGTAGGCTCAACCCGTGTCCCTCGCCCGCGCACCGGTTCCACTCTTCGAGGACCGCGAACGTCCACGGCTCTACGATCACGCGGTGCGCGTCTTCCGCGGCCGCCATTACAGCCCGAGGACGCAGAAGGCATACCTGTTTTGGATCGGCGAGTTCCTGCGGTTCCACTCGGGCCGCCATCCACGTTCCCTGCGCGAAGAGGATGTCAACGCGTTCCTGAGCGACCTCGCCGTCACGCGGAAGGTGGCCGCATCCACGCAGAACCAGGCGCTCGCCGCCGTGCTGTTCATGTACAAGCACGTCCTCGAGCAGCCGCTGGATCACATCGAGGGCATCGTCCGGGCGAACCGTCCCAAGCGCCTGCCCGTCGCGCTGACCCGCGAGGAAGTTCGGATGATCTTCGACCGGCTGGACGGCGTCCCGCGACTGGTGTGCATGACGTTGTACGGAGCCGGGCTCCGCCTCAACGAGGGGCTCTCGCTCCGCGTCAAGGATCTGGATCTCAGAGCCGGCGAGATCCTCGTACGCGATGGCAAGGGCGCCAAGGATCGCGTCACCGTGCTGCCGTCGTCGGTCCACGCGCCGCTCGGCGAGCATCTGGCCCGCGTTCGCCGACAGCACGAGGCCGATATGGCAACAGGCCGCGGTCGGGTACCGCTGCCGTTCGCGCTACGGCGGAAGTATCGGGCTGCGGATCGCGAGTGGGGCTGGCAATGGGTCTTTCCGGCGAGCTCGCACTACCGCGATCGAGAGACCGGAATCGAGCACCGTCATCACCTTCATGAGTCCGTCGTCCAGAAGGCCGTTCGCCGCGGGTCTCTCGCCGCCGGTTTCACGAAACACGTCACCACGCACACGTTCCGGCATTCGTTCGCAACGCATCTCCTCGAGGACGGCTACGACATCCGGACGGTCCAGGAGCTTCTCGGTCACCATGACGTGCGAACCACGATGATCTACACCCACGTGCTGAACCGCGGCGGGCTGGGCGTGTACAGCCCGCTCGACCGCCTCACGGCACCAGCCGGGCAGCGCGATATCCCGACCCAAGCGATCGGGTCGCAGAGCAAACAGGCTGATAAGCCAGGCCAGGAATCCTCTTATCCCCGAGCGAACCGGGTGTTATCTTGACCAAGCAATGGTTGCGCGGGGCAGGTCAAGTAGGAGTTATACGGTCATGAGGCAGGTGTGTCGATGACACGAAATCTCTTGTGGTTGATTTCCGGGGGCCTTATGGCGGTTGGCGCAGTCGGTGCGCTTATTGCGGTGACGCTTCGATCGCCGCAGAGGTCCGAACTCTTTTGGAAGTGGCGTGTTTGGCTTCACTCGCACCCTCTTGTGTTCGTTGCGTTCCTGGGAATCTATGTTGCGTCCTTTCCATTTGATCTCATCGGTGCGGTGACGAAGGGTGGCCGTCACGTCGGTTATGCAGTTGGGCCGCTCGTGGATGTGGTGGGAATCTTCGTGTTGGTCCGAGTCTGGCTTTGGCGCGAGCCGACTCAGGTCGCGAACGGTCATGGTCGTTAAGGGTGAATCAAGCTCCCGTGCCGTATAACTCGCGGCTGCAACGGACCGCATGCGCGCGCTTCGCCCGCGCGATCGCGGCCGATGAGCCGCAGGGTCGTTAGATGGCCCGGATCGATGCTGCGCCTAACGCTGTCCTTCAAGGCAGCTTGAGCCGCGGTTCCACCCGTTGCGCTTCTGGAAGTCAGTCAGCGCCGCGCATTCGATCGCGAACGCCATGCCGCCGCCTCCGGAGTCCACGTAGACCGAACCGTGGGTGGTTTGGTAGACGGCCATTTCGGTGTCGAGGGTGCCCGACCGATAGTACGCATTCGAGTTCTTGGAGGCACCGTTGAGTTCGTACGCCTTGAGCAGAGGGTTAGGCATGTCTCGTGCGGGGATTCGACGCTCTACCGGATATTGTTCCAGGGTGCCTGTGCTCGGTGTGTCGTCAGCGCATGCG
>DATFGK010000102.1:0-10904 GCA_035249485.1 Actinomycetota bacterium | reverse complement strand
CATCGGCGGGAGGTACTGCTTCTTCTGTTCCTCGGTCCCGTGCTTGACGAGGATCGGGCCGCAGTGGCCGGTGCCGATCGGGTTGATCGGCCGCTGGACCTTCGCGCGCTTCAGCTCGTCGTCGATGATGAGCTGGGTCATGGGGTCGGCGTCGAGCCCCCAGGGCTTCGGCCAGTGCGGGACGACGTAGCCGCCGTCGGCGAGGTCCTTGCCGGTCGGCTCGGGATGCGCCGCGAGCCAGTCGCGTACCTCTTTACGTCTCGGATCGTCCTCGCCCGGCAGCTCGAAGTCCATACTCGTCCCTCCCGCGGTGCGACTATAGGACGTCGGCCGGAAAAATTGCAACACGTTCTAGTTCCGAGGTACCGTTGTGAACGTGGAGCAGGGACGGGACGGAGGCCGGGGACTCACGGAGCGGCAGGCCGAACGGCGCGATCGCGTCGTGAAGGCCGCGATCGCGCTCGCGTCGAGCGGCGGCTACGAGGCCGTGCAGATGCGCGACGTCGCGTCGAAGGCCGGCGTCGCGCTCGGGACCCTCTACCGGTACTTCTCCTCGAAGGACCACTTGCTCGTGTCGTGCCTCGGCGAGTGGACGCGCGAGTTCCAGCAGCGCGTCGAGTCGCGGCCGCCCGCGGGCGGGAGCGCGGCCGATCGCGTCGTCGACGTGCTGAAGCGCGCCGCGACGGCTCTCGAGCGGTCGCCGGATCTCATGGCGGCGTTCGTCACCGCGCTCACCGCGATCTCGGCCGACGACCCCGTCGGATTGGCGGAGGTTTCGGTGGTCTACGAGCAGCTCAACGAGTTCATCACCACCGCGATGGCGGACGGCGAGGCGATCCAGCGCGAGGCCGTGATCCGCGTCGTCGGGATGGTGTGGCTGGCGGCTCTGATCGCGCGGGTGCGCGGCTGGGCGGAAGCCGGTCAGATGGCGGACGACCTCGAGGCGGCCGTACGGCTGCTTCTCCCCGGATACGGGTCGGCGCCGCGGCGCGCGATGGCGCGCGCACGGGCGTAACCCGAACAGGAGTAAGACCATGCGCGAACCGGTGATCGTCGAAGCGGTACGGACCCCCATCGGCAAGCGCAACGGGGTTCTCGCGGGGCTGCACGCTGCCGAGCTGCTCGGCTCGGCGCTCGTCGAGGTCGTCAAGCGCGCCGGCATCGAGGCCTCCGACGTCGGCCAGGTCATCGGCGGATGCGTCACCCAGGCCGGTGAGCAGTCGTGCAACGTCACACGCAACGGCTGGCTCGCGATGGGGCTCCCCTACGAGGTCGCAGCGACGACCGTCGACGCGCAGTGCGGTTCCTCCCAGCAGGCCAACAACCTGATCCACGGGCTGATCTCGTCCGGCGGGATCGACGCCGGAATCGCCTGCGGTGTCGAGGCGATGAGCCGCGTCGGCCTCGGCGCCAACGTGATCAACGGGCCCGGCTACTTCGAGCCGGCCGGCTGGCCGTGGGACACGCCGAACCAGTTCCAGGCAGCCGAGCGGATCGCGTCCAAGCGCGGGATCACGCGCGCCGACGTCGACGCGCTCGGGCTCGCGTCGCAGCAGAAGGCGGCACGCGCCTGGGCCGAGGGCCGTTTCGACCGCGAGGTATTCGCCGTCGAGGCCCCCGAGCAGCCGGAGCCGGTCACGCGTGACCAAGGCCTGCGCGAGACGACCCTCGAGGGGCTCGGGAAGCTCAAGCCGGTGCTCGACGACGGGATGCACACCGCCGGGAACGCGTCGCAGATCTCCGATGGCGCGGCGGCGGTCCTGTGGATGGACCGCGCCAAAGCCGAGTCGCTCGGGCTGAAGCCGCGCGCGCGCATCGTCGAACAGGTCGTCGTCGGAACCGATCCGTACTTCTTGCTCGACGGGCCCGTGGACGCGACGCGGGCGGTGCTGGCGAAGTCCGGGATGAAGCTGTCGGACATCGACATCGTCGAGATCAACGAGGCGTTCGCGTCGGTCGTGCTTTCGTGGGCGTCGGTTCACGAGCCCGACATGGAGCGCGTGAACGTCAACGGCGGCGCGATCGCGCTCGGCCACCCGGTCGGCGCGACCGGCGCCCGGCTGATCACGACCGCGCTGCACGAGCTCGAGCGGCGCGACGGCCGGTTCGCGCTCATCACGATGTGCTGCGGCGGCGCGATCGGCACCGGAACGATCATCGAACGGCTGTAACCTGGCGACCGACGGAGTGACCATCGCGCTCTCCAAGGTGTCGGACGCGTCTGACGTGTCAGACATGTCAGACGCTCTCGAGACCTACGGTTCCGCCCGCGGGATGCATACGAGACGCTTGACGGATTAGGGAGGAACGAGATGCTCGACGGCAAGGTTGCGATCATCACCGGAGCGGGACGCGGGCTCGGCCGCGCGGAGGCGCTCGAGATGGCCCGGCACGGCGCCCGCGTCGTAGTCAACGACCTCGGTGCAACCGTGGAAGGGAAGCCCAGCGATGAGCATCCCGCACAGCAGGTCGTCGAGGAGATCAAGGCCGCAGGCGGCGAGGCGATCGCCCACCACGGCGACGTGACCGATCACGTCCAGACGAAAGAGATGATCCAGCTCGCGATCGACACCTACGGATCCCTCGACATCCTGGTCAACAACGCCGGGATCCTCCGGGACCGGATGATCTTCAACATGGCCGAGGAGGAGTGGGATTCGGTCATCAAGGTCCATCTGAAGGGCCACTTCTCCCCCACCCGCCACGCGACCGAGTACTGGCGTGAGAAGGCGAAGGCGGCCGGCGGAGCGACGTACGGCCGCATCATCAACACTTCGTCCGAGGCGTTCCTGATGGGCTCGGCCGGGCAGCCGAACTACGCGGCGGCCAAGGGTGGGATCATCGGCCTGACGACCTCGGTCGCGAACGCGATGGGCAAGTACGGGATCACGTCGAACGCGATCTGCCCGCGGGCGCGGACGCGGATGACCGAGGACCTGTTCGACATGGATCCGACGATCTTCGCGCCCGAGAACGTGGCGCCGCTCGTCGCGTACCTCGCATCCCCGGCCGCCGAGCGCGTGAACGGGCAGGTCTTCATCGTCTACGGCGGCGACGTGATGGTCGTCGGCGGGATGAGCGTCCAGGAGAAGTTCTCGACCGAAGGGCGATGGACGCCGGACGGGCTCGCCGACGCGATGGGCAAGTTCTACGAGAACCGCGAGCCGATCCTCGACGGGTTCATCATCAAGTTCTGAGGCGGCCATGACGGGCGAGCCGCGGATGCTGATCGACGGCAAGCTGGTCGGCTCGTCCAGCGGCGCGACCTTCGACAACGTCAACCCGGCTACCGAAGAGGTCATCGGCCACTCCGCCGACGGGACGATCGACGACGCGCGCGCGGCGGTCGGAGCGGCCCGGCGCGCCTTCGACGAGACGGCCTGGGCGACGGATCACGCCCTCCGCGCTCGCTGCTTGCGGCAGCTGCAAGCCGCGATGATCGAAGCCCGGCAGGAGATCGTCGACACGCTCGTCGGGGAGGCCGGCTCGCCGGTCTCGCTGGCGCCGATCATCCAGTTCGACCTGCCGGTGCGCTGGCTCGAGCACTGGGCGACGATGGCGGAAACCTATCCGTACGAGCGGACGCTCGAGCCGACGAAGCTGTTCGGGCAAACCCACCGCGGCGTCGAGCGGCGCGAGCCGGCCGGCGTCGTCACCGCGATCACGCCGTTCAACTATCCGATCTTCGTGAACATCGCGAAGGTCGGACCCGCGCTCGCCGCCGGCGACTCGGTCGTGCTGAAGCCGTCGCCGGACACCCCGTGGTCGGCGACGCTCATGGGACGGCTCGCGGCCGAGAAGACCGACATCCCGGCGGGGATCTTCAACGTCGTCACGTCCTCGAGCCCCGAGGTCAGCGAGTCGCTCGTCACCGACCCCCGTGTGGACATGATCACGTTCACCGGTTCCACTGTTACCGGCCGCCGGATCATGCACGGCTGCGCCGACACCGTGAAGAAGTGCTTCCTCGAGCTCGGCGGGAAGTCGGCGAACATCGTGCTCGACGACGCGAACTTCGACATGGCCCTGGCCCTGGCGGCCGGGTGGGTCTGCACGCACTCGGGCCAAGGCTGCGCCGCGTACACGCGGCTGCTGCTCCCCCGCTCGCGCTACGAGGAGGCGGTCGAGATCGTGAAGGGCCACTTCGAGCGCGCGCGCGTCGGGGACCCGTCCGACCCGACGATCCTGCACGGCCCGCAGATCAACGCGCGTCAGCGTGAGAAGGTGCTCGGGTTGATCCAGGCCGGAGTCGACGAAGGCGCGCGGCTCCTGGTCGGCGGCGGCAAGCCGCCGGACCTCCCGCACGGCTACTACGTCCAGCCGACACTCTTCACCGACGTGAAGCCGGACATGACGATCGCGCAGGAGGAGTTCTTCGGGCCGGTGCTCGTCGTACTCTCCTACGACGACGAGGACGACGCGGTCGAGATCGCCAACAACTCGATCTACGGGCTCTCCGGATCGGTGTGGTCCACGGACGAGGAGCGGGCCCTCGGCGTCGCCCGGCGGATGCGGACCGGTACGGTGTCGGTCAACGGATCGCAGTGGCTCGACGCGACCCGCGCGTTCGGCGGCTACAAGCAGTCGGGCGTCGGACGCGAGAATGGGATCGAAGGGTTCGAGGAGTACCTCGAGACGAAGGTCGTTTCTCTACCGGGGTGATCAACATGACCGCAGATCTGAAGCTCGGACTCGCGCTCGGCTATTCGGGCGCGACCGTCGAGGACAACTCCGAGATGGCGCTCGAGGCGGAGCGGCTCGGGTACGAGTCGGTCTGGACCGCGGAGGCGTACGGCTCGGACGTGTTCACCCCGCTCGCGTGGATCGGCGCGAAGACCTCCAAGATCAAGCTCGGGACCGGGATCGCGCAGATCTCAGCGCGCACGCCGGCAGCGCTGGCGATGACGGCGGCGACTCTGGACCAGCTTTCCGGCGGCCGCCTGATCCTCGGGCTCGGCGTGAGCGGCCCCCAGGTCGTCGAAGGCTGGTACGGCGTCCCGTTCCCGAAGCCCCTCGCGCGAACCCGGGAGTACGTCGACATCGTGAAGAAGATCCTGCGCCGCGAAGGCCCGGTCACCCACGACGGCGAGCACTACCCGCTCCCCTATCCCGGGGGGACGGGGAAGGGGAAGCCGCTGAAGCTCACGATCCATCCGACGCGGAAAGAGATCCCGATCTGGCTGGCCGCCGAAGGCCCCAAGAACGTCGCGCTGTCGACTCAGATCTGCGAGGGCTGGCTGCCGATGTTCTACTCGCCCTACCGCAGCGAGGAGTTCGACGCGGCGCTCGCCGGAGCGCCCGACGGGTTCGAGGTCGGCTGCGTCGTCACCGTCAACGTCGGGGCTAGCGCCGAGGAAGCGCTGATGCTGCCGAAGATGATGCTGTCGTTCTACATCGGCGGGATGGGCGCCAAGGACGAGAACTTCCACCTCAACATCGTGAAGCGCATGGGCTTCGAGGACGAGGCGCTCAAGGTGCAGGAGCTGTTCATGTCGGGACGCCGCGAAGAAGCGGTCAAAGCGGTGCCCGATGAGCTCGCCGACGAGATCTCGTTGTGCGGACCGCCCGACCGGATCAAGGAGCGGCTCGAAGCCTGGGTGAAGAGCCCGGTGACGCAGCTGATCGTCGGGACCCGCGATCCGAACGCCATCAAGCTGATGGCCGATCTAACGCGGTAGGTCGCGCGGCGCGGCTTGCCGCGCGACCTACCTCGCTCGTTAGTGGTGGTGGGTCGTCGTCGTCTCTTCGTGCCCGCGGCCGCCGAAGATCAGCGTGGTCACGAGCAAACCCAGCGCGCCGCACGCCATGAGGATGTAGCCGATCGCGTTGATGTTGAAGCCTTCCGCGTCCGTGTTGATGGCGAACGACAGGATGGCTCCGATCGCGATCAAGAAGACGCTCACTCCGATGCCCATCGTTCCTCCCTCGGCTCGGTTGTGCACATCTCTTCCCCCGCTCAACCGCGATCGAAACGACGCGAGCCCTTGCTCGCTCCCGTGTCGCGGATAGGCACCGTGGGTAGGTCCTTATCGAGACCCGACGACCGGAGGGAGGCGACGCATGTCCGTTATCCGTGAGTCGATCGACGTCAACGTGCCGGTATCGACCACCTACAACCAATGGACGCAGTTCGAGGATTTCCCACAGTTCATGGAGGGCGTCGAGGAGGTGCGCCAGCTCGACGACACGCGCCTGCGCTGGAAGGCCGAGATCGCGGGTGCGACGCGCGAGTGGGAGGCGAAGATCGTCGAGCAGGAGCCCGACCGCGTCATCGCGTGGCGGAGCGAGGAGGGCGTGAAGCTCTCCGGCCGTGTGACCTACGAGCCGGTCGGCGACGGCCAGACCCGGATCACGGTCGAGATGGACTTCGATCCCGAGGGTTTCGTCGAGACGGCGGGTGATGCGCTCGGCATCGTCCGAGCCCGCGTCGGAGGCGATCTCCGCCGCTTCAAGAGGTTCATCGAGGAGCGCGGCGTAGAGACCGGTGCCTGGCGTGGCGAGGTGAAGAGCGGCACGACACGTTAGACGGAGCGCCGTGGGCCCGCGTAGCCGGTCGGCGAAGCCGACCGGCTACGCTTGTCCCCACGCATGAGCACCGGAGAATCGAAGAAGGCAATCATCGCGGCGCTCGCGGCGAACATGGGGATCGCCGTCGCCAAGTTCTTCGGCTTCGTTATCACGCGATCGGGCTCGATGCTCGCCGAGGCCGCGCACTCGGTTGCCGACAGCGGTAACCAGGCGCTGCTCTTGCTCGGCGGGCGGCGCGCCGCGCGCAGAGCGGACATCGACAGGCCGTTCGGGTACGAGCGCGAGCGGTACTTCTTCGCCTTCCTCGTCGCGGTCATCCTGTTCACCGCCGGCGCCGGCTTCGCCGCGCGCGAAGGGATCCACAAGCTCGCGCACCCGCACGAGCTCGAGTCCCCGGCCGTCGCGATCGTCATCCTGTCCGTGGCCATCGTGCTCGAATGCTTCTCGCTCCTGACGGCGGTGCACGCGGCCAACATCGTGCGGGCCGGCCGCGGCTGGTGGACCTTCATCCGCCAGAGCAAGAACGCCGAGCTCACGACCGTGCTCCTCGAGGATACGGCTGCGCTGCTCGGGCTCGTTCTGGCGCTGGGAGGGGTCGGGCTATCCGTCCTGACCGACGACTCGATGTGGGACGCCATCGGAACGCTCGCGATCGCCGCGCTGCTCGCGGTCGTGGCGATCGTCCTCGCGGTCGAGACCAAGAGCCTGCTGATCGGCGAGGGCGCCTCGCCAGCGGAGGTCGATGCGATCTTCAAGGCCGTCGGGGACGTCGAGGAGCTCCGCGACGTGCTTCTGCTGCGCACCGAGCACCGCGGACCCGAGGAGATCCTGGTCGCACTCAAGGTAGGCGTCGCCCCTCGGATGACGACGGGACGCGTCGCGAAGGCGATCAACGAGGCCGAGGAACGGATACGAGCCGCGGTGCCATCCGCGCGCTACATCTTCATCGAACCCGACCTGCGCCGGGACGAAGAGGTCGAGGTCTAGCGCAGGTAGGCCTCACGGCCGGCAAGGTCCGCCAGCCGCGCCAGGGCGAGGATGTAGCTCTTCTCGTCCTCTTTCATCGAAGCGATCGGATCGGCTTTGTCGGTCGCGTCGCCGATCGCGGCGATCTCGGAAACCGCATCGTCGGCCGCGCGCTGCAACCGCTTGAGCGGCGCCCCCCGGCCGTTGAGCTGGACCGAGTCGGCTGCGACCTCGGCCGCGTCCGCCTCGGCGACGGCAAGCGCGCTCTCGATCAGCGTCCGGGTGTAGAAGTCTTCTGTCTGCAGGACCTCGAGCAGCGTGGCCGCCGCGCCGGTGATGAACGGCGTGAGCTCCTCGGGGTCTTTGTTGCGATCGAGCACGTACCGGAGGGCCGCGCCGACCCGTCGGTGATGCTGGGCGAGCGCGCGTGCGCGCGTGACCTGCTCGTCGGTCGGCGTCATGGCCCCCTCCCCTCGCGGCCCCCAGGCCACGGCAGCCCCGATGCTAACTCAGCGGGGCAAGTTGCGTCTCCGGGACGAAGCGCTCGAACGCGACCAGATCAGCGGCGGGCGGACGCGCTCTTCCGCTCCTCCATCTGGAGTCCGAGCTCCTCGAGCTCGGACTCGCCCAGCACCTTGCGAGCTTGGGAGAACATCGGGCCTTCCTCTTCCTCCATGTGGTGCTCGATGTTCTCCTGGATGACCTTCATCTTCGGGCCCCAAGACTCGTCGTCGAACGCAACGGCCTCGAGCTCTTCCAGCAGGACGTCCGCCGCGTGGTGCTCCTCGTAGCCTTCGAGCACGATCTCGTCGTCCTTCAGCTTCTCACGCAGGGCGGGATAGAAGATCTCCTCTTCCATCGCCTCGTGAGGCTCGAGCAGCCGTCGCAGATCCGCGAACAGCCTCTCGCGGGTTTTGACCGCGCGCTCTGTCGTGTCCTCGAGCTCTTTGAGGATCTTGCGGAACTTCTCGTGGTCTTCCTTGATCAGCTTGATCGCGTCCATCACGCCTCCTCATCGGACAGCCGTGTGGACGTTGTTCCCGGTTTACGGAAGGAGAAACGGCGGGCGCGCTACGCGATGGCGACCGCCACGAGGTGGCCGCCGTCGTCGAACGTCGCGGTGGCCGTGCGCGCTCCCGTCATGCAGAACGTGAACGCGGCGTCGTGCCGCGTGTGCGGCTGCCCGATGGTCTCGATGACCTGTTCGGGGGTCATCCCCGTGTCGAGTGAGCCGACGGCAGCGTCGGTCAGGTCCGCCACGTCGGACCTGCACGCATCGGATGCGATGCCGATCGTCCGCTCCCACATCTGGAGGTACGCCTCGGCGCCGCGGAGCATGTCCGCGACGATCGCGTCGCCGCCTTGCAGGCGAAGGTCCTCGATCCAGTCCGGATACAGACCGTAATGCGCGACGCCGTCGACGTTTATGTCGTAAACGCGCTCGCCGCTGCGCTGCTGGTGGATCGTGGTGCCGCCGAAGCCGGTGAACGGGTACGTCACGGGGTTCTCGGCCGCATCGCTCCGCGGCCCGCCCTGCGAGCCGAAGCCGTTGACGTCCGAGCCGTAGCCGAAGCCGAACGTGAACCGCGGGTCGGCGAACTTCTTGTAGGCCGCCCAGGTCTCGAAGAAGCCCTTCGAGCCGCCGGCGTACGGCGTGACGACTCCGCCGGCTTCGAGCACGCGCGGGTAGATCGTGATGTCGGCCCAGCTGTGGCTCGACACGACGCCGGGCGCCTGCTCGTCGCGGATGATGTCCATCGCCTGCGTGCGCGCGCGAGCGCTCATGTGGTCGGGGTCGAAGATGATGCCCTTCTGGATCATGCGACGGATCATGTGCGCGCCGAGCGGCGACAGCGCGCGGACGTTGCAGTGCGGCCCGGCGGGATACAGCGGCACGACGCCGCTCAGTCCCGTCGCCTCGAGGATCCCCGCGGCCAGCCCGTCGCGTCCGGTGATCGCCTCCGGCGTCCCCGCATCGTCGTGCAGGTTCATCTGGGTGTTGTCTTGCGCCTCCCCTTCTTCCGGCGCGCAGGTCTCCATCTTCAGCCAGCTGCCGGTCTCGGTGAAGTTCCCGAAGTTGGTCACGACGCCGGTCGAGCCGCCGTCGCCGGTCACGCCGGAGAGCGCGTTGTCGAACTTGTTGACGAGCTCCATCTGACGGACGCCGAGGCCGTAGACCTCGTCGAGGCGCTCGTCGATCTGCGCCTCGGTGCACTTGGGGATGTCGAGCGTCACGCCGCAGTCGAGCACGATCGACACCTCGATCCCGAGGATGACGGCGAGCTTCCCTTCGTTGATCACGCTGCGCGCCTGGAACGGATCGGTGACGATGCGGAACCAGCCTTCGCCGGGCCCACCCGACTGCGCGTCGATGTAGCGCTCGAGCTCGTGGATGCGCTTCGCCTGGAGGCGCACGCCGTCCATCTCGTTGCAGCTGTTCCGCTTCAGGGGATAGATCGAGCAGAGCGCGTGGTTGTCGACCAGGAGGTTCGTGAACATGCGGAGCCCGCCGCGCCATGCGCGCTCGAGCCACTTGTAGTAGAGCTGCTCGTGGGTGAGCGAGTTGTACTTGGGCCAGTAGCTGAACGTGGGCCAGCCGTCGGTCGGATGCCCCTCGACCGGGTTCCCACCGCTCAGGACGGCCTCGAGCACGGCGCCGTGGCCGCCCGGTTCGTGGTCGGCGCAATCGACGAGCGCGTGCGTCACGCCGTAGGCATGCCACGGACGTCCGCAGCGGACCCGGCCACCGATGAACTCGAACGCCATCATGTGGACGTGCGCGTCGATGTAGCCCTGGACCTCCTCGAACGCCGTGTCGCCGGCCGCGATCGGCCCTTCGACGCCGACCTCGACCTCGGGGAACGCTGCGCAGCCGTCGGTGAGCTGGAAGCCGAACTGCCCGCTCGGGCCGGCCTCGTCGGCGAGCGTCAACGCGCCGCCGTCGCCGACCGTGAGGAACTTCTCCAGCGCCGGAAGCTTGATCGTGAACGTGTCGGCGGCGACCTGGTCGATCTCCCAGTCGGCCAGCTCGCTCGCGGTGCTCGCGGCGACTATCGCGCCCCCAAGGCCCGTCGCCGGGCCGAGCCCATCCCGCACGGCATCGAGCGATTCGTCGGTCGCACCGGTGGTCACGCCGCCGACGATCTGACCGGCTTGGCTGTTTTTCACGGCGGTCACGATCGAGCCGATAACGCCCTCGTCGGCGGCGACGAAGTCCTTCGCGGTGCCGTAGAGCAGGTACGTGCCGAGATCCGTCGCCTGGAAGTGGACCGGTTCCGCCGCGTCCAGGGACTGGCTTCCCGCGATGAAGCCGTCCCCGTCACGGACCAGGTAGGCGGCGGTGCTGAGCGCCTGAACGCCGTAGCAGCCGCCGGCGAGCGCGTAGCGGTCTTCCGGCTTGGGGAGCCGGG